>JADJPR010000002.1:0-300000 GCA_016713135.1 Rhodanobacteraceae bacterium | reverse complement strand
GTCGCGCAACAGTGAGGCGACCCGCGAGTTTGGCAAGCCCTCGGTGCGCCCCAGGACCTCGCGCCGCCCGCCGTCCAGGTGCACCAGGCCGACGGATTCCGCGCCCAGCCAGAGGGAGCCGTCGCGGTCCTCCAGCACGCGCGTCAACGCCGCATCGAAGCCCGCCGCGTGCACCTGCGTCAGGTCCGGGTCCAGGCGCATCAGGCCCTGTGAGCTTGCCAGCCACCATCCTCCGGCGGCGCGGGCCGCCAGCCTTGAGACCAGTGGCGCCGTGGCGCCGGGCCAGCGCGGGGCCAGCGGGCGCAGCTGCTCGCCATCGAGCAGCATCAGGTTGCCGTCGGTGGCCGCCAGGACGCGCCCCTCGCGATCTTCGGCCAGGCTGTAGACGTTGACTCGCCCGGCATCGGTATCGAAACGGAGTGGATGGGGCCCGCTCGCGTCGAGCCGCAGCACCGACCCGTTCGAGGTGCCGGCGTAGGCGATTCCGCCGCGCGTGACCAGCAGGGCGACCACGTGCTCGCGCAGATCGACCCCGGGACGGCTGTGCACGATGTAGCGTCCCTGGCGATGCTGGAAGATGCCGCCGCCATGGGTGCCGATCCACAGGCTGCCGTCCGGCGCGGCGGCGAGCGCCAAAACGCCCGAGCCGCGGAGCGTGGGATCGGCATTGGCCGGCAGCGGCGAGAAGCGTGCGCCATCGAAGCGCACCAGGCCTTCCCAGGTGCCGATCCACAGATAACCGTCGCGCGTCTGCGCCAGGGCGAGGACGGTGTTGTGCGGCAGGCCGCGGTCCACCGTCCACCCATCCAGGCGCATCTCGTGCAGCGGCCGCTGCGCAAGCGCGGGAGTGGCGAGCAACAGTGCGAGGAGGAAGGCGCGGATCACCGGTGCAGTGTATCCAGCCGACGAGGGCAGTTGGCAGTGGCGAAGGCGGCTTTCCGCACGCCGGGGAATTCACGTAGGCTGGCCGCAATGGCTTTCGACGGCGCACCAGGCGCCATGGAGCATCCGATGGGCGAGATGAGCGGCAAGGACTACCGCAAGGCGCTGGAGCCCTTGCAGGAAGAGCTGAATGTCATGCACCGCTGGCTGCAGCACACCGGCCAGCGCCTGGTGGTGCTGTTCGAGGGCCGCGACACCGCTGGCAAGGGCGGGGCCATCAACGCCATCGCCGATTGCCTCAATCCGCGCGCCTGCCGCGTGGTCGCCCTGTCCAAGCCGAGCGACCGCGAGAAGACCCAGTGGTATTTCCAGCGCTATGTGGAACACCTGCCGAGCGCTGGCGAGATCGTGCTGTTCGACCGCAGCTGGTACAACCGCGCCGGCGTCGAGAAGGTCATGGGCTTCTGCAATGACGAGGAATACCGGCGCTTCCTGGAAGACTGCCCGCGCTTCGAGCGCATGCTCGTCGACAACGGCATCCTGCTGTTCAAGTACTGGTTCGCCTGCGACCAGCAGGCGCAGGAAGAACGCCTCGCCGAGCGCCTGAGCGATCCGGTGAAGCGCTGGAAGATCTCGCCGATCGACCTCGCCGCGCGCGGCAAATATCGCGATTACACCGCGGCACGCGACGCGATGTTCGAGGCCACCGACGTGCCCGAAGCACCGTGGACCCTGGTCGACATGAACGACCAGAAGCGCGGCAGGCTGAACTTCATCCGCCACCTGCTCGACCACCTGCCGGACCACGAGGTGGCGCTCGAACCGCTCGAATTGCCGCCGCTGACAAAGAAGCCGGCGAAGGAGAGCTATCCCAAGCGCGTGGCCAGGGCGAAGGCGGTGTACTGAGGCGGCGGACTGGCGGTTGTGCGCCGGTTGTGGGTTGCCGGGTTCTGGGTTACGGGCAGCGAAGCAGGCGAGCCGGCAGCCCGTGGGAGCGGCTTCAGCCGCGATCTGCTTCCGGTGACCGATGGGAAGAGATCGCGGACGGAGTCCGCTCCCACCGCAGTTGATTCAAGCATCTGAAATAAAAGACTTTTGTCCGCAAAGAACGCAAAGGGCGCAAAGTAGAGCCAAATCGATTGCCGGATCCGTGGCATGGGAATGTTGAGCAGCCCAGGACGCTCTTCTTTGCGCCCTTGGCGTCCTTTGCTGACAAACAAGCAGGCAAGGGCGCGCGACAGTTCGCTGCGCGAAAAAGCGCACCGGCAGGGGCGGCCGGAAGTCCCACATGTTCGCGAATACCAGCCTTGCTGCCCACAACCCACAACCCACAACCCACAATCTACAACCAGCCTTCACGCAGTCTGGTAAGAAGCGTTCACCCGATCACGAACCCACCCGCCACCGGCGCATCCACATCCGCCGCCTCCACCGCATCGACCCTTGCCAGCAGGGGGCCGCGCCAGAGCCAGCTTTCGAGCTTCGCCAGGGCTTCGTCGCTGCCCTGGGCGAGCACCTCGACGCGGCCGTCGGGCAGGTTGCGTGCGTGCCCGTGGATGCCCAGCGCGCGTGCTTCGTTGCGGGTTGCGGCGCGGTAGCTGACACCCTGCACACGGCCGCTGACGAGGAAGCGCCGGGTGGGCATTGCGCGTTTACCTGGCGGCGTCGATCGCGCGCTCGAGGTCGGCGCGGGTGACCGGGCCGAGGAAGCTCTGCTTGAGCTCGCCGTCCGGGCCGATCAGATGGGTGGTCGGCAGACCCTTGGGCACGGCGAAGGCAGCGGGCGGGGCGTAGACGTCCACGGCGGCGATGGCGTAGCTGATCTTGCGCTCCGCGATGAAGGCCTTGAGGTCCTCCGGGGTGGTTTCCTCGAAGGCCAGGCCGATCACGCTGACGTCCTCGCGCGCGTGATCGAGTTCGTCCAGCTCCGGCATCTCCTTGATGCATGGCCCGCACCAGGTGGCCCAGTAGTTCACCACGATCCACTGTCCGCGCAGCGCGGCGACATCGAAGGTCTTGCCATCCAGGGTGGGTAACGACAGCTCCACCGGCGCGGCGCCGGCGCTGCTGCCAACCAGGGCAAGGGACAGCAGGAGCGTGCGGAAACGATTCGACATGCGCAGAGCCTCGAGACGGACTGTTGGAGTATGCAGCCGACCGGGCGCACGGCCGATGACTGACAGATTCAGTTTGGCGGCTGCTCGACCGGCAGGCTGGCCGAGGGATCGTCGCGCCGCGCGCCCGGCTTGCGGAACAACTCGGCCAGCGCCTGATCGAACTGGCGCTCGGCCGCCTGCGCCGCGTTCTCGCACATCTGGCGCACGCGTGCATCGACGTTGCTTGCCGGCGTGTGGGTGTGCTTGCCATCGGACAGCGGGAGCAGGAAGCCGCCGCCGCGGTAAAGGGCGCGAATGCGCACGATTTCCGGGTCGCGCGAGAGGATCCAGCTGCCGATGTCGGTGCGCTGGGCGATGCGTTCGCGTTCCAGCGTGCCAAGCAAGTCAGCGATGGTCGATTCCGGCACATCCGGCAGGCGCCCGGCCAATTCGCCCACCGACAGCCCGACACCCTGCAGCTGCGCCTCGCGCAGGCGGGCCAGCAGGCGCAGCAGGGCCGGGAAGCGCTCGCGCTCGGGCAAGTCGCGCTTGGTTGCCTCATGCGCGAAGGCGCCGAGCGCCGCGGTCAGCGAGGCGCCGAGCAGTGCCACCACCCAGGAGACATAGATCCACAACAAGGTGACCGGGATCAGCGCCACCGCCGCGCCGTAGATCTGCTGGTAACTCGCGAAGCGCCCGATGAACTGGGCGAAGCCCCACTTGGCCACCTCGAATGCAGCTGCGCAGAACAAGCCCCCGAGCAGCGCGTGGCGCAGCCGCACTGGGCAATTCGGCACGATCAGATAGGCCAGCGAGGCGGCGGCGAAGGTCACCAGGAAAGGCAGCGCCGCGAGCGCCATCGACTCCAGTCCGAAGCGCGCGGACAGTGCCGCGAGATAAGGACTGGCGAGGAGCGCCGAGCTGACCGCGAGGCCCGCCCCGACCAGCAGTGGCCCCAGCGTCAGCGCGGCCCAGAACACCACGAAGCGGGCCAGCGCGCGGCGCGGCGCGACCACCCGCCAGATGCGGTTGAACGAGTGTTCGATCGAGGTGACCAGCAGCAGGCCGCTGACGAACAGGGCGGCGATGCCCACGGCTGTCAGCTGCGAGGCCTTGTCGATGAAGGCCAGCAGCTCGGTCTCGATCTGCTCGCCAACCGCCGGCACGAAGTGCTTGAACACCCAGTCGGTCAGGGCATCGATGAAGCGCTCGAACTCCTGAAATGAAGCGAGCACGCTGATCGTCACCGTCAGCAGCGGGACCAGGGCAAAGACCGTCGTGAAGGACAGCGCGCCGGCCGCTTCGAAGCATTGGTCGTCGTTGAAGCGCCGGGCGAGGAAGCGCGCGAAAGCCAGCGTCTGCTCGGTCGGGCGCTTGAGGGCGGTGGCGATCCTGGAACGCATGCGGCTTCGGGCGCGGGGACTGGAAGGCGAGTTTACGTGGCAAGGCCGCGGCAGGGGACGCGCATTCGCAGGTGGTCCACGTGCAGGGCAGGTAGCATGCACGGTTTCCGCGCTGCGCCGAGCTGTCGATGCCCTTCATTCTGGTCCTGTACTACAGCCGCCACGGCAGCACCGCGCAGCTGGCGCGGCGCATTGCCAGTGGTGTCGAGGAGATCGACGGCATGCATGCGCGGGTGCGGACGGTGCCGGAACTGGTGGCGGCCGCGGGTAGCCACAGTGCCCCCGAAGTGCCGGCAGACGGCCCACCCTTCGTCAATGTGGACGATCTGGCTGACTGTCGCGGGCTGATACTCGGCAGCCCCACGCGCTTCGGCAACATGGCGGCGCCGTTGAAGCACTTTTTGGATAGCACCGCTGCTCTATGGCTGAGCGGCGCCCTGGCGGGCAAGCCGGCGGCAGTGTTCACCTCCACCAGCAGCCCGCACGGTGGCCAGGAGAGCACCCTGTTGTCGATGATGCTGCCGCTGCTGCACCACGGGATGCTGCTGGTGGGGCTGCCGTACAGCGAGCCCGCGCTGACGCGCACCACCGGCGGCGGCTCGCCCTATGGCGCCGCGCACCTGGCGCGCAGCCACGGCGAGGTGCAACTGAGCGACGACGAGAAGACGCTGGCGCGCGCTCTCGGGCGGCGCGTGGCCGACATCGCCCGCCGGCTGGACCGCGCATGAGCCCGGCCCGGATCTGCGCCGTCAGCCTGGCTGCGCTGGTTCTGCTGCGGCTGGCCTATGCCTGGGCAATCGCTCCCGACGCGCGCGCGGCTGCCGGCTTCGCCGCTGTCGCGCTGGCGCCGCTGCTGCCCTTCGTCGCCGCCTGGGCCTTCCGCCTGCGCGGGCTGTGGATCTATGGCGGCATCGCGGCCTGGGTCTACCTGGCCCATGGTGCGATGGAGGCCTTCGCCACGCCCGCCGTGCGCGGCTGGGCGCTGGCGGAGGTGGCGCTCGCCACGGTCTATTTCATCGGCTTGTGGTGGCGCACCCGGGAGCTCAAGGCGGCGCGAGTAAAAGGCTGAAGGCGGGTGTTGGTTGTTGGTGTTGGTGTTGGATTAGAGCCGGTGGGCGAGGGGGCGCTGGTTGGCGGTTGATGGTTGTTGGCGCTGCTTCGGCTTTGCTGCCAACAACCAACAACCAACACCAACACCAACACCAACACCCACCAACACCGCTCCTCACCCCGCCGCTGGCCGCTGCTCCGTCATCCAGCGCGAGAACTCGAAGTCGAACAGCGTGGTGGGCGAGCCGAGCGTCGGGCTCTCGGCGTAGTCGACGCCGGCGGACAGCAACTGAGCGATCTGCTCGCGGCTATCCACCGAACTGGCAATCATGATCATGCTGCTCTGGTGCGCGCGACGGATCAGTGCAGTGAGCAATTCAGTCGCGCGCTCGCTGCTGCCGGTACTGGTCGACAACTCGGGTGAGAGCCGCAGGTAGTCGATCGGCACGCCGCGCAGCCGCTGCACCAGCGTCAGGTCGCGGCCGATGTCCTTGAGACCTACGCGGATTGCCAGTGGCTTGAGGCGCTGAGCGAACGCAATCAGAGCCTCCATGCGATCACCCAGCACCACGGCCGGCAGCGTCAGTGCAATGCCCGTGCCGGATTGCCGCCGCTCCTGAAGCAACTGCTCCAGATGGCCGGCCAGGGTGCCGTCGTCCAACGCCCACGGCGAAAGATCGACGACCAGCCGCACCTGACGCCCACGCTTGAGCAAGTCGGCACGCACGCTGAGCGCCTCGCCGATGATGAAGCGGTCCACATCCGTGACGCAGCCAATCTCGCGGGCGACGCGGATCAGGTCGTCCTGGCTCGCGGCAGGCTGGCCGGTGCCGCCCGGACGCCAGCCAAGTACCAGTTCGTACTGGCCGGGCACGCGCCCTCGCAGCGGGATCAGCGGCGCGCCGCGGATCTCCATGTGCTGGCCGAAGCGACGGCTCTGCAACAGACCGCGCAACTGGGCGTCGCGCTCGGCCGGGATCAGGCTGGCGCTGGACACCTCGAACCACATGCAGCGATCGCCGCCCAGGTGGATCGCCGCCAGCGCGGCCGCCTCGGCGTTCTGCACGCCGGTATCGGCCGATTCACCGTCCAGGTTGGCCAGGCCCAGACTGGCTTTCAGCGACAACTCCTTGTCGCCGATCTGGATCCGGCGCCGCAGCAGGCTCTCGCGCAGGGCTTCGGCGCTGGCCAGCGCGGCGGCGCGGTCGCTTCGCCGCAGCAGTACCAGGTAACGGCAGTCCTGGTAGAGCGAGGGCAGGTCTTCGGCGCGCAGATGCTCCTTGAGTGCCTGGCCGACGGCGATGTCCAGCCGGCTCTGGCCCGAGATGCCAAGCGATTTGCGCAAGGTTTCGTGCTCGTCGAGGACGATGTAGAGGATGACCGCGCCTGGCTGGCCGCGCGCCGAGTCCGCGCGCTCGATGAACTCGCGCCGCGGATACAGCCCGGTGGATTCGTCGCGCGCGACCGTGCGCTTGGGGGCGAAGCGCTTGCTGCGCTTGAGGCGCGACTCGATCACGCTGATCAGATGACGCGGCTTCAGCGGCTTGAGCAGATACTCGTCGGCGCCGCCGGCAATCGCTTGCTCGCGCAAGGCCAGTTCGCGCGAACTGGCCACCAGCACCACCGGGATGTCGGCGCTGGTGGGGTCGTCGCGCAGGCCGTGCAGCAGCTTCATCGATTCGGCGCCGCGCATGTCGGCATCGATCACCGCCACCTGCGGCTTGAACTCTCCGATCGCCGACAGGCCGTCGTCCGAACCCTGGCACAGGCGCACCGTGTAGCCCGCGTCCTTGAGCCAGGTTGCTGCCTCGTGTCCGCGGCTACGGTCGCCGTCGACCAGCAGCACGCGACTGGACGATCCGGTCACCACCGCTTCGCTGGTCAGCGCGACCAACATCGCCAGCGGGTCCAGTGGCGGCTCGAAGTACTTCACGCCCTGGCGCAAGGCCACGAGGCGCCGGCCCAGATCCTGCCGCGGCGCCACCACCGCGAGCGTCGGTTCGCGATGGGCCTCTCCGAGTTCGGCACGTGCGGCTGCCAGGGCGCGCAACTGCGGCACGATGTTGGAGAACGCCGCGCCGACGACCATCGCGCGCGGCACGGCGCCGGACAGCAACCCCAGCGCCTGGTCCGCGTGCAGGAAGCTGCGGACGGAGTAGCCGTGCTCGGTGAATGCCGGGCCAAGGTCGATTCCGAACTCGGCGCCGTCGCCCACCAGAACGATCATCTCGTCGTGGCGCTGTCGCCGCTTGGCCGGTACCGTCGGTGACGGCCGTGCGGGTGCGCTGGTGGTTGCCGGTGACGGCAATGGAGTGGGCGCTGCGGTGGGTGGCGACGTCGCCGCAGTTGCCGCCGGCTTGAGGCCAGCGCCGCGTGCCTGGACCATGTCGAGTGCGAGCGCGGTGCTTGCCAATGTGCTGACCAGCGCAGAAAGCGTGCGCAGCTGCTCGTGGTTGGGCGTCAGCGAGGTGTCGACGAAGACCCGGACGAAGGTCTCGAGCTCGCCCGCCTTGCGGCTCAGCGACAGGCGCAGGCGGTCGCAGGCGCGCACCAGTTGCTTGGCGGCCAACTGCAGCCCACGGCCATGCGCAGCGCTCCAGCGGCTGGCATTGAGCTTCTCCCAGGCCTGGACCAGGCTGGTGGCGTGTTGCCTGAGCTCCTCGTGCGCGCGCTCCAGATGAGCGTCGCTACCTTCGAGTTGCTGCCCGGCGCTTGCGTTCATGCGCTCTTCTCCCGTTTCCTGGCTCACATTCTGCGCTGTCTCGCGGTGGCCGTTTGTGCTCTCGATCAGCTTACGCCGGCTTCATGGCGCATGCTGCGATCCGCGTCCGCTAACGCCTTCGCGCCCGATGTTAGGCTAGTCACTCGAGACTCAGGGAGAGGGGTGGTCCATGCTGCGCGGGCGCGGTCGTTCGACTTACGCAGGTTATCTGCCCTCCACGGCTGCGATTGGCCTGCTGATCATCAACCTGCTGCACAACTGTTTCACGTATGCCGCCCTGGCAGGACACTCCGAGGTCGGGAGTGCCTTCAGCAACGCGATCAGGAACGACTCGCCGATCGTTGAGGCTTACATCGCAGCAGGTTCGGCGTTGCGCGGGCTGCCTGGGCTGTCGACGCTGGGTGATGCCACTGCCGCAGCGGCTGCTGCACCGCTGGCGCCGCGGATCAAGGATTTCCCGCAAGGGGCCGATGCCATGTTCTTCGGCGAGTCCCGCAGCTCTGCGCAATCCCGCATGCTCTGGTCCAGGCGCCTCACGCCTTTCCTTGCCCTGGTTGCCCTGGTCGTGTGGATGCGCCGGCAGCGCCCGATCCACATGAAGGCCCGCCTGCGCGCCTGACCGGCCCGCCGCGCTGTCCGATCCCGTCGCCGCCCGGACATCCGCAGTTTGTGCGGGGGTCAGATGTGGGCTGCCCCTGTGCGTCAGTTGCTGATCTGGCGCGTCAGTTGGCCGCAAATGATCTATTCATATGTCATTCGGTCGGCGACTTGTTGTGCGCCGCAGCAAATAGTTTCTCAAGATAGCAATCCTGAACAGCCCGTTAATATTGGGTTTTGCATTCGTTCAGCTTCGTCATCTGTCTGTCTGCATCGATTAATGCTGCAACGCAGCACGACTGACGCGCTACGGCACTTTGTGCCCCGATTGACCACCTCCCGGCGGCTGTTTAATGTTCCCCGGCGGTCGCGGTGTTGAGTCCATCCTGGGGAGGCCCGGATTCCACCGTCGACCGCTCTTTTTGCTGGATCCAACGCAGGCCCGGGAACTCCCGGAACCTGACACTCGTGGACTCTCTGGGGATAGTACTCATGCGCAAGATTGGTACCGGTCTGGGTGTTGCCATAGCAATGGCGCTTCCTTCCCTTGGCCTCGCGGCCGAGCTGCGTCAGGCAATGCAGCCTGTCGCAGGTCAGTACATCGTCGTCCTGAAAGAAGAACAGGTCAGCTTCGGCGACAACCAGCGGTCCAATATGCCGAGCGTCATGTCCATGGCAGTCGACATGTCGGCGGCCTACGGCCTGCAGTACGTACGCCACTATGAGACGGTCCTGCCGGGCTTCGTCATCCGCGCCAGCGCCAAGCAGATCGATCGCATGCTGTTCGATCCGCGTATCGCCTACATCGAGCAGGACGGCGTGGTGACCGCAAGCGCCACGCAGACCGGCGCCACCTGGGGTATCGACCGCGTCGACCAGCGCGCGCTGCCGCTGAACAGCAGCTACACCTACGACACCACGGCGAGCAATGTGCACGCCTACATCGTCGACACCGGCGTGCTCGGCACCCACACCCAGTTCACCGGCCGCATGGGCAATGGCTATACCGCCATTTCCGACTCGAACGGCACCAACGACTGCAACGGCCACGGCACGCATGTCGCCGGCACCGTCGGCGGCACCACCTACGGCGTGGCCAAGGGCGTGACCATCCACCCGGTTCGCGTGCTGGGTTGCGACGGCTCCGGCACCAATTCCGGCGTGATCGCCGGCATGGACTGGGTCGCCAGCAACCGGGTCCAACCCGCTGTGGCCAACATGAGCCTCGGCGGCGGCGCCTCGACGGCGACCGACGACGCGGTGCAGCGCATGTATGCGGCGGGCGTGACCGTGGTGGTCGCTGCCGGCAACGACAACTCGAACGCCTGCAACTACTCGCCGGCGCGCGCCACGAACGCGATCACGGTCGGGTCCACGACCAACACCGACGCGCGTTCCTCGTTCTCCAACTACGGCACCTGCCTCGACATCTTCGGGCCGGGCTCGAACATCACCTCGGCCTGGTACACCGGCACCAGCGCGACCAACACCATCAGCGGCACCTCGATGGCGTCTCCGCACGTCGCCGGCGTCGCGGCGCTGTACCTGGCGGCCAACCCGTCGGCCACGCCGGCGCAGGTCACCACCGCGCTGATCAACAACGCAACGCTCAATGTCGTGACCAGCGCTGGTACCGGTTCGCCGAACCGCATGCTGTATTCGCTGTTCGGAGGTACCCCGCCGGCAAATGTGGCGCCGACGGCGAGCTTCACGTTCACCACCAGCGGCCTGACGGCGACGTTCACCAACACCTCCACCGACAGCGACGGAACGATCGCCTCGCGTAGCTGGAACTTCGGTGACGGCACCACCTCGACCACCAACAGCCCGAGCAAGACCTACAGTGCGGCCGGCACCTACACCGTCACGCTGACGGTCACGGACGACGACGGTGCGACCAACACCACGACGCGCTCCGTGACGGTGAGCTCCTCGGGCGGCGGCGGTGCGACTGCGCTGGCCAACGGCGTAGCCTCCGCGGGCTCCACCAACTCCACCAGTGCCAACAGCAGCTGGAAGGACTACACGGTGGCCATTCCGTCCGGTGCGTCCAACCTGGTGATCGCCACCAGCGGCGCGACCGGTGACGTCGATCTGCACGTCAAGTTCGGCGCCCAGGCCACCACCAGCGTCTACGACTGCCGTCCGTACAGCTCCTCGGGCAACGAGACCTGCACCTTCGCCACTCCGAGCGCCGGTACCTACTACGTCCGCGTCTACGGCTACCAGACTGGTACGTTGACCTTCAACACGACGGCCTCCTGGAGCACGGGCGGCGGTGGCGGCGGCACGGTGACCGAGAAGCTGTCCAACGGCAACTTCGACAGCATCACCACCAGCACCAACTCGGCGCCGGATGGCTCGTGGGCCCGCTCGGCTTCCAGCGGCACCTCGTTCAACACCCTGCTGGCCGGCCAGACCAATGCCAACACCGGTGGCAGCTATGCCTACCTCGGCGTCAACGCGACCACCAGCTCGCAGACGGTGCAGAGCAAGCCCACGCTGATCCCGGCGGGTGCGACGCAGGCCACGCTGAGCTTCTACACCTCGATCGTGACCAGCGAGACCACCACCACGACGGCCTACGACAAGCTGCAGGTGCAGTTGATCGATGCCAGCACCAACGCCGTCCTGACCACGCTGGTGACGCTGTCCAACGTCAACAAGACCACCAGCGCGTCGACCTACGTGCAACGCAGCTACAACGTCGCGGCGTACAAAGGCAAGAACGTGCGGATCCGCTTCGTGGCCACCACCGACAGCTCGCTGGCGACCACCTTCCGGGTCGACACGGTCAGCCTGCGCACGGATGGCTGAACGTCTAGCCTCCTAGCAACACTGCGGTAACTGAAGGCCCCGGGGGAAACTCCGGGGCCTTTTCTTTGGTTGTGGGTTGTGGGCTCTGGGTCGTAGGCGGCAAGAGCCGTGGTGCCGATAGCCCGTGGGAGCGGCTTCAGCCGCGATCTTCCGCCGGCAGCCATAGGGAAAGACCACGGCCGGAATCCGCGGCCAAGGGGCTGCGGCCTGCGAGCTTCGCTGCCCAGAACCCAAAACCCAGAACCGGCCCGCAACCACTCCGGAATTCAGCGCCCTTACGGCGCTCCACTACGACGGTTCGAACCGGTTCGCGTCACGGTTCTTGCGAACCTTCGCCGGATCCCAGACGCGGCCGCTCATGGTGATGTAGGCGCCTGGCGGAAGCACCTGGACGGCGCCGATGGCGCAGCCGATGTTGAACACCGCGTCGGAATTCTGGAACCGGGCCGGGTTCAGCGCGCCAGTCAGGACAATGGTCTTGCCGGGAATGGTTGACAGCACCTTCGCGGTCTCGACCATGGTGTCGGTGCCATGGGTGACCAGGATGTGCGCATGCGGCTGCGCCTCGATGGTGCGCCGGATCAGTTCGCGGTCGTCGGCGGTCAGGTGCAGGCTGTCCTTGCGCATCAGGGCGACCATGTTTAACGTGAAGTTCACCCCGAATGAGGTCAGGATGCGGCCGATCTCGGGCTCGCCGATCTGGTAGGTCGAGAGATCGTCGAAGTAGATCTTGTCGATGGTGCCACCGGTGGTGACGATGCACAGGTGTTGCATGAGCTACTCCGTTTCATCGGTGGCGAGCAGCCGCGAGTCTAGGGTGTCGTCGCTCGGGATTCGATCCACGCCATGCGCGGCAAAGCGGCGCGCGGCAGCAAGCGGCCGGTGGTCGCCCTCGGCCAGCGCGGACCAGGCGCCGTGTCGCAGCAGCAGCGCCAACGCATAGCAGCGGCCCAGGGTCAGCGCGATGCCGCGGGCGTGCGCTTCCCCTGCGCCACCCATGTGCCAGGCCTGCTGTGCGCGTTCCAGCGCGTGGCGGATCAGTACTGCGCCGGGCTCCCCATCGCTGCCGGCCTGGCCGAGCAGGCTGGTCAGCGAGGCATTCAGCGTGGCCCAGGCGCCATCGCCGCGCAGCACCCTGAGCGCGTCCAGCGAGAGCACGTCGGTGGTGCCTTCCCAGATGCTGAACACCTGGGCATCGCGCAGCAGGCCCGGGATACCGGTGTCTTCGATGTAACCGGCGCCGCCGAAGCCTTCGACGATCTCGCTGATGCCGGCGACCGCCTGGCGTGCGGTCAGCAGCTTGGTGATCGGGATCAGCAGTCGCAGCAGCAGGCGGTGGCGGTCGTCGAGCGCACCCTGGTCGGATTTGCCGAGCAGTTCGGCCACATGCAGTGCCAGATGCAGCCCGGCTTCCAGTTCCGCCTGCAGGCCCGCGAGCATGTGCTGGTGGATCGGTTGTTCGATCAACCGCCGGCCGAATACGCGCCGGCGCCCGGCGTAGTCGCGCAGCAGTTGCAGCCCGCGGCGGAAGTAGCTGAGCGCCGCGAAAGCATTCCACAGCCGCGTCTGGTTCAGCACCGGCGCGATCATGCGCACGCCGCCGCGCTCGGCGCCGACCAGTTCCACCGGCGTGCCGTTGAGCTGCAGTTCGGCGGTCGGCAGCTTTCGGCTGCCGAGCTTGTCCTTGAGCCGGTCGACGACGATGTTCTGCAGCCGGCCGTCGGCGTCGCGCGGTTCGCAGTAGAACAGCGCCAATCCATCATTGCCGCCGGGGTTGCCCTCCGGCCGTGCGAGCAGCAGTGCCATTTCGGAGGTCGCCGCCGAGGTGAACCACTTGCGACCCCAGGCGCTCCAGCGCCCATCCTCGCTGCGCAACGCGCGCGTCTCGGTGCCGCTGACGTCGGAGCCGCCGGTGGTCTCGGTCATCCACTGGCCGCTGGTCCACAGCGTGGTGGCGTCGCGGCTGGTCAGGTGCGGCACCGCGAGGTGCGCCAGGCGCTGGTTGCCGGACTCGATCAGGGCGCGCGCCGCGCCATCGGTCATCGCCAGCGGGCAGGACCAGAAGTCGTTGCCGGCCGTCGCGAGATACACCATGCCAAACTGGAACAGCCGCGCATGCGCCCCCTTGGTGCCGTCGTAGCCGTGCCAGACCAATCCGAATCGCGCAGTCAGACTGGGCATGCTCTGCCACAGCGGCGTCAGCTCGATCTCGTCGATGCGATGGCCCCAGGCATCGAAGGGCGTGTGCCGCGGCTCCAGCAGGCGTTCGCGCAGCTGGCGCGGGTACAACTCCTCGGCCACCACTTGGCCCAGTTCATTGGCTTCCTCGTGGAAGTGCTCGAACAGCGCATGCGGCAGCATCCGCCGCAGCGCCGACTGCAGCACGCGGTCGCTGGCGTAGGGGTTGGCCAGCTGCGGCGGAGACTGGGTGAAGGCCATGGCGTGCCGATCCTGCGAGGATTGGTGCCAAGTTTAGACCTGCCTTGCGGAACCGGCGGGGTGTCGGGCGGTGTTGGTGTTGGTTTCTGGTGTTGGTTGAAGCATGACCAGGCGAGTCCCGGCTGGCGCGCGCTTGCCAACACCAACAACCAACACCAGCACCAAGCGGCAGCGCAATCTACCAACCCGGCGAACGCATCCGGGCGGTGGTCGCGCCGCTGCTGATTGGGCATGATCCCTTGACGCCGGCCCCACTGCGCCTGCTCCATCGTCCTCCGCCCGAAACCCCGAGGTTGTGTCCGGATGCAGTTGAAGGCGTTGTTCGAGATCGATCGTCGCGAACGCGCTGCGCTGCTGCTCGCCTTCGTCTATTTCTTCGGGCTGCTGACCAGCTACTACATGCTGCGCTCGGTGCGCGAGGCGATGGGCGTGCGTTTCGGGCCGGAGCTGTACAACTGGCTCTACACCGGGACCTTCGCCTGCATGCTGCTGGCTCAGCCGGTGTACGGTGCGCTGGTGTCGCGGTTCGCGCGGCGGGTGTTCGTGCCGGTGGTTTATGCCTTCTTTCTCCTGTGCATCCTGGTGTTCGTCGGTGTCTGGCAGGTGCCCGGCTGGCGCGATGGTATGGCGCCGGTGTTCTACATCTGGTTGTCGGTGGCGAACCTGTTCACCGTGTCGGTGTTCTGGAGCTACATGGCCGATGTGTTCGACGAGCACCAGGCCAAGCGGGTGTTCGGTTTCATCGCCGCGGGCGGCTCGGCCGGCGGGCTGAGTGGCGCCGCGTTGACCATGTTGCTGGCCGGGCGGATCGACATTGATGGCGTGCTGCTGGTCTCCTTTGGCTTCCTTGCACTGTCCTGCGCCTGCGCGGTCCTGCTCGCGCGTTATGCGCGCCAGGCCAGCGGACGCGCGGATGCGGACCAGATGGATGCGCTGATCGGCGGGACCAGTTTTGCGGCCTTCCGCCTGATCGTCAGCCAGGTGCCGCTGCGCTGGCTCGGCGTGATGATGGTGCTGACCGGTGTAGGCGGCGGCATCCTGTATTTGCAGCAGGGATACGCCGTGCGCGAGTTGTTTGCCGACGACAGCTTGCGTGCGGCCTATTTCGCGCGCATCGACCTGTTGACCAATCTGCTGGCTCTGCTGTTGGAGATCTTCCTCGCGCGCTGGGCCTTCACCCGCCTCGGCACTGCGCGCCTGCTGACCCTGATGCCGCTGCTGCTGATGGCCGGGCTTGGTGCGCTGGTGCTGGTCCCCACCGCCTTCATGATCGGCCTGTTCCAGGTGCTGAGCCGCGGCGTGCGCTTCGCCTTCGGCGAGCCTGCGATGGCCAGCTGCTACACCACGCTGGACCGCGAGATCCGCTACAAGGGCAAGGGCTTCATCGACACCTTCGTCTACCGCCTGAGCGACGTTTTCACCCAGTGGTCGATCAAGGGCCTGTCACTCATCGGCGTCGGCACCGGCGGCATCTACGCCTGGGGCGCGCTGATGGCCGGCGTCACCGCCGCGGTGGGTTATGTGGTGGGACGGCAGCATGAGGAGCGGTCGAAGCGGTGAAGCTGGTGTTGGTGTTGGTTGTTGGTGTTGGTTGGAGCGGGGCTTGCTGGAGCCAGTGACGCGCGGCTTCAACCAACACCAGAAACTCATACCAACACCAGACTCAAACCAACACCAGCCATCAGGCGTGCTCGCGGATGAACCCGCGCACTTCCGGATAGACCACTTCGCGCCAGCGGCGGCCGCTGAAGATGCCGTAGTGGCCGGCGCCCTTGACGGTGAGGTGGCGCTTGCGCTCGTCGGCCAGGCCGCGGGTGAGTTCATGGGTGGCCTGGGTCTGGCCGAGGCCGGAGATGTCGTCCAGTTCGCCTTCGATGGTGAAGATCGCGGTGTCCTGGATCTTCTCGGGGGCAACGCGTTGGCCGCGCACGTGCCATTCGCCGCGCGGCAGCAGGTGCTGCTGGAACACCACGTGGATGGTGTCGAGGTAGTACTCGGCGGGCATGTCGAGCACCGCGTTGTACTCGTCGTAGAACTTGCGGTGGGCGTCGGCGTCTTCGAGGTCGCCGCGCAGCAGGTCCTGGTAGAAGTCCCAGTGCGAGCTGAAGTGTCGGCTGGGGTTCATCGCGAGGAAGCCGGCGTGCTGCAGGAAGCCGGGGTGGACCTTGCGCCGGTAGCCCGGATAGTTGCGCGGCACCTCGTGGATCACGCTGTGCTTGAACCAGCTGAGCGGCTTGGTGGTCGCGAGGTCGTTGACCTGGGTGGGGCTCTTGCGCGTGTCGATCGGCCCGCCCATCAGGGTCAGGGTGCGCGGCAGGCGCTCACCGTCGTCGGCCATCAGCGAGACCGCCGCCATCACCGGTACCGTCGGCTGGCACACGCTGACCACGTGCAGGCGCTCCGCGCCGATGTGGCGGATGAACTCGCGGATGTAGTCGATGTAGTCGTCGAGGTGGAAGGCGCCGGTCTCCGCCGGCACCATGCGCGCGTCGACCCAGTCGGTGATGTAGACCTTGTGGTCCTGCAACAGGTGCGCACGGTGTCGCGCAGCAGGGTCGAGTGGTGCCCGGACAGCGGCGCGACCACCAGCACCGGCGGATCGTCCTTGAGGTCCTCGACCGTTTTCGGGTCATCGGAGAAGCGCTTGAACCGGATCAGGCGACAGAAGGGCTTGGCCAGCGCGGTGTACTCGACGATCGGCACCTCATGGCCATGCGCCTCGACCGTCTTGATCCCGAACTCGGGCTTCTCGTAATCCTTGCCGATGCGGTGGATCAGCTCGTAGGTGGCCGCGATGCGTGGCGCGCCGGGGAACTTCGACAGAAACCTGGAGGGCTGCGAATACATCTTCGCTGCGGCGTCCGAAAACGCGATGAAGGACTCATCAGCGAACGCTGCATTTCGTGCAGGTGATAGAGCATCGCGCCGGTTTCCATACGCTGGGCAGTGCGCGCGATGTTGCAGCGCAACAGGCGCGAGCGCCAGTGGACGTTTGGCGCAGTTTGCAACGGGGCGAAGGGCTTTTCGAGGCGCCGAGCCTGTCGCGTCGGTTGGGACCGAGTCCGGTTGCTGGTTGTCGGTTGTTGGTTGTTGGCAGCAATAGCCCGGTGCCGAAGGCCAGTGGGAGCGGCTTCAGCCGCGATCTGTTGCGATGAGCCGGCGGGAAGAGATCGCCGACAGAGTCGGCTCCCACAGGTCTCGCGGTGTGCGCGCGTCGCTGCCAACAACCAACAACCAACAACCAACAAACAGCCGCTCGCCCCAATTCAGGGCGAGCGGCCCGGAATCACCTCACTCTTCGCTCTCGATCACGATGAACAGCGAGCCTTCGCCGCGGCGGACCAGCAGCAGCGTGGGTTCGCCGTCTTCACCGTCGCCGATGGCCTTGCGCAGCTCGGCGATGGTCTTCACGCGCTGGCGGTTGGCTTCGAGGATCACGTCGCCGCGCTGCAGGCCGGCACGGGCCGCGGGACCGGACTGGACTCCGGTGATCAGCACGCCGCCGTCGATCGACAACTGCTCCAACTGCTCCTGGGTCAGCTCCGACAGCGCCAGGCCCAGGCGCGACTCCTTGGCCTCGGCGGGCGCAGAGCTGCCGCCGCGCGGGGTGGCTTCGGCGGTGGCGTCCTCCTCGAGCTTGCCGATGGTGACGGTGAGTTCGCGGGTCTTGCCGTCACGCAGCACTTCGATCTTCGCCTTGGCGCCGACCGGCGTGGCGCCGACCAACGGCGGCAATTCGCCCGAGCTTTCGAGCAGCTTGCCGTTGTAGCTGAGCACGATGTCGCCAGGCTGGACGCCGGCGTCGTCGGCCGGGCCATCCGGCACCACCGAGGCCACCAGCGCGCCGCGCGGGCGGTCCAGGCCGAAGGCGCGCGCATGCTGGCCGGTCACTTGCTGGAACTGGATGCCGAGGTAGCCGCGCTCGACGAAGCCCTTGTCGGCCAGTTGCTCGGCGATCAGGTTCGCGGTGTTGATCGGGATTGCGAAGGACAGGCCCATGTAGCCGCCGCTGCCGGACAGGATCTGCGAATTGATGCCGATCACCTCGCCGCGGACGTCGAACAGAGGACCGCCCGAGTTGCCGGTATTGACCGCGACGTCGGTCTGGATGAAGGGGACGTAGGTTTCGCGCAGCTGGCGCTCGGTGGCGCTGACGATGCCCTGGGTTGCGGTGTAGCTCATGCCGAAGGGCGCGCCGATGGCGAGCACCCATTCACCGACTTCGAGCTGGTCCGGAATTGCCGGGCGCACCACCGGCAGCTTGTCGCATCGATCTCGATCAGCGCCACGTCGGTGCGCTCGTCGCTGCCGAGGACCTTGGCCTTGAACTCGCGGTTGTCGGACAGGGTGACGACGATCTCGTCGGCGTCCTTGACCACGTGGGCATTGGTCAGGATGCGACCATCGGCCTCGATGATGAAGCCGGAACCGGAACCGCGGCGTTCGGGCGCATTGCCGCCGCCGGGCATCCCGGGATGGTTGGGAATGCCAAAGCGACGGAAGAACTCGCCCATCGGGCTGTCCTCGTCGAACTGCTGCTGGAAGCGACGGTCCTCGCCGCGCACCGCGATCTGGACCACCGCATCGCGGTTGCGACGAACGATCTCGCGGAAGTCCGGCAGGGCCATGCCGCTGGTGGACAGGGCGGCCGGCGCTTCCGCCTGGACTGGCGTGCTCGCGGTTGCCGCGTTGTTGCCGGTCTGCGCGTAGAGGCCGGCACCGACGGCCAGCGCGACCAGGGTCAGGACGATGCCAACACGTGCTTGGGACATGGCTGGATTCTTGTGGGGTTGTTGGGGAACTGGACGTTTAGACCGCGAATCCGATGCAGGTTCCGTCGCCATCGGCTGCGATCAGCTGAAATTAACGAACCGGGTGTCGTACGAATGTGGGGGCGACCCGCCGGATTCATCAAGATGCGCCGGCACGTCCAATCGTCGCAATCCGCCAGGCGTCATGTGTGTCGTCAACTCACGCAGACGCATCTCGCGCTATGGTCGCTGCCATGCAAGACACCGTTTTCCGATTGCCCAGGATGCTCCATCGCGCAGCGCGCGCGCTTGCGCTGCTGCTGTGCCTGCACCTCGCCGGCTGCGCCACGCTGTGGGGCGGCGGGAACCAGGAACGGGCGCCGGTCGCGGCCGGCGAGAAGCGCGACCGCAGCCAGCAGCGCGTGCGCATCTTCATCACCGGGGTCAAGGGCGACATGCGCACCGCGGTCTCCGGCGCGCTGGAGCTCAAGGGCCTGATGTCGCGCCAGGACGCCAGCGACGCGCTGGTGCGCCGGGTCCACGCGCGCGCGGCGAAACAGATGGCCAAGGCGCTGCAGCCATTCGGCTATTACCACGCCAAGGTCGACAGCACGCTGGAACTGGAGGGCAAGACCTGGATCGCGCGGTTCAAGATCGACCCCGGCGAACCGACGCTGGTCGCGAGCGCCGACGTCTCGGTCGCCGGTCCGGGCGGCGAGGACAAGACGGTGAAGCGGGCCGTTGCGGCCTTCGCGCCGGCGCCTGAAACCATCCTCGACCACGCGGTCTACGAGGCGAGCAAGGCGAAGATCGGCGACGCGCTGGCTGAGCGCGGCTACCTCGATGCCAATCTGGTGGAAAAGCGCGTCGGCGTGCGCCTGGCGGAGCACAGCGCCCGCATCCGCCTGAAGTTCGAGTCCGGCCCGCGCTTCCGTTTCGCGCAGACGCGCTTCGAGGGTGCGCAATTCCCGGATCACCTGCTGAAAGGTTATCTGCCCTACAAGGTTGGCCAGGATTACCGCCAGGACCGGCTGGTCGAGCTGCAGCAGCGCCTGCTCGACAGCGATTATTTCGGCGAGGTGGAGATCGAGACCGACCAGGCACATGCGCATGACCAGCAGGTGCCGATCGTGGTGCGCCTGCGCCCGGCCAAGCGCACGGTCTACACCGGCGGCGTGTCCTTCGGCACCGACAGCGGCGCCGGCGTGCAGGGCGGCGCCAACCGGCGCTGGCTCAATGATCGCGGTCACAAGGCCAGCGTGCGCGCCGAAATCAGCCAGCGCCTGAACACCCTAGGCGGGCAGTATGTGATCCCGTTGCCCGGCGCGGATCGCGAATCCTGGGTCGCTTCGCTGTCCTATCGCGACGAGACCACCGACACCTCCACGCAGAAGGTGTCCAACCTGTTCCTGGCGCGCCAGCTGGAGCACGAGCACGGCTCCTTCGCCTGGGGCCTGGCGGCGCAGAGTGGCGATTTCGAAGTCGGCGAGCTGCCCGGCAGCAGCACCCTGGTGTACCCCGAGGCCCGCTGGTTCCGCCGGCTGACCGACGACTTCCTCGCGCCGCGCCAGGGTTGGTCGCTGTCGGCGGAGGCGCGCGCGACGCCCGGCGGCGGCGACGCGGCATTCGCCCAGTTCAAGGCCGAGGCCAAGCTGCTCATGCCGCACGGCGACAACCGCTGGCTGGCGCGCCTGACACTGGGCGCGCTGTGGACCGACGATTTCGATGCGATGCCGCCGCAGCTGCGCTTCTTCGCCGGCGGCGACCGCAGCCTGCGGGGTTTCGGCTACCAGACCCTCGGCCCGCCCAATGCGCTCGGCAATGTCGGCGGTGGCAAGTACCTGGCGGTGGGCTCGTTCGAGTACGAGAAGCATCTGTTCGGCGAATTCGGTGTGGCCGGTTTCGTCGACGCCGGCAATGCGTTCAGCGCGGGTGATTTCGAGATTGCCGCCGGCGTGGGCGTGGGTCTGCGCTGGCGCTCGCCGGTGGGCCTGGTGCGGGTCGACCTGGCGCAGCCGGTGGCGGGCGAGGGCGACGGCCTGCGCCTGCACCTGACCATCGGGCCCGAGCTGTGAGGCGGCTCGCGCGCTGGCTGGGCTGGTCGCTGCTGGGGATCTTCCTCCTGCTGCTGGCCACCGCCGTCTGGTTGTTCCGCAGCGAATCGGGCCTCGCCTTCCTGCTTGATCGCGGCCTTGGCGCGGCAGGCGGCAGCATCGAGTACGCCGCGCTGCGCGGCTCGCTGGCGGGTGGATTCGAGATCGACACGCCGCGGCTGGAACTGCCCGGCGTGCGTATCAGCGCGGTGCAACTGGCGATGCAGGTCAAGACCTCGCGGCTGCTCCGCGGCGAGGTGCACATTGCGTCGCTGCGACTGGCCGGCGCGCGCTACACCTTGCTGCCGGGCGAGGACGAGCCCACGCAGCCACCGGCCCGGCCGGGCGTGATTGAACTGCCGGTCGCATTGGTGCTGCGCAACCTCGAGCTGGTGGCCAATGAAATCGACCTCGGCGGCGATCAGCCGCTGGTGTTCTCGCTGGCCGCTACCGAGATCGCCCTGCGCGACGGGAGTATTTCCATCGATGGCCTTGCGCTGCGCCAGGGCGAGTTTGCTGTGCGGGCGCGGGCGGCGGTCGACACCCAGCGCGACTGGGCCGGCGAGTTCGCCAGCGAGGGCGAGTGGACCCTGCCGGCAGTGCTGCATCGCGCGCAGTTGCGCATGGCCGGCGACCTGGACGCGCTGGCGATCGAGCTGGCGCTGGACGGCGGCGGCGAGCTGCGCGTGGCTGCGGATCTCAGCCAGCCGCTCGGTGCCCTCGGTGTCCGCGGCACGCTCGGCGCCAGCGATATCGATCTCGCGAGCTTCGGCGTCGATGCGCCGGTGCGCATGCTCGACCTGGAACTCGCGGTGGACTGGATGGGAGGAAAACTCGGCGTGTCCGGCCCGGTGACCGTCGATGGCCGGCGCATCGATCTGACGCTGCAAGGACTCGAGTTCCTCGAAAACCGCGTCCGCATCGGTGCCCTGGCAGTGGCCTCGCCCGAGATAGGCCGGCTCTCACTGACGGGCGAGTGGCCCACCGATCCGTCCGCCGCAGCCGGTGCCATCGAAGGCAAGCTGGAGAAGCTGTGGGCGGGTGACTGGCGCGAGGCGCCGCCGGAACTGGCGCCGCGCATCAGCGCCGGTCTCCGGCTCGGCGGCCACAGCGCGGCCTGGCAACTGGCCCTGGACGGTACCTGGACGCGCGGCGAACAGAGCGGCCCGCTGCGGCTGGCGCTGTCCGGCACGCCCGCGCGGATCGAAGTGGCGCCCTCGCAGATCGGGTTGGCGCAGAGCCTGCTGGACCTCAGTGGCACGGTCACCCTGGGCGCAGCCACCGGGCTTGGTTTCGACCTCAAGGCCAGCGATGTCGACCCCGCGCTGCTGCTCGCCGACTGGCCCGGCACGCTCGCTGGCCAGATGCGCCTGGATGCCACGCTCGGCGCGCGCGCGGACTGGGCGCTGGCGATCGCAGACCTGTCGGGCGAGTTGCGCGCCGCACCGATCGCGCTGGCGGGCAAGCTGGAAGGTCGCGATGCGCAGCCGCTCGCCGGGCGCATCGAACTGCGCTGGGGCGCCGGCAGCGCAAGCCTGGAAGTGCCCGAGGCCGATGCGCTCTCGCTGGCGCTGAAGGACTTCGACCTGGCACGCCTCGGGCCCTGGCAGGGGCGCGTCAGCGGACGGATCGACACGCGCATGGACGCCGATCCGGTCGCCGCGACCCGCGCGCTGCTGCAGATCGACGATCTGGCCATCGATGGCATCGCGGCATCGCAAATCCGCATCGGCAAGCAGGCCGGCTGGTCGCTGGACGTTGCCAGCGACGACCTTGCGCTCGACGGCAGCCACTTCAAGCCGTTGCGCCTGACCGTGAGTGGCGACGAAGCCGCGCATCGGATCGAACTCAGCACGCGCGAGGCCCGCGGGCGGGTCGAGCTGGCGCTCGCCGGTAGCCGCCAGCTGGATGCCTGGAGCGGCACCCTGGAGCGGCTGGAGCTGACGCCGGCACGCGGCGCGCCGTGGACGCTGGAAGATACCGCGGCGCTATCGATCGGGCCGGCGCAGCAATCCCTCGGCCAGGCCTGCCTGACGGCCGCGACCGCGCGCGCCTGCCTCAGCGGCCGTCGCGACGAGACCCAGAGCGTCGTGTCGATTGCCCTCGATGGTTTGCCGCTCAAGGAGTTGCAGGCCTGGGCCGAGCCCGGCGACTGGCGCGTCGATGGCCAGCTGTCCGGCGGTGGCGAACTGACGCTGGATCCGGATGGCAAACCCGGCGGCGCGCTGCGTTTCGACATCGATGACGGCCAACTGCGCGGCACCGAGGGCTTGGACACGCCGCTGGCCTTCAATGGCCAGCTCGGCTTCGACGGCGCCAGCGCCGCGCTGGATGCCGCCATCGAACTGCCCGGCCATGGCCGCATCGACGCCCGGGCAAGCGGATTCGACCAGCCGGACGGCGAGTTCAGCGCGAAACTCGCGATCACCGACCTCAGTTTCGTCGACGGGCTGTCGGCGGAAGTGCAGGGCATGCGCGGCGGCCTGTCGGGCGAGGTCAGCGCACCGCTGTCGGATCCCACCCGGGTCCGCGGTCTGCTGGAAGGCAAGGAACTGGCCTTCGAGCTGCCGGCGCTGGGCCTGAAGGCGACTGAGAGTACCCTCGGCGTGCTGCTGGAAGGCGACGGGCTGGTGCGCGTCGACGGCGCCTTCGCGATCGCCCCGGGCCATGTGCGCATCGACGGGCTGGTGGGCCTGGGCGACAGCGACGTCTCGGAGGTGCGCATCCGCGCCGACAACGCCGGTTTCGTCGACCTGCCGGCGGTGCGCCTGGCCGGCGATGCGAATTTCCTGGTCAAGCGCGGGGCCGAGGGTTTCGCCATCGACGGCGGCATCCTGTTGCGCCAGGGCAAGATCGACCTCGACCGCTTCCAGCCCGCCTTCCCGGCGTCCGAGGACGTGGTCATCGAGGACGCGCCGCCACCACCACCGCCGCTTCCCATCAGCGCCGAGGTATCAGTCGCGCTGATCCAGGCGGTGGACCTGCGCGGCTATGGCATCGAGGCCACGCTCAACGGCGGTGTGCACCTGATCCAGCGCCCCGGCAAGCTGCCGCGCGCGACCGGCGAGATGCTGATCGGCGGCATCTATAACGCCTACGGGCAGAAGCTCGACATCGAGCGCGGCCGGCTCGGCTTCGGCGGCGGGCGCGCCGACAACCCCAGCCTCGACATCCTCGCGGTCAAGCGCGTGGACCGCCAGCGCGTCGGCGTGCAGGTGCGCGGCAACGCGCGCCGTCCGGCAATCCGGCTGTATTCGGACCCGGCACTGGACCAGTCGGAAACCCTGTCCTACCTGGTGCTCGGACGGCCGCTCGCCACCGCCAGCGGGGCCGACAGCGAGCAACTCGGCGAATACGCCAGTGCGCTCGAGACCGCTGGCGGCAGCCTGGTTGCCGGCAGCATCGGCAAGAAGCTCGGGCTCGCCGCCGGCGTCGAGAGCTTCGGCTCGGCGATCGGCTCGGCGCTGGTGGTGGGCAAATACCTCTCGCCGCGATTCTTCATCGGCTACGGCACCAGCCTGCTCGACGCCACCCAGCTGGTGATCCTGCGCTACCGCCTGACCGAACATATCGAGTTGGAAGGCATCAGCGGCGCCGAGCAGAGGGCCTCGGCGAGCTGGCGCACGGAGCGCTGACGGCTGCGTGGCGGAGCGGTTCAACGCGCAGACGCCAAGGACGCAGAGGAGCGCAGAGAAAAGCAGAGGGCTCGTCAGTTCATCGCAGGTGAATCGCTGCGGTCACCCGTGCCGAGGGCGGTGACAAGTCGCAGATCCATCACGGACTCCCGCCTGCGGCCGCCGCAGTCAGCTCGGCCGATGCGTCCTCGCAGGCGAGGAACTGCGAATGCCGCAGCCAGGCCTCGTCAGGATAGTAAGCGAACAGCAACTGCCCCTGCTTGAGGGTGTCGATAAGCTCGTGGGCGATCTCGCGGCGCACCGCCGGGCAGCCGAAGCTGCGCCCGAGGCGGCCCTGGCGCAGCGCCTGCTCCGGGTTCACATAGGGTGCGCCGTGCATGACGATGGCGCGTGGCCGCGCGCGGTCGTTGATCCCGGGTTCCAGACCGTCCATGCGCAGCGAATAGCCGTTGCCGCCCTGGTAGGTCTCGGCGGTGCGGAACAGGCCCAGGCTGGACTGGTGGCTGCCCTCGACATTCGAGAAGCGCTGCGCGAGGTTGTCGCCACTGCCGCGACCGTGGGCGACGTGCTCCGAGTAGAGCAGGCGCGCAGGCTCGAGCTCGAACACCCACAGGCGGCGCTCGGTCGACGGTCGCGAGTAATCGATCACCGCAAGGCGGTCGTCCGCCTCCGCCTCGCCGTGCGCCAGCGCGCACTGGCGCGCGCGGAGCGCGAGCTTGATCACAGCCGGATCGGCCTCGGGCGCCAGCCGCGCGAGCTTGTCGCCCAGGTCACCGGCTGCGGCGGCGCCGGCCAGCAGCAGCGCCGGCAGGGCGAAGAACGACATCAGGAAAGTGCGCATGGCCGCAACATAGCCGGCGAACGCGGCCGGCGCAGCCCTCAGCCGTCGCCTTCTTCAGCTGCGTCCAACACCGTTACCTTGCTGCCGGGGTCGACCGGCTCGTCGGTGACGATCACCGTGGCGCCGGGCTCCAGCCAGTCGTGGATCGCGGTCAGGAACGGTGGCGGCAGGCGAAAGGCGCTGACCGCCGCCGCGTCGAAGGGGCGGTGCCCCGGCGGCGCGTGCGCCGGCAGCGCCAGCTCCATCCACTGGTGCTGGCGTCGGCCTGGAACCACCGCGCTGGGCTGGCCGGCATCGCCGTCCAGCATCACCCAGGCATGCAGCCCGAAGCGTACGCCAGGCTCGATGTCGATCCGCGCCCGGGCGATCTCGCTGCCGCCGCGCAGCACCACTACGGCGGCATCGGCGCTGCTGATCAGCACCGATATCGGGCCGCTGGTGGCCAGCCCGGGGCTCAGGTGGTAGCGCTGCGGCGGGCTGTAACGGCGCGGCCGCGGCGCAGCGCCGGCGGCCTCTGTCGGCGCCAGGATGCCGCTGCCTTCCAGGTTGGGCACCGGCGTCGCACCCTCGGCGACGATCACGGTCATGCCGCGCTCGGTCACCGCGAAGAGTTTCTCGGCGAAGGCCTCGGGCAGGCGTACGCAGCCATGCGAGGCCGGACGCCCGGTGACATGGCCGCCGTGCAGCGCCACGCCGTCCCAGGTCAGCCGCTGCATGTAGGGCATCGGCGCGTCGTCGTAGAGGTTGGAGTAGTGCTCGCGACGCTTCTGCAGGATCGCGTACACGCCCGGCGGCGTCTCGTAGCCGCGCCGGCCGCTGCTGATCGTGGTGACGCCGATGCGGATCCCGTTGCGATAGACGCGGGCGCGCTGCTCCGGCAGGCTGACCACGATCACCAGTGGGCCGCCGGGTGCCAGCTCGGGCGTCCACCAGTACTCGCCGGCCTTGAGGCCATCGTCTGGCGTGGCAGCAGGCAGGACCTGCGGCAGGCACACCAGCATCCACGACGAGATCAGGGCGCGCAGCACATGTCGGCGCGTGGGTGAGACCAGCGGTTTGGACGGCACAGCATTCCCGGATCGACCTGCAGCGCCACCAGTTTCGCGACCGGAGCCCGCGGGCGCAAGCCGGGCTACTCGCGCTGGCCCACCTGGCCGAGCACGTAGCGCCAGCCGTCCGCGGTGCGCACGTAGACATCGCTGAACCACAACTTGCGATCGAAGGCCTGGCCCTCGCGGGTGCCCTTGACCCACAGTTTCGCTGTCACCACGGCGGTGTCGCCCCACACGCGGACCTGCTGCTCCAGTTCGTCCTGCTGCTCATAACTGACGCTCGCACTGCGCGCCTCGGCCAGCAGGGCCGCACGGTCGTGCACCGCGCCGTTGCCGGCGACCAACACGAAGTCGTCGGCAAGGATGCGCGCCATGGTCGCGGCATCGTTGTGCTTGACCGCGCTCTGGTACTCGCGGTCCAGCGCAGCGACGGTTTCGGCGTCATCGACCGGCGCCGCCTGGAGCGCAGTGGAGGCGAACAGCGCATTGGCCAGCAGCAGGGCAGGGGTCTTCATCGGCAGGGACTCGTTTGGGGTGCCGCGCAGTGTGTACGCGCGACCATGGCCGGCCGAGAGCCAGTTCGCCCTTTCCCCGGGGAGCCAATCAGGGCAGTGCTGCCGCCTGCTCGTCTGCGTAGATCACGATGCGATCGCGACCGGCACCCTTCGCCAGGTACAGGGCCGCATCCGCGGCGGCATACGCCCGCTGCGGGCTGCATTCGGAAAGGTGCGCGGCTCGGCACAGGCCGCCGCTGACGCTGACGCCGATGCGCTGCCCGCAGGCTTCGACGCACACGTCGTGCACGCAGCGCCGCAAGCGTTCGGCGGCTTCGATCGCCGGCTGCTGCGGACCGTCGGCGAGCAGCACCATGAACTCCTCGCCGCCGACGCGGCTGAGTTCCGCGCCATCGGGCAGCGCCTGCTGCAGCGCGCGAGCGACCGCGACCAGCACCTGATCGCCTATCGGGTGGCCGTGGCGGTCGTTGATCGCCTTGAAGTGATCGACATCGAACAGCAGCACCGCCGGGCATGCGCGACGTTGGCCGCCAGGCGCCAGCCATTCCTGTAGCCGCGCCATGCCGTGTGCGCGGTTGTGCACGCCGGTCAGCCCGTCGGTGATGCTGCTCTGGTACAGCCGCTCGCTCTGCTCGGTCAGTTGCCGGTTGGCCGCCGCCAGCTGTTCCGCCTGGGCCACGACCAACTGGTTCTGCTGGCTCAGCAGGCGGTACAGGCGGCGCGCCGTGACATGCCGCCAGCCCAGCAGCAGCAATGCCAGGGCGATCCCGCCTGCCACAAGGTAGATCAGCTGCAGCTCGCGCCGCTCGGCCTGCAAGGTCAGTTCGGCGACTGCCTTCTCCTGCTCCAGGTGCTCGTTGCGCAGGCGCTCTTCGCTGAGCTCGAAGCGGCTCAGCAGCTCCCCCAGGCGGCCGGTCGCGTTGCTGCCGAGCAGCTCGTCGCGCAGGCGGAAGCGCTCGCGCCCTGCGCGCGCCGCCGAGAGCGGGTCGCCAAGCGCGGTGTGCACCTCTTCCAGCGCGGCATGCACCTTGACCAATCGATGACGATTTCCGAGCGACTCGTAGCGCTGGCGCGCATCCTCCAGGCGCTCGAGTGCCAGCGTGGGCTTGCCCTGCAGCAGCGCGAGTTCACCGCTGCGGAAGATCAGGTGCGCGCTCATGGCCCGATGATCGGCGGCCCTGGCCAGGCCCAGGCCTTCGGCGTACGCGGCCTGCGCGTCATCCAGATGAAGCAGATTCATGTGCGCGCGACCCACCTGCAGCAGCGCGGAGGCGATCTGCACCTGGTCGCCGCCGCGGCGCACCAGGATCAGTGCGCGCTCGGCCATCGACAGGGCCTGCGCGGCGTGTTCGTCGCCAAAGTCGTTCAGGTAGCCGGCAAACGCCGTGAGCACGATGGCGACATTCGCGTCGTCGCCCTCACGCGCGGCCTCATCGAGTGCGTCGGCGTAGCGGCGCCGAGCGTCCTCGTGCAGCTCAAGCTGCTCGTACAGTACCGCGAGATTGAGCAGCGAGCGCCAGACGTTGGGCGGTGGATCGATTCGCCGGCGCATCGCCAGCGCCTTCTGTTCGTCGGTCAGCGCCGCCAGGTAGTCGCCGGCCTGGCGATTTCCGCGGGCCAGTCGCGAATAGGTGTCCGCCGCCTGCGACCAGGCGCTCAGGGATTCGAACAGGGCCGCAGCCTCGCGCAGCCGACGCTCGCCGAGATCGGCCTCGCCGCGGTTGCCGAGCAGGATGCCCAAGTGCAGCGCCGCGTCGGCGCGATGGTCGTCCAGACCGGTACGCGCCGCCAGGGCGTGCCGCGCGGTCTCGACCTCGAGCGCTTCATCGCGCTGGTTGTCGCGCATGGTCTGCTCGGACCAGCCGGCGAGCGCCTGGGCCTCGGCCTCCGGGTCCTGGCAGGCCCGGTGTGCCGCGATCGCCGTCTCCCAAGCAGCGCGCCGGCTCGCTTGCGGACTGGACTGCGCTGCCGCCACCAGTTGCGCGCGCTCAGCCGCCGGTGGACAGCCCGCCGCTGCCGGCGCCATCGCGCTGGCCCAGATCAGCATCGCATGCAGGCATCGCACTGCAGTTCGCTCGCTCATCGCGGACCGCCCCCGTTCGATCCCGCGCAAGATACTCCGGATCAGCGCGCCGCGAGGGGCATGGTCTCGGCGAGGAAGTCGATGAAGGCGCGCACCGCGGGCAGCAGGCCGCGGCGATGCGGGAACACCACATGGAAAATCCCCTGCGGCAGCGACCAGCCGGGCAACACCGGCAGCAGTTCGCCGCGTGCCAGCGCCGCACGCACCGTGGATTCCGGCAGCAGCGCGATGCCAAGGCCCGCGAGCGCCGATTGCAGCAGGACCGGGAAGCTGTGGCAGCAAAGCCGCGGCTGCAGTTCCACGCGTGACTCGCTGCCATCGGCGCCGCGCAGTTCCCAGGCATGCCGTTCGCGTTCGGCGTCGAAGGCCAGGATCTGGTGCATGGCCAGGTCTGCGGGTTTTTCGGGTGCGCCGGTGGCGGCGAGGTAGGCGGGACTCGCCACCAGCAGTTCGCACAACTCGGCGAAGCTGCGCATCACCACGCCATCTTCGCCGCTCGGCGTGGTGCGCACGCGCAGCGCGGCGTCGAAGCCTTCGCCGAGCAGGTCCACGCGGCGATTGCTGACTACCAGGTCGACCCGTACCTTGGGGTGCTGCGCGAGGAAGCGCGGCAACACCGGCGCCAGCATGGTCTCGGCGACCGCCACCGGGCAGGCCACCCGGATGCGCCCGCGCGGCTCGCTGCGGGCGCTTTCGACCACCTCCAGCGCGGCTTCGGCCTCGGCCAGCATGGCCTCGCAGTGGCGGAACAACTGTTGGCCGGTATCGGTGACCACGAAGCGGCGCGTCGAGCGCTGAAGCAGGCGCACGCCGAACTGCTCCTCGAGCGCGTTGACATGCCGCGACAGGCGCGACTTCGGCACACCCAGGGCGCGCCCGGCCGCGGCAAACCCTCCGTGGCGCACCACCATGGCGTAGTAGTAGAGGTCGTCGAGGCGGTTGGGGGGCATGCGGGGCGGGCCTGAGGCGAGCTGGGCGCGGCGGTGAAAGGTCAAACGTGAAACGTCAACCAGGGCCGTACGCCATTGACGTTTCACGTTTCACGTTTGACCCTACCACCAATTGAATCCAAAAACAGGACAAAGTGTCCGAATATCGCCTGATTATCATCCAGAAGGTCCATCCATAGCATCTATCCCATGCGCAATCCGCGCAAACCGACAAGGGAGATGCCATGAACATCCTGCATATCGACAGCAGCATCCTGGGCGAGAACAGCGCCAGCCGCGGCCTGACGCAGGCGATCGTCGACCAGTTGCGGGCACAGCACCCGGGCGCCAGCCTGACCCGCATGGACCTGGACGCCGAGCCGCTGCCGCATTTGTCGTCGCGCTCGCTGGCGGGCGCCGATGCGACCGAGTCCGCGCGTGCCCAGCGCGCGCTGGAGGCCCTGTCCGCGGCCGATGTCGTGGTCATCGGCGCGCCGATGTACAACTTTTCGGTGCCGTCGACCCTGAAGGCCTGGATCGACCGCGTCGCAGTGGCCGGCAAGACCTTCCGCTACACCAGTACTGGCCCCGAGGGCCTGCTCAAGGGCAAGCGCGCGATTCTTGCGATCACCCAGGGCGGCGTGCACGAATTCGGTGGTGCGAGCGAACACCAGGAGTCCTACCTGCGCTTCGTGCTCGGCTTCCTCGGGATCGTCGAGGTCGAGGTGGTGCGCGCGCAGGGACTCGCGATGTCCGCAGAACATCGTTCACAGGCGCTTGCCAGCGCGCGCGCCAGCCTGTCCCATATCACCCAGCTCGCGGCCTGAGGCCGCAGCGCAACCGGAGATCGACATGAGCACCCGCAAGATCGCCCGCGTGGTCCGCGGCATGCCCACCTCGGACGGAGCCGGCGTGCGCCTGACGCGCGTCATCGGCTCGCCGCAGCTGATGGACCTCGACCCCTTCCTGATGCTGGACGAGTTCGGCACCGACCGGCCGGAGGACTACATCGCCGGCTTCCCGGATCACCCGCACCGCGGCTTCGAGACCGTCACCTACATGCTCGACGGGCGCATGCGCCATCGCGACAACCACGGCAACTCCGGCCTGCTGGTGCCCGGAGCGGTGCAGTGGATGAGCGCTGGGCGTGGCCTGGTGCACTCGGAGATGCCGGAGCAGCAGGAAGGCCGGATGCGCGGTTTCCAGCTGTGGATCAACCTGCCGGCACGGCTGAAGATGAGCGAGCCGCGCTACCAGGAGTTCCCGCCGGAGCAGATCCCGAGCGTCGCGCCCGCGCCGGGAGTGGTCGCCAAGGTGATCGCCGGCGAAGTGGGCGGCGTGCGCGGTCCGGTGGAGCAGGCCGCCACCGACCCGGTCTACGTCGATCTGCACCTGCAGGCGGGCGCGAGCTTCGCCCAGCCGCTGCCGGAGCACCACAGTGCCTTCTTGTACGTCTACGAAGGCGCGCTGGCGGTCGACGGCGTGATGCCGGTTCTGGCCCAGCAACTGGCAGTGCTTGGACCTGGCGACTCCGTGGTCGTGCAGGCGACGGCCGAGGGCACTACCCGCGCGATCCTCGTCGCAGGACGCCCGCTGCGCGAGCCGGTCGCCCGTTACGGCCCCTTCGTCATGAACACCCGCGAGGAACTGGTCCAGGCGGTTGAAGACCTGCGCGCCGGGCGCTTCTGACCACCGGGCGGGAGGCCGCGGGCGCGCCCGGCGGCCTCTGCCTCGGGCAATCGGGCATGCGCGGCCGGGAGTGCGCATGGCCGGTCCGCTCACCCCTGGTTTGCGGGCCTACGCGGTGATCGCATTTCACCGCGACGCCGCCCACGGGTATCTTCGGCCTTCATTCCCCTCCCGGCTTCGCGCAGTGACCATCCAGATTCCCGCAGACCACGAACTTCAGGCCGCCGGTGTGGAAATCGGCAAGCTCCTGCTGGCGCGGCGAATGAAGCTGGCGGCGGCGGAGTCGTGCACTGGCGGCTGGCTGTCGAAGGTGGTGACCGAGATCGCCGGCTGCTCCGACTGGTTCGACTGCAGTTTCGTCGCCTACAGCTACGAGGCCAAGGAGTCGATGCTGGGTGTATCGCGGGTGACGCTGGAGAAATACGGCGCGGTGAGCCAGGAAACCGTCGTGGAAATGGTTCGCGGCGCGCTCTCGCGCAGCCGGGCGAATGTCGCGGTGGCGCTGACCGGCATCGCCGGGCCGAGTGGCGGCACGCCGGGCAAGCCGGTTGGCACCGTCTGGCTGGCCTGGGGACGCGGCCACCATCCGCCGGTCACCCAGATGGTCCACCTGCAAGGTGATCGCGACGCCGTGCGCCGGCAGACTGTCGCCGTGGCCTTCGGCGGCTTGCAGAAAATTCTGACAGCGCCACACGAAGCCTTCTGACAGGGCGTTGTCAGGGCCCTGTGGCATCATCGATCCATCCGGCGGTCAGTCTCAATCCCTGAGACGCAGGATCGGGATAACGCCGGCCCACACCCTAACGAAAGGAACTGGATCATGGACGACAACAAGCGCCGTGCGCTGTCGGCTGCGCTTTCGCAGATCGAGAAGCAGTTCGGCAAGGGCACCGTCATGCGCATGGGCGATCGCACGTCGGATGCGATCGAGGCGGTTTCCACCGGTTCGCTCGGGCTGGATATTGCGCTCGGCATCGGCGGCCTGCCGCGCGGTCGTGTGATCGAAATCTACGGTCCGGAATCCTCCGGCAAGACCACGCTGACGCTGCAGGTCGTGGCCGCCGCCCAGCGCGCGGGCGGTACCGCCGCATTCGTCGACGCCGAGCACGCCCTCGATCCCACCTACGCCGAGAAGCTCGGCGTCAACGTCGACGACCTGCTGGTCTCGCAGCCGGACACCGGCGAGCAGGCCCTGGAAATCACCGACATGCTGGTGCGCAGCAATGCCATCGACGTGGTCGTGGTCGACTCGGTCGCGGCGCTGGTGCCGAAGGCCGAGATCGAAGGCGAGATGGGCGATTCGCACGTCGGCCTGCAGGCGCGCCTGATGAGCCAGGCGCTGCGCAAGCTGACCGGCAACATCAAGCGCTCCAATTGCCTGGTGATCTTCATCAACCAGATCCGCATGAAGATCGGCGTGATGTTCGGCAATCCCGAGACCACCACCGGTGGCAATGCGCTGAAGTTCTACGCCTCGGTGCGCCTGGACATCCGCCGTACCGGCAGCGTCAAGCGCGGCGAGGAAGTGATCGGCTCCGAGACCCGGGTCAAGGTGGTCAAGAACAAGATGGCGCCGCCCTTCCGCCAGGCTGAGTTCGAGATCCTCTATGGCGAGGGCATCTCGCGCGAGGGCGAGATCATCGAGCTTGGTGTCGCCAACAACTTCATCGAGAAATCCGGCGCCTGGTACAGCTACAAGGGCGAGCGCATCGGCCAGGGCAAGGACAACGTGCGCCTGTTCCTGAAGGAGCACAAGGACATGGCCCAGGAAATCGAGACCCGCATCCGCGAAAAGCTGCTCGACCTCAAGTTGCCTGCGGTCGCCGCGGCGGATGAAGCCTGACAGCGACAAGCCGCGCCGCAGCGCACAGGCTGCGGCGCTGGCACTGCTCGCCGGGCGCGAGCACTCGCGCCTGCAACTGGCGCGCAAGCTGGCGCAGCGCGAGTACTCCGAAGACGAGATCGCCGCCGCGCTGGATGCGCTCGCTGCCGACGGCTATCTCAGCGACCAGCGCGCGACCACCGCAAAGGTGGCCGCCGGCTTGCGCCGCGGCCACGGCCCCGGCCGCATCCGCAACGATCTGCGCGAGGCCGGGCTCAGGACCGACCAGCCGATCACCGGCGACGACGGCGGCGACATCGACTGGGTAGCCCAGGCCCGTGCCCTCGCCACACGCAAGTTCGGCGACGACCCCCCCGCCGACTACACCGAATGGGCCCGCCGCGCACGCTTCCTGCAGGCGCGCGGCTTCGACAGCGCGACCATCCGCAAGGCGCTGGGGTGAAGCCGGTGTTGGTGTTGGTTGATGGTGTTGGTGAGAGTCCCGGTCGCCCCTGGCCGGTGCGCTTGTTCGCGCATCGAACCGTGACTCTCGCAAGATCGCGGACTGTGTTTTTGGACGCAAAGGACGCAAAGGACGCAAAGGAAATCAAACTCGATACAGCGCTGGGGTATCCCCGGCACTTGCTGTCTTTGCGTCCTTTGCGTCCCTTTGCGTCCTTTGCGTTCTCAATCACAGGGTCGTCATTTCGCACGGGCTGAAAATGTATGAAATTCAACACCTTGGCGCATGTTCGGTGAGAGTCCCCGTCGCCCCTGGCGGTGCGCTTATTCGCGCATCGAACTTCTTCGCGACCCGCGCCACTTTTCTTGTCCGCAAAGGACGCAAAGAACGCAAAGGAAGCGAAAGCGGTTTCCGCTCTTCTTTGCGTCCTTCGCGTCCTTTGCGGACAAAATGCTCTTCAGATCAATGAGTTATCGGATGTTCGGTGAGAGCAACGTGTCGCGGATTGCGGCCTTTCGCTCTGACCAACACCAACAACCAACACCAACACCCGCTCTGCCCCGAGTGACGCCTCACCGTGTAAACGGTTAGATTGATGGGCTCGCTCCGCGCGATCCAATTCAGGTGCATCCGATGCAAACCACCAACGAAATCCGCCAGGCCTTCATCGACTATTTCGTCGGCAAGGGGCACCGGCATGTGGCGTCCAGTTCGCTGGTCCCCGGCGGCGACGGCACGCTGCTGTTCACCAACTCGGGCATGGTGCAGTTCAAGGACACCTTCCTCGGGGCGGAAAAGCGCGACTACACGCGCGCTGCTTCGGCGCAGCGCTGCGTGCGCGCCGGCGGCAAGCATAACGACCTGGATGCGGTCGGCTACACCGCGCGGCATCACACCTTCTTCGAGATGCTGGGCAACTTCAGCTTCGGCGACTATTTCAAGCGTGACGCGATCCACTACGCGTGGGAACTGCTGACCGGCGTCTACCAGCTGCCGAAAGACAAGCTCTGGGTCACGGTCTACCAGACCGACGACGAGGCCTTTGACATCTGGGCCAGGGAAGTCGGCGTGCCGCCCGAGCGCATCGTGCGCATCGGCGACAACAAGGGCGCCCCGTTTGCCTCCGACAACTTCTGGCAGATGGCCGACACCGGCCCCTGCGGCCCGTGCTCCGAGATCTTCTACGACCACGGCGAAGGCATCGAAGGCGGCCCGCCGGGTTCGCCCGAGGCCGATGGCGACCGCTACATCGAGATCTGGAACCTGGTGTTCATGCAGTTCGACCGCTCGGTGCTCGGCAGCGCCGAGTACGCTGACGAGAGCGCCGCACGCGCTGCCTACGAGGCCGCACTGGCCGCCGGCAAGGTGGTCCAGCCGCCGACCGCCACCCGCACGCCGGCGGGCGAACTCAAGTACACCCTGACCGAATACCGCATGGCTCCGCTGCCCAGCCCCTGCGTGGATACCGGCATGGGCCTGGAGCGCCTGACCGCGGTGCTGCAGCACGTCCATTCCAACTACGAGATCGATCTGTTCCAGGCGCTGATCCGCGCCTGCGCGGCGCTGACCGGTACGGCCGACCTGGCCAATCCCTCGCTGCGGGTGATCGCCGATCACATCCGCGCCTGCAGCTTCCTGATCGTCGACGGCGTGCTGCCGAGCAACGAAGGCCGCGGCTACGTGCTGCGCCGGATCATCCGTCGCGCCCTGCGCCACGGCTGGAAGCTCGGCGTGCGCCAGGCCTTCTTCCACCGCATGGTCGCGCCGCTGGTCGAGCAGATGGGCCAGGCGTACCCGGAACTCGCGGCCAAGGCCAAGCTGGTCGACCAGGTGCTGGCGGCCGAGGAAGAGCGCTTCGCCGAGACCCTGGACAGCGGCATGAAGGTGTTCGAGCAGATCGCGGCGAAAGCCAGCGGCACGGTCGCCGGCGCCGATGCCTTCCGGCTGTACGACACCTATGGTTTCCCGGTCGACCTGACCGCGGATGTCGCCCGCGAGCGCGGGCTGAGCGTCGACATGGATGCCTTCGAAGAGGCAATGGCCGCGCAACGCGAGCGCGCGCGCAGCGCCAGCAACTTCGGCGGCGGCGTCCAGGTGACCGCCGAGCACGTCGAGGGCCTCGCGCCGACGGTGTTCACCGGCTACGAATCAGGCGAGTGCAGCGATGCCCGCGTCCTGCGCCTGCTGGTCGACGGCAAGCTGGCGCAGCAGATCGTCGGTGGCGACCGCGCCGTGGTCGTCCTCGACCGCACGCCGTTCTACGCCGAGAGCGGTGGTCAGGTCGGCGACCAGGGCCAGCTCGGGCGGCAAACGCCGCGTTTACGGTCGACGACACGGTCAAGCTCGCCGGTGTGTTCCACGGACACCTCGGCCAGTTGCGCGAGGGTGTGCTCAAGGTCGGCGACACGGTACGTGCGCAGATCGACAACGAGCGCCGCCGCGCGATCGTGCTGAACCACTCGGCCACCCACTTGCTGCACGCCGCGCTGCGCGAGGAACTCGGTACCCATGTGCAGCAGAAGGGCTCGCTGGTGGCGCCGGACCGGCTGCGCTTCGACTTCTCGCATTTCCAGCCGATCACTGCAGACCAGTTGCAGCGTATCGAGCTGCGCGTGAACCAACAGATCCGCGTCAACGCGCCGGCCGAAGTGCATCACATGGGCATGCAGCAGGCGCTCGACTTCGGCGCCATGGCGCTGTTCGGCGAGAAGTACGGCGACCATGTGCGCGTGCTGAAGATGGGCGACTTCTCCACCGAGCTGTGCGGCGGCACGCATGTCGAGCGCGCCGGCGACATCGGTTTGTTCAAGATCGTCAGCGAAGGCGGCATCTCCGCGGGCGTGCGTCGCATCGAGGCGATCACCGGCGCCGCCGCGGTCGCCTGGGTGCAGGAGCAGGAAGGCCAGTTGCGCGAACTGGCGGGCCTGCTCGGCGCTGGCGACCAGGTGATCGCCAAGGTGCAGCAGTTGCTGGACTGCATCAAGCGCGACGAGCGGGAGCTGGCGGCGCTGAAATCGAAGGCCGCCAGCGCCTCGGTGGACGACATGCTTGCGCGCGCCAGCGACGTCGGCGGCGTCAAGGTCCTGGCCGAGCGGATCGAAGGCGTCGATGCCAAGGTGCTGCGCGAGATGCTCGACAAGATCAAGCAGAAGCTGGTCGATGCCGTGGTCGTGCTCGCATCGGCGCAGGATGGCAAGGCGACCTTGATCGCCGGCGTCAGCGGCGCGGCGCTCGGCCGGATCAAGGCGGGCGACGTGCTCGGCCACGTCGCCGCTGCGGCAGGCGGCAAGGGCGGCGGTCGCCCGGACATGGCCCAGGGCGGCTGTCCGGATGTGCCGGCCCTGCAGGCGGCCCTGGCCGGGCTGAAGGAGTTCGTCGCCGCACGTGCATGAGGATCCGACAGAAGGATTGCTCTTCGTCGGTGGACTGCGCTACCATTCTCGTTTCGCGCGCCGACGGATGCAGGCGGCGAATGACATGGACAGTTGCGGGTGCGAGGTTCTGCACTCACGATATCCCGGCCCAGGCCGGGATGGCGGCAGGAGGAATGGATGCTCATCTTGACGCGTCGCGTTGGCGAGGCCCTGATGATTGGAGATCAGGTCTCGGTCACCGTGCTTGGCGTGAAAGGCAATCAGGTGCGCATTGGTATCAGCGCGCCGAAGGACGTCGCAGTACACCGCGAGGAGATTTACCAGAGGATTCGCAAGGAAGACGGCAGCGAGGGCGAGGGCCCTGAAGCCGGTTCCTGACAGTCACGGAGAGATGCCCGAGAGGCCGAAGGGGCTCCCCTGCTAAGGGAGTATGGGTGCAAAAACATCCATCGAGGGTTCGAATCCCTCTCTCTCCGCCAGATTCGACGAAGGCCGCCGCGAGGCGGCCTTCTTCGTTTCTGGCGGAGAGAGAGGGCCGAGAACCCGAGCGGGTTCGACTCGAAAGGCAGGATGCCGGGAGAGCGCGAGCACCGCGCGCAGCGCGGAGCGCAGCCCCGAAGGGGTGCCGGCCATGGATGGCCGGCACAATCGCGGACAGGAGTCCAAAGAACGCGAGCACCGCGCGCAGCGCGGAGCGCAGCCCCGAAGGGGTGCCGGCCATGGATGGCCGGCACAATCCCGTCCCGCCAGAAATGCCGGACAGCCCGCCGCAAGGCGGCCTTCTTCAATTCTGGCGGGTCAAGCGAGCGGGTTCGATTCGTGCGAGGGTCCGTAGCGGAGCTTGCTCCGCTGAAAATATCGCGACACCCTCGTCCGAAAGCCAGCCGAGCAATCTCGGCTCTAAGCCATCGGCGGCCTACCTCGTTGTGGCGTGATGGATCGGCGCGCCGGCGACCTTGCCGTCGTAGGTGCAATCGAATCCGGCAGCATCTTCGGTGATCGACCAGCGCTCTTCCTGTTCCCGGCCGTTGCGCTTGGTGTAGGACACCGTGACTTCGAACTGCTCCGGCAATTCGTTGCGCTGGATGAAAGCGATGATCTCCCCGCCTGTGACCAGAGTGGGATGGGTCTCGTCGATGAAATGCGTGCGGTCCTGGTAATGCCAGTACAGCGACACGCCCCAGATCTGCGCACCGTTGTTCTTGAGCACCAGCACGATGGCGGAATCGCCCATCGAACTCTCCGGCCGTAGGAACAGCCGCGGATCGTCCGCGGCGTACATGAAATCGGGAAGTTGTTCGGCGGGGCTGTTGCCGCGTTGCGCCGACCGCGCGATCTTGGCCATCTGCTCGCGCTGCTCGCGCAGTTCCTCGCGCTGTAACGCCAGTTCGCGGGTCTGGCCTTGAAGCCCGAGCCAGACCAGAACCAGCGCCAGAACCGACGCCATGCTGCCAAAGGTACTGGCTGCCACCGGAATCGAAAAACCCTCGCCGGAGAAGCCGGCGAGCGCCGCCACCACCAGCGAAACTCCAAAACCAGCCGCAATCCACTGATTCGTCGTGAGCATGGTCCAGTGTCCAGAATGCCGACGCGCCATCGTTGCATGTCCGGCGAAACTGCGGAACCCCCGGTCGGCGCGCGCATCCCTGATTGACAATTGCGCCATCGAGGCATTCAGGATGGCATCCAATTGTCTCCTGTGGTCAATTGGGGGCGATTCTCACTCCGCCTCGCTGGCGCCGACCCCCGGCTGACTCTACGATGCCCCGATGCATCGATTCGCGCGAATGGCAGCGGTACTGTGCGCCCTCTGGGCGAGCGCGCTGCACGCACTGGATCAGGTGGATCCCTATTTCGAATCGGTAGGCAGCACCGAGTCGATTCCCGACAACAACGTATCCGCGCTGGCGCAGGATTCGTCCGGTTTCTCTGGATCGGTACCCCCGACGGACTGATCCGCTATGACGGTTATCGCTTCGACTATTTCGATAACGATCCCGAGGATGCGGGTTCTCTGGGCGGCGACTTCGTCCGCGCCCTGGCGGCCGCGGCGGATGGCCGGCTGTGGGTGGGCACCAATGCCGACGGCGTCACCATCCTCGACCCGCAGGATGGCAGCATCGTGCGCCTGCGCGCAGGCTCCGGAGCGACCGATCTGGCCAGCAACACGGTGCGCGCACTGGCCGCTGATGCCCGTGGCGGCGTCTACATCGGTACCCGGGATGGCCTGGACTACTGGGATGCGAAGTCCAGGACGATCGAGCACCTGCGCCGGCGCTACGGGGACGGCACCACGGCCGATGACGAGCACGTGGTGGCGCTGCGGGTCGATCGCCACGGCAATGTGTGGATCGGGAGCTGGGGCGGCCTCGGCGTTCGTCGTGCCATCGGCGATGCCTTCGAACGCATCACGCTCGCGAGCGATACCGGGCGTAGCCTGGTCGGGGAGCAGGTGCAGGCGCTGATCGAGCGCGAACAGGGTGGCATCGTGATCGGCACCTCGCGCCGCGGCAGTTTCGTGTTGGACACCACGGCGACGACGCTGCGCCAGATTCCGGCGGATCCGCTAGGCGTCGCGGGTGACGACGTGCAGCCCTCGGTTCTGGCACTCCTGCAGCCCCGCGCCGACATCCTCTGGATCGCTGCATTCGGCGGCATCGACGTGGTCGACGCCGAAGATTTCCACCTGGTTCGGCGCATCCGGCCAGATCCGGCGGTCAGTTCCAGCCTGGCGCACGACCAGGTGCGCGCGATGCTGCGCGACAATGCCGGCCAGATCTGGATCGGCGGCTACGGCGGTGGGTTGCAGCGCCACGACCCGGCCAACGATGCCATCGGCGTGTTGCGCCATAGCCCCGGGCGCGCGCATACACTGAGTTCGCCGAGCGTCAGCAGCGTGCTCGAGGTCGATCCGGGAACGCTCTGGATCGGAACCCGTGGCAACGGCATCGACATCTGGGATCGCCAGCGCGGCGTGATCGCCGGCCATCGGCCGGATCCCGCTGATCCGGAGGCGCTGCGCAACGGTGTGATCTCGGGCCTGGCGAAAACCGGCGATGGCAAGCTGTGGGTCGCCACCGTGGACGGCCTGCATCGCTACGATCGCGACGCCGGCACCTTCACCCGTTTCGGAGTCGAAAGGGGCTTGCCCGATATTTACGTGCGTCGCTTGCTGGCAGCCCGCGAAGGCGGGTTGTGGATCGGCACCGACGCGGGACTCGCCCGGATGGCGGCGGGCTCGGACATCATCGAACGCCCGCCCGGCGCAGACCGCAAGCCGATCCGGGAGGACGTCAACGCGCTGGTCGAATCGGGCGACGGCCGGCTTTGGGTGGGAAGCTCTTCCGGACTGTACACGCTGACGGCAACCGATCCCGTCCAGCGGCGCGTCGCTTTGGTCGCCGGCCAGGACAATGTTCCGGTGAATGCGGGCGTGGTGGGCCTGTTGCTGGATCGGTCGGGCCAGTTCTGGGTCGACACGCCGGCTGGCCTCCATCGTGCGACCGGATTCGACGGACGTTCTGCGCGGCTGGAGCCCGTCAGTGCGCGCCTGGGTGCGGTTGGCGTGCCGTTCGGCGCGAACCTTCTGGAAGACGCGCAAGGCCGCATCTGGAGCCAGCGTTTCGTCTACGACCCGAGTCAGGACTCGCTGTACGAACTCGGTCGCGCGGATGGCGCCGACCTCGGTACGGCATGGTTCCGCGCCTATGCCAGTACCCGCGATGGGCTGCTGCTGTTTGGTGGCAGCAAGGGTCTGATGGTGGTCGATCCCGCGCGTTTTCGCCCCTGGGACTACACGCCGCCGCTGGTGGTGACCGACATCCAGGTCGGTGGTGCGCCGATTCACCTGACCAATACCGCCGAGGGCTTCGATGTCCTGCCGGGCCAGAGAGGATTCAGCGTCGAATTCGCCGCGCTCGATTACACCGCTCCACTGCGCAACCGCTACCAGTACCGCCTGGTGGGGTTCGACAGCGAATGGATCGACAGCGACGCGACCCGGCGCGTGGCCAGCTATACCCGCCTGAGTCCCGGTCGCTACACCCTGCAGGTCCGCGGCAGCGGGCGCACCGGGGTATTCAGTACCAGCGAACTGGCCATTCCGGTGCGCGTGGTGCCCGCGTTCTGGCAGACTTGGTGGTTCCTGGCGCTGGCCTCGGTGGTCGCCGGGCTGGCCATCTGGCTCGGTGTGCACCTGTACAACCTGCGCATTCAGCGCCGCGCGGAACAACTTGAGCGACTGATCGACCGGCGCACGTCCGAACTGACCCAGGCCAAGGACAGCGCCGAGCGCGCGTTGCGGCAACTGCAGAGCGCGCAGGACGAACTGGTCGCGCGCGAGAAGATGGCTTCGCTCGGCCAACTGGTGGCCGGCGTGGCGCACGAGATCAATACCCCGGTCGGCGTGGCGCTGACCGCGTCCTCGTATCTCAGCGAGCGCAGCGATGCACTGCGCGCGGCGCTCGCCGCGGGCAAGCTCAGCCGCAGCGAACTGGCGGAATTCATCGAGCAGACCCATGAGGCATCGACGATGGTCGGCCAGAACCTGGAGCGCGCATCCAGCCTTGTGCGCAGTTTCAAGCAGGTGTCGGTGGATCGCAGCAGCGACGACCGACGTCGCTTCGACCTCGGCGACAACCTGCGTGCCGTGGTCAGCAGCCTGGAGCTGACCTGGAAGCGCCGCCCGGTCCAGCTCGCCTTGAGCTGCGAGGAACGGATCGAACTCGAGAGCTATCCGGGGGCGCTTGGTCAGGTGGTCACCAACCTGATCCAGAACGCCCTGCTGCATGCCTTCGATGGCGCGCGCGGCGGCACCATGCGCCTGTCAGCCGCGCTCGCCGACAGCGAGCGTGTGCGCATCGTTTTCGAGGACGACGGCCTCGGCATCGGCAAGGAAGCTCTGGCGCGCGTGTTCGAACCCTTCTTCACCACCCGCCGCTCGCAAGGCGGCAGTGGACTCGGCCTGCACATTGTCTACAACCTGGTGACGGTCAAGCTCGGCGGCCGCATCGAGGCGCAGGGCGAACCGGGCGCCGGGATGCGTTTCGTGCTGCTGCTGCCGCTGCGGGCGCCACTGTAAGGGGTACGGGGCAGGGGCACGGGGCACGGGAAGACGTCGGGCCAGCTTCTGGTTTGAGCCAGGGTCGCGGAATTCGTCGAAGCAGTTGGTGGGCTCCGCCGGCCTTGCCGCGTGCCCTGCCCCCGCCGGCGTTCGCCGCCCTGCGGTGCATCGGCTCGCGCAGCGCGACCGGTCCGCACCCCCCGTGCCGCTATCTCCGTACCCCGCTGAAGGCCCCACGCTCGGTGCAGTTCGCATTGACCGACGGATAACTGGTGCTCGCGCGCAGGTTGATCACGACTGTCTTGTCGATGATGCGCATCTCGTCAATGGTGTAGGTCGCGGTCATGCGCGATTGGTTGGACGCGTTGCGGCAAATCCAGGTTCCGCTGCCCGTAAGGATGCCGCCTGATTGAGTCAGCGGGCCGGTGAGGTCACAGGTCAGTGCCTCGCCCAGCAGCGAGCCGCCGGTCTGGACGCGCAGCACCAAGGCCTGGTCGGTGCCGCCGATGATGATCCGGGAAGTGAAGGTGAAGGTGTCGATGTCCGGGAATCCCGCGCAGCTTGCATAGCCGGCGTAGGACCCAAGGTATTCGGCGATCAGGCTGGGCGTCTGGAAGGTGATGCGCTCGATGACCTTGCTCGCGCTCTGCCCATCGATGGTGTAGCTGACGCTGCCTGCTGTGAGCGAGCTGAAGTTGAGCGTCATCGTGCCGACATCGCGCACGGCGACCGTGGTCGGGTCGAAGGCGCCGAACAGTGCTGGCCCGCTGGTTTCGAACAGCGTTCCGGAGTAGCTCTCACCGTTGCCGCGCGGCGCGTTCGACAGCAGGTACCACACCGGCTTGCGATCCGGGCGATAGTGGAACATGACAGCCGAAATGACCTCGCCCTGCTGCAGCACCATCACGCCCCAGCCGCTTTCGCTCGGGCGCCACCACATGTCCTGGTAGTTGGCGGCAGCCGAAGCCGATGCCGCCGTGAGGAACAACCACGCGGCCAGCAGTGTGCGAAGGAATGCGGTCATCGGTCACCCGTCCGGTCGGAAAGCGCCGATGCTACGCGCGCCACGGATCTCGCGGGCCACCCGCGGATACACTCGGAACGCCCGACCAAGGAGTCCTCATCTTGCGCAAGTTCGTCTCCTGGCTGCCACTGGCGCTCTGTCTACTGTATGGCTGTAGTCCGGCTGGAATGCCTGCGCAGGAAGCGGCGCCGGACCAGCCCGTCTTGCCAACGGTCGCTCCAGCAGCGTTGCCGCGCGCGCAGGAACCGGAAGCCCCGTCGCCCCAGAGTGAAGCCCAGGCCTATCTCGACCGGGCGCGGGAGGCCGCTGAACAGCGGCATCGCGATGCGATGGCGAGTTGCGAATCGGCGTCCATCGATCGGCGAGATCTGTGCATCCAGAGCGCCGAAGACGGCTTGCTGGCCGAGATGCGCGCCGCACGCGTCGAGTACGATGCGCGAATGTCCCAGCCGGAATGAGCCGATTCCGGCGCGTTACATGCTGACGCATCTTCTTCGCGAAAGGGGCTTGACGGATGCTTATTCGCCGGACATACTTTCCTTTCTACGCGCCCGTAGCTCAGTTGGATAGAGTACCTGGCTACGAACCAGGTGGTCGGAGGTTCGAATCCTTCCGGGCGCGCCATTGCAATGAGTCGACGCCCGAACCCGTTTCGGGCGTCGATGTTTAGGGCTGGAGCAGCGGCGGCGGGGTTTGACCGCTCGCGATACTGGCCGTATCGTGTTGGATCGTGGGTGCGGTGCCGCAGGATGTACGCGGGGTATAGCGCAGTCTGGTAGCGCGCCAGCTTTGGGAGCTGGATGTCGTGGGTTCGAATCCCTCTACCCCGACCAGCCTCCGCGAGCGGTACAGTACTCGCGGTGGTGGCGTACCGCGCGGGCGGGACTACGGAGCCAAGCGCCCGTAGCTCAACCGGATAGAGCATCGGCCTTCTAAGCCGACGGTTGCAGGTTCGATTCCTGTCGGGCGCGCCAGTTGGACAAGGTTTACGGTGGTGGATGTAGCTCAGTCGGTAGAGCATCGGATTGTGATTCCGAGTGTCGCGGGTTCGAGCCCCGTCTTCCACCCCAGCCGTTTTTCGTGGGCTGTTAGCTCAATGGTAGAGCAGCTGACTCTTAATCAGTAGGTTCGGGGTTCGAGTCCCTGACAGCCCACCAACTTCTCGCCGGTCCCATCCCTGCAATCGATCATGCGAAAGTGGCGGAATGGTAGACGCGCTGGACTTAGAATCCAGTGGGGTAACCCGTGAGAGTTCGAGTCTCTCCTTTCGCACCAGGATCTCGGCAGCATCGCGCTGCCGCGTCAGTTCGTGATTTTTTGGAGGTTCCATGCAGGTTTCGGTCGAAAAGCTGGATGACTTCGCGCGCCGCGTGAAGGTCAGCGTGCCCGGCGAACGTTTCCAGGAAGGCATCCACGCGCGCATCCGCGAGCTGTCGAAGTCGGTGCAGCTCAAGGGCTTTCGTCAGGGCAAGGTACCGCCGGTGGTGATCGAGAAGCGCTACGGTGCGCAGATCCGGGACGAGGTCACCCAGAACCTGATCCGCGACACCCTCACCGAAGCGTTCCAGCAACACAACCTGCGTCCGGCGCATTCGCCGAACGTCACCCGTGACAACGCGGCCGCCGGTGAATTCGCCTACGTCGCCACCTTCGACGTGATGCCGGAATTCCCGGCCATCGAAGTTGCCGACCTCGAGATTTCGCGCGATGTGGCCCAGGCCACCGATGCCGACATCGATCGCATGATCGATACCCTGCGGCGCCAGCGCATGAGCTTCCGCCCGGTCGAGCGCACCGCGCAGGCCGGCGATTTCGTCGCCTTCGAATTCGTCATCAACGGCGAAAGCTCGCGCATCCCGGAAGAGGGCGTCGAGCGCGGCCTCACCGCGATCGGCCAGAAGGCGGTGCTGCCGGAGATCGAAGACGCGCTGGTCGGCATGAGCGCTGACGAGACGAAGACGATCTCGACGACCTTCGCCGAGGACTATCGCGACACCCGCCTTGCGGGCAAGAGCGCGTCGATCGAGATCAAGGTGACGCGTATCAACGAGGGCGTACTGCCGGAGGTCGACGACACTTTCGCCCGCAGCTTCAACATCCCCGGTGGTGTCGAGGCTTTCCGCCGCGAAGTGCGCGCGAACCTCGAGCGCGAGCTCGGCCAGGCGCTTTCCGCACGCCTGCGCGGGGCGGTCGTCGAGCAGTTGCTGAAGAAGTACGATCATCTGGGTGTGCCGAACTCGTTGGTGATGGAAGAGGCCAAGACCCTGCAGCGCCAGGCCGTCGCCGAGATGACCGAGCGCGCCAAGCGCGCCGGCCAGCCGGTGCCGCCGGAGCCGGCCCTGGACAGTCTCAAGGACATCGCCCGCCGCCGTGTGCTCGCCGCGATGCTGCTGAACGAGATCGCGGTGAAGAACGGCCTGCGCCTGGACGAGAACCGCGTGCGCACCGCGCTCGCCGCGATCGCCTCGACCTACGAGGATCCGAATGAAGTCGTGCAGATGTACCAGCAGGACCAGCGCCTGATGAACAACCTGCGCGCCCGCGTGATGGACGAGCAGGTGGCAGAATGGGTGGCTGGCCACTGCAAGGTCACTGAAGTCGAACGCACCTTCAAGGAAGTGCTGCAGCCGGGCGCCTGATCGGCTCCTGCGGTGCGCAGAAAAAGGCGCGGGGCGCGGCTCCGCGCCTTTTTTGCTTCAGGGGCCTGTTGCGGCTGGAGGGCACGAAGGCATGAGGGCACGAGGGCACGCCAGTACCTCGTCCCAGATCCAGCCTCGGCTCGCTGCGATAGTGCTTGCATTGATCTGCAGAATCACGAGCCTCCTCGTGCCCTCGTGCCCTCGTGCCCTCGTGCCCTCGTGCCCTCGTGCCCTCGTCCATGGTGCTGCGCATTGAAATCCGCTAGAACGGGCCCCATCCCAAGTTGCCGACTCCGGAGTCCCCGATGGCCAACGACATCCGCGCTTTGAATCTGGTTCCGATCGTCGTCGAGCAGAGCGCTCGTGGTGAGCGCGCCTACGACATCTATTCGCGCCTGCTGAAGGAGCGCGTGATTTTTTGCGTCGGGCCGATCGACGACTACATGGCCAACGTGATCGTGGCCCAGTTGCTGTTCCTCGAATCCGACAATCCGGACAAGGACATCAATCTTTACATCAACAGTCCGGGTGGCGCGGTCACCGCCGGCATGGCGATCTACGACACCATGCAGTTCGTCAAGCCGGCGATCAGCACCATGTGCATCGGCCAGGCGGCCAGCATGGGCGCGGTGCTGCTGGCGGCTGGCGCGCCAGGCAAGCGCTACTGCCTGCCGAATTCGCGCGTGATGATTCACCAGCCGCTCGGTGGCTATTCCGGACAGGCATCGGATATCGACATCCATGCCCGCGAAATCCTGCTGATCCGCGAGAAACTGAATCGCATCCTGGCCACCCACACTGGCCAGCCGATCGACCGCATCGCGCGCGACACCGACCGCGACTACTTCACGAGCGCCGACGACCCGCGCGCCTATGGACTGGTCGATGCGGTGCTCGATCGCCGCGCCGAAGCCACCATCAAGTCCGTCTGACCCGGCCAGCGCGCGGGCTTGAAGTCCGTGCGCCGAGCCCGGTTTCCCCGCCCGGCACGCGGAATTGCGCGCCGAAATCCCGTGATATGCTCGGGCCGGATGCGTCCCGAGGGTGATTCATTGTTGAGGTTCACGAATGTCTGACGATCGCCAGCACCGCTCCGGAGACGGCGGCAAAGTGCTGTATTGCTCCTTCTGCGGAAAGAGCCAGCACGAAGTCCGCAAGCTGATCGCCGGCCCCAGCGTGTTCATCTGCGATGAATGCGTGGAACTGTGCAACGACATCATCCGCGAGGAACTGGAAGACAAGGCGCAGGCCGGTCGCAGCAGCCTGCCCAAGCCGCGCGAGATCCTGGAAGTTCTCGACCAGTACGTCATCGGCCAGCAGCGCGCGAAGAAGATCCTCTCAGTCGCGGTGCACAATCATTACAAGCGCCTGGAGTCGCGCCAGCGCGGCGACGATGTCGAACTGGCCAAGAGCAACATCCTGCTGATCGGTCCCACCGGTTCGGGCAAGACCCTGCTGGCGGAAACGCTGGCGCGCCTGCTCAATGTGCCGTTCACCATCGCCGACGCCACCACGCTGACCGAGGCCGGTTATGTGGGCGAGGACGTCGAGAACATCATCCAGAAGCTGCTGCAGAAGTGCGACTACGAAGTCGACAAGGCGCAGACCGGCATCGTCTACATCGACGAAATCGACAAGATCTCGCGCAAGAGCGAGAACCCGTCGATCACCCGCGACGTTTCCGGCGAGGGCGTGCAGCAGGCGCTGCTGAAGCTGATCGAGGGCACCGTCGCCAGCGTGCCGCCGCAGGGCGGGCGCAAGCATCCGCAGCAGGAATTCCTGCAGGTCGACACCAAGAACATCCTGTTCATCTGCGGCGGCGCGTTCGCCGGCCTGGAGAAAATCATCCAGGCGCGCTCCACCTCCACCGGCATCGGCTTCGCTGCCGATATCCGCAGCACCCAGGGCCGTCGCAGCGTCGGCCAGGTCCTGCTGGAAGTTGAGCCGGAGGACCTGATCCGTTTCGGCCTGATCCCCGAGTTGATCGGCCGCCTGCCGGTGGTCGCCACGCTCGAAGAACTCGACGAGTCGGCCCTGGTGCGCATCCTGTCGGAGCCGAAGAACGCGCTGGTCAAGCAGTTCAAGCGCCTGTTCGAGATGGAGGGCGTGGACCTGGAGTTCCGCCCGGACGCGCTCGCCGCGATCGCGCGCAAGGCACTCGAGCGCCGCACCGGTGCGCGTGGCCTGCGCACCATCGTCGAGCAGGTGCTGCTGGACACCATGTACGACCTGCCCTCGATGACCAACGTCAGCAAGATCGTGGTCGACGAGGCCGTCATCAATGGCACCGCCGAGCCCTACCTGATCTACGAAGGCAACGCCCAGCCGCGGACGGCGGCCCAGTAAGGGCGGGGTTGCGGTGGCTTGCGCCGGACTGGCGGCGAGTGATCTTCGGATAACCTGAGTCCGGTTGTTGGTTCTTGGTTGTTGGTTGTCGGCAGCCAAGCGCGTACGCCGCAGCCCAAGCGTCAGCGGCTTCAGCCGCGATCTTTCCTGCGGCGGCCGACAGAGGCTCGCGACTGTAGCCGCTCCCACAGGCCTGCGGCCCGCCGGCATTTGCTGCCAACAACCAACAACCGAGAACCAACAACCGGGCGCCAGCCCCGCGCCCCTCGGTTCCCTCACCCGCACCATGGCTGACCGGAGCCGCTTGCATTCCCGCGCTCGGCCCCCAATTCTCGTTCCATCGAGGACGGTTCCCGTCCGGCAATGGAGAGATTCATGTCCGCATCCACGCGCCTGGACTTCGGCACTGGCGAGCGATCCCTGCCGATCCTGCCGCTGCGCGATGTCGTCGTCTATCCGCACATGGTGATTCCGCTGTTCGTCGGGCGCGAGCGCTCGATGAAGGCGCTGGAATCGGCGATGGATGGCGACAAGCAGATTCTGCTGATCAGCCAACGAGCGCCCGAGATCGACGATCCTCGCCCCGAGGAAATGTACGAGGTCGGCACCCAGGCCTCGGTGCTGCAGTTGCTGAAGCTACCCGATGGCACGATCAAGTTGCTGGTCGAGGGCCTCAAGCGCGTCGCGATCACCGCGGTCAGTGAGGCCGACGGTGTTTATCGCGCGGTCCCGGTCGAGATCGAGTCCAACATGGACCGCGAGCCGCGCGAGGTGGACGTGCTGTCGCGCACGCTGCTGTCGCAGTTCGAGCAGTTGGTGAAGCTCAACCGCAAGATCCCGCCCGAGTTGCTGTCGACCTTGGGCGCGATCGACGATCCGAGCCGTTTGCCGATACCATCGCTGCGCACCTGTCGATCAAGCTGTCCGACAAGCAGAGCCTGCTGGAGACGGCGGGCATCGGCGCGCGCCTGGAAATGCTGATGGCGGCGGTGGACGCCGAGATCGATGTGCTGCAGATCGAGAAGCGCATCCGCGGCCGGGTCAAGACGCAGATGGAGAAGAGCCAGCGCGAGTACTACCTGAATGAGCAGATGAAGGCCATCCAGAAGGAACTTGGCGAGCTGGACGAAGCGCCGAACGAGATGGATGAGCTGGCGCGCCGCATCGAAAAGGCCGGCATGCCCAAGGAAGTGGCGGCCAAGGCGCGCACCGAACTCAACAAGCTGAAGATGATGTCGCCGATGTCGGCCGAGGCGACGGTCGTGCGCAACTACATCGACTGGCTGGCGAACGTGCCGTGGAGCGAGCGCTCGCGCATCCGCAAGAACCTCGCTGAAGCCAAGCGCGTGCTCGACGAGGACCATTTCGGCCTGGAGAAGGTCAAGGAGCGCATCCTCGAGTATCTCGCCGTGCAGACGCGCGTGAAGCACATGAAGGCTCCGATCCTGTGCCTGGTCGGCCCGCCGGGCGTGGGCAAGACCTCGTTGGGGCAGTCGATCGCGCGGGCCACCGGACGCAAGTTCGTGCGCATGTCGCTCGGCGGCGTGCGCGACGAGGCCGAGATCCGTGGCCACCGCCGCACCTACATCGGCTCGCTGCCCGGCCGCATCGTGCAGAACCTGGCCAAGGTCAAGACCAAGAACCCGCTGCTGATGCTCGACGAGCTGGACAAGATGTCGATGGATTTCCGCGGCGATCCCTCGTCGGCGCTGCTGGAGGTGCTCGATCCGGAACAGAACCACAGCTTCAACGACCACTACCTGGAAGTCGACCTCGACCTGTCCGAGGTGATGTTCATCGGCACTGCGAACTCGCTGAACATCCCCGGCCCGCTGCTCGACCGCATGGAGGTGATCCGCATCCCGGGCTACACCGAGGATGAGAAGGTGGCGATCGCCAAGAAATACCTGCTGCCCAAGCAGATCAAGGCGAACGGGCTCAAGCCGACGGAGATCAGCGTCAGCGATGGCGTGCTGGTCGACATGATCCGCTACTACACCCGTGAAGCCGGCGTGCGCAGCCTGGAGCGCGAGATCAGCAAGATCTGCCGCAAGGTGGTCAAGGAGCTTTCGCTGAAGGCCGGGAAGGCGAAGGGCACGAAAGCGGCCAAGGGTGAGGCGCCACAGAAAGTCGTGAAGCTGACCAAGCCGGGCGGGCCGAAGTCGATTGCGGTCACCAGCAAGAACCTCGACAAGTTCCTGGGTGTGCGCCGCTTCCAGTACGGCCTTGCCGAGGAGAAGGACGAAGTCGGACTGGTGACCGGGCTCGCCTGGACCGAGGTCGGCGGCGACATCCTCAGCATCGAATCGTCGATCGTGCCGGGCAAGGGCAAACTGATCCAGACCGGCCAGCTCGGCGAGGTGATGCAGGAATCGGTGCAGGCGGCGCTTTCGGTGGTGCGCAGCCGCAGCCAGTCGCTCGGCATCGACCCCGACTTTCACCAGAAGTGGGATATCCACGTGCACGTCCCGGAAGGCGCCACCCCGAAAGACGGCCCAAGCGCGGGTATCGGCATGTGCACCGCGCTGGTTTCGGCCCTGACCAAGATCCCCGTGCGCTCGTCGGTGGCGATGACCGGCGAGATCACACTGCGCGGACGGGTGCTGCCGATCGGTGGACTCAAGGAGAAGCTGCTGGCCGCTCATCGCGGTGGCATCCAGACCGTGATCATCCCCGACGACAACCGCAAGGATCTCGCCGACATCCCGGCCAACGTCACCGATGCGCTGGTGATCAAGCCGGTGAAGTGGATCGACGAAGTGCTTGACATCGCACTGGTCAGCTCGCCGCTGCCGGTCGCGGAGAGCGCGGCGGCGCGCAGCGAAGAAGCTGCGCCGGCTGCCTCTGCGGAAGCGCCGCAGGCGCCGGGCGTCGTGCGCCACTGAAGCGTGCGCGCGTCCGGTGCGAGTGCTGAACCCGCGCCGTGTACGATCCGTTCCGCTTTGTTGCGTGGGCATTTCTCGCCTGATATAAAGCGCCAGCGCTGATCGTCGCACCCACCAGGCGCTGGCAAACAAGCGCCGGCTCCAGCTGACCGAACAGCCGATCGCCTCAATACTCATCACCATGATCGGCAGCCAACGCCGGCTGCCGATTCCGAAGGGAGTTTCACTGTATGAAGAAGACTGACGTCATCAACGCGGTCGCCGACGCCGCCGATCTCAGCAAGGCTGATGCTGGCCGTGCGCTCGACGCGTTCATCAACGTCGTCACCAAGGCGCTGAAGTCGGGCGACAGCGTGACGCTGACCGGCTTCGGCACCTTCGCCGTGCGCAAGCGCGCTGCGCGCCAGGGCCGCAATCCGCAGACCGGTGCGACGATCAAGATCAAGGCCTCGAAGAATCCTGGTTTCAAGGCTGGCAAAGCGCTCAAGGATGCTGTAAACTAAGCGGCTCGTCTGCTGGGTGCTTAGCTCAGCGGTAGAGCGTCGCCCTTACAAGGCGAGGGTCGGGGGTTCGATCCCCTCAGCACCCACCAAGTTTCAATGGAGCGGTAGTTCAGTCGGTTAGAATACCGGCCTGTCACGCCGGGGGTCGCGGGTTCGAGCCCCGTCCGCTCCGCCAATCCTGACACGGGCGCCTAAGGGCGCCCGTGTCATTTCCGGACTACGCATCCGCTGGCGAGTCCATTCATCGAAACAACAGGTTCCTGATCATGCTGCAGGCGATCCGCGAGAAGTTTTCAGGCTGGATTCTCATCATCATCATGCTGTTGCTGGTCGTGCCTTTTGCACTGTTCGGCATCAACAACTACTTCCAGACCCAGATCGAGACCTTCGTCGCCAAGGTCAACGACACCGAGATCACTCCGCAGCAGTTCCAGGAACGCATCGACCTGCAGCGCCGCCAGATGCGCCAGATGCTGGGCCAGGACGCCGACATCAGCTTCGTCGACACCATCGACAACAAGCGCCGCGTGCTCGACTCCCTGATCGACGAGGAACTGCGCTACCAGGACGCGCGCGCCGCCGGCGTCGAGGTCCCGGAAGCGAAGCTGCGCAGCGAGATCCTCGCGATCGATGCGTTCAAGCCCAGCGGCACCTTCGACCAGGACACCTACGTTGCGGTGCTGCGCAACATGAGCATGACGCCCGCGATGTTCCAGCAGCGCATGGTGCGCGACATGGCCTCGCGCGAGATCGTCTCGCGCCTGGCCGGCAGCGCGATCGTCACTGATGCCGAGGTCGACGCTTACCTGCGATTGCAGAATCAGACCCGCAGCTTCACCTCGGTGCAGCTGAGGTCGGCCGATGAGACGGTGCCAGTGCCGACCGAAGATGAAATCGCCAAGGACTATGAGGCGCGCAAGGACGAATTGAAGACGCCGGAAATGGTGATCCTCGATTACGTCGAGCTGAAGATGGCCGAGATCTCCGTGGCTGCGCTGAGCGAGGAAGACCTCAAGGCGCGCTACGACGAGATGAAGGATCGCTACGTGGTGCCGGAGCAGCGTCTGGCCAGCCATGTGCTCGTCGAGGTGGCCGGCGGGGCCGATGCCGAAGCGCAAAAAGCGGCGCTGGCGAAGGCCGAGTCGCTGCTGGCCGAGATCCGTGGCGGCAAGGACTTTGCCGAGGTTGCCAAGGCGAGCTCGGACGACATCGGCTCGAAGGAACAGGGCGGTGATCTGGGCTGGATCGAGAGCGGTGCCAATGACCCGGCGTTCGACGAGGCCCTGTTCCAACTGGAAGTCGGCAAAGTCAGCGAGCCGGTGCTGGGCGCGAATGGCTATCACCTGATCCAGCTGCGTGAAATCAGGGCCGGCAGCCAGCGGCCCTTCGACGAGGTCAAGGGCGAGATCGAGGCCGAATACCGCACCAGCGAACAGGAGCGGCTGTTTTCCGAAAAGGCCGGCGAGCTGGTCGATGCCATCCATGCCGACCCGCAGTCGCTGCAGGGGCCGGCCGACAAGGTCCAGCTCGAAGTGAAGCGCACCGCTCCCTTCGCGCGCACGGGTGGCGCCGACATCGCCGCAAACCCGGAGGTTGTCCAGCAGGCCTTTTCCGAACTGGTGCTCGACCGCGGGCAGACCAGCGACCTGATCGACCTCAGCAAGGACCACGTGGTTGCGATCCGCGTGGCCGAACGCAAGGCGCCGGAACCGCGCACGCTGGACCAGGTGCGCGGAGAGATTGCCGCCACCCTGACCCAGAAGGCCCAGCGCGCGCAGCTCGAGGCCAAGGCCAAGGCGTTGGAAGCGCGCCTGGCGGGCGGCGAAACGCTGGACGCGATTGCGAAGGAACTGGGCAAGACGCCGAATGTCGCCGACGCCGTCGTGCGCACCGCCGGCAACCAGGATGGGCGAATTCTCGAGCAGGTGTTCAAGATGCCGCGTCCGGCGGGTACCCCGGTGCGCAAGGCGCTCCGACTCGGCGACGACGAGCAGGCGCTGGTCGAACTGACCGCGGTCGTCGATGGCGATCCGAAGGCCGCCGAGCAGGCGGCGCGCGACGCCGCGCGCTCGCAGCTGGTGGCGCAATGGACCGAGGCCGAGACCGGCGCCTACGTCAAGGCGCTGCGCCAGCAGGCCGAGATCAAGATCGCCGAGGACCGGCTGTAAGCGTTTAGCGGGGCTGGCGATACGGGGGCGCGGGGCACGGGAAAACCGCTTGGCGGAACCCGGCCAGGCCCCCGCCGTGATTCGGGGTGCCAGGGCCTCTGTCCGCGCCCCGTCCCTCAGCCGGCAAGCAACTCGCCCATGCTGACGTGGCTGTAACCGGAATCCACGTACAGCACCTCGCCGGTTATGCCCGAGGCGAGGTCCGAGCAGAGGAAGGCGGCGGCATTGCCGACATCCTCGATGGTCACGCTGCGACGCAGCGGCGAGACCTTTTCCACATGGTCCAGCATCTTGCGGAAGTTTCCGATTCCGGCTGCCGCGAGGGTCTTGATCGGGCCTGCGGAGATGGCGTTGACGCGCGTGCCCTCGGGTCCCAGGTCCTGCGCCAGGTAGCGCACACACGCTTCCAGTGAGGCCTTTGCCAGGCCCATGACGTTGTAGTTGGGCATCGCGCGCACGGCGCCGAGGTAGCTCAGCGTGATCAGCGCGCCGTTGCGACCCTTCATCAGTTCGCGCGCACCCTTGGCCAGGGCAGCGAAGCTGTAGCTGCTGATCTCGTGCGCCGTGTTGAAGCCCTCGCGCGTGACCGCGTCGATGAAGCGGCCCTGGATCTGCTCGCGCGGCGCGAAAGCGATCGAATGCACCAGGATGTCGAATCCGTCCCAATGCCGCGCCAGTTCGGCGTACATGCGATCGACATCGCCATCGACCGCCACATCGCAGGCAAGCACTGGCCCGCCGCCGAACTCGCCCGCCGCCTGGTCGACGCGTTCCTTGAGGCGTTCGTTCTGGTAGGTGAAGGCCAGTTCCGCGCCCTGCGCATGCATCGCCTGGGCGATTCCCCACGCGATCGAGCGATGCGACGCAATGCCGGTGACCAGGGCGCGCTTGCCGCTGAGAAAACCCATGTTCTTGCTCCCGTTGGGCGGAGCAATCGCCGCGGCCACATTGGCGCCCGCAGCGGGCGGCGCAACGCAGTCAGGTATTGCCCTGCAGGTGGATGGTCTGGCCGATGCGCAGCACGCTGCGCCTGTTGAGCCCGTTCCAGCGCATCAGATCGGCCAGCCGGACACGATAGCGTTTGCTGATCGTCCAAAGCGAGTCGCCTGAACTCACACGATGCGTGCGGCCTCCGGCGTGCGGCGTGCTCGCCACCGCGACGGGGCGCGGTTCGGCGCGCGCCAGGCGCCCGGCAGCGGCGAGTTCGACGGCCCGACCGGCGGTCGATTGCGGCAGCAGCAGCGGCACCTCCGGGTCGCTCGCGCCGCGCGCATGCGCACCCAGGTTCCAGCGACGCAGATCCGCGGCGGGCACGCCCAACTCGGCTGCGAGCGCGTCCGGCGCCACTGGCAGCGGCAGGGTCACCTCGACCAGCCGAGCCCCCGCAGGCAGGCGCGGCAACTCGACACCGAAGCGTGCGGGCTCGCCGAGCAGGCAGCCGAGCGCCTTGACCTTGTCGATGTACTCGCGGGTGATGCGCGGCAGGCCGAGGTCCTCCAGCGAGCGCATGCTCGCGTAATCGCGGCCGGCAAGTGCCTTGCGCAGCCGGTAAGCGCCGGCGTTGTAGGCGGCGAACATCAGCTTCGGGTTGCCGGAGAAGGCGTCGCTGTTGATTTTCAGCAGGCGCAGTGCCGCCTCGGTCGAGCCGCGCACATCGATCCGCCCGTCGCCAGCCCCGCGTACGGACAGTCCAAAGCGCCTCGCGGTGTCGGGCATCAGCTGCCACATGCCGAGCGCGCCACCGGGACCGCGCGCGTCCGGGCGATAGTGACTCTCGACGATCGGCACCAGCATGATCTCGCCGGGCAGGCCGGCAGCGAGCGCACGCGTCAGCACATAGTCCATCAGCGGCATCATCGGCTGCAGCGATGCACCAAACCGGGCGGGCTTGGGCGCGTAGCGGCTGATCCACTTCGAGACACCCGGCGTGACTTCGCAGGGCTGCCAATGGCGCGCGAGGGCGAAGCGCTGCCAGAGATCCGGCGCCAGCATCAGGCGCGTGGCCGGAGGTACCGGCATCGGCTGCAACACGCTGGGTTCGGGCATGCTGTCGTCACCCGACGACGTGATCGCGACCGACGATTCCCGCTGCGGGCTCGTGGCGCAGCCGGCCAGCGCCAGCAGCGCGGCCAGCAGCCAGGCATGTCGAGTCCGGCGCGCCCTCAGCACGCGTTCTTCCACGCGCGCAGCGCCGCGAAAACCTCAGCGCGGCTGCCAAGCGTCGCATCGGCATACGCCTGCGCCGCGCGCACAACGATGGGGTCGTCGCAGCGCAGGAAAGGATTGCAGCGGCGCTCGTCCCCCAGGCGCATGGGGATGCTGGGCTTCCCCAGTTCGCGCAGCGCGCGCACCGTGGCAATGCGCGCCCGCAGCTCGGCATTGTCCGGGTCCACGGCCAGGGCGAATCGGGCGTTCGCGAGGGTGTACTCGTGGGCGCAGTAGACCTCGGTCTCGTCGGGGAGCGCGGCGATGCGGTCGAGTGCCGCGAGCATCTGCGCCGGCACACCTTCGAACACTCGCCCGCAGCCCAGGCTGAACAGGACATCGCCGCAGAACAGCTGGCCATCGCCGCGATAGACGATGTGGCTGCGCGTGTGCCCCGGCGTCGCAAGCACCTCCAGCGCATGCAGATCGTCGAGGACGACCCGGTCGCCATCGCCGACGATCTCGTTGAGCCCGGGGATGCGTGGATCGGCCGGCCCGATGCGGCGTGCTCGCGGCCAGCGCTCCGTCAATCGCGCCAGCCCGCCGATGTGATCCGGATGATGGTGGGTGACCAGGATCGCCAGCAGGTCCGCGCCGTGCCCGGCGAGATGGCCTTCGACCACGCCGGCATCGCCCGGGTCGACCACCGCCACCCCGCGCTGGCTCTGCAGCGCGAAGATGTAGTTGTCGGCGAAGGCAGGCAACAGGCAGACGTGCATCGGCAATGATCTGAACGGGACAGGCGGAGACGCGCCTCGCGGGGCGGGGCAAGCGCAGGGCGCGAAATGGTCGCAGAGGGGGCACATTCGGTCAATTCGCGGGCGAATTGCGGTCAGTTGGCCTTTGCGCCTCATGGGTGTGATCGATCAGGGCGATCGACTCCGGCCGTGACCGCAAGGGTTCCGTTGCCGTCACGCCGCATGTATCCGCGGCTTGCCCATCACGGGCTATGCTGGCGCCCCTTCCAGGCTGGACGCCTGCACACCGATGTTGCCGCCACCGACCGACTCGCGCCCCGATCCGCTGGCCGCGCGCTGCGCGCACGCCTGCGCGGCGCTCGTCGAGGAGCGTTGGCGCAGCCAGCCAGGCTTGGCCCTGCGCATCCAGTGCGGGGAGCCGGGGGTAGTCGAGCGTCCCGGCCGCACGCGATTCGATCTGCAGTGGTCGCCGCTCACGCGCTGCTTCACAGGTCCGTTGCGCACGCGCGCGCCGTGGCTGCCGCTGGCGGACGCTTCGCTGGCGCTGGTGGTGCTGGACTGCCTGGCGATCCGCGACGGCGACACGCTCGATAAGCTGCTCGCGGAGGTTGCCCGGGTGCTCGCCGACGACGGCCGCGTGCTGGTACTGGACATCAATCCCTGGGGCTGGCCTGGGCTGCGCCAGCGCGCACGCGGCGATGCCAGCGCGCCGAGCGCCGCGCGCGTTGCCGCCACGCTGCGCCGAGTTGGCCTGGAAGACATCGAGAACGATCGTGCGCTGTGCTGGCCAGGGCGCCTGCAGGCTTGGCTCCAGTCGCGCATGCCCGGCCTGGAGCGTGGCCGCTGGTGGCCGCTGCCGGGCGGCGTGTATGCGGTTTCCGCGCGTAAGCGCAGCAGCAATGTGATCGCGATCCCGTTCGCCCGCGACCGTCGTCGCGCACTGGTGGCCGCGCCCGAGGGCATGCGCCGTGCAGGCTGAGGCAACGCGGGCGCAGCCGGAGGCCGTCGAAGCCTGGTGCGATGGTGCCTGCTCGGGTAACCCGGGTCCCGGCGCCTGGGGTGCCGTGCTGCGCTTCCGCGGGCACGAACGCGAGCTCTGCGGCTTCGATCCGGAGACCACCAACAACCGGATGGAACTGATGGGTGCGATCGGCGTGCTCGAGGCGCTCAAGCGCGGCTGCGCCGTGCATCTGCACACCGACTCGCAATACGTCTGCAAGGGCATCCAGGAGTGGCTGCCGAACTGGATCCGGCGCGGCTGGAAGACCGCCGGCGGCAAACCGGTGCTCAATCGCGATTTGTGGGAGCGCCTGGCGGCGCAGGTGGCGCGTCACCAGGTGCGCTGGCAATGGGTGCGCGGACACAGCGGCATCGCCCTGAACGAGCGCGTGGACCAGATCGCGCGGGACTGCCTGGCGCGCGGACGCGCCGGCGGAGTGGCGGCATGAGGCAGGTGGTGCTTGATACCGAAACCACCGGCATGGACATCGAGTCCGGCAACCGCGTGGTCGAGATCGGCTGCATCGAGATCGTGCAGCGCATGGTCACCGGCCGCAGTTTCCACACCTATCTCAATCCCGATCGCGAGAGCGAGCCGCGCGCTCTGGAAGTCCACGGACTGACCAGCGAGTTCCTCGCCGACAAGCCGCGCTTCCCGGACGTGGCGGATGCCTTGCTCGATTTTCTCGACGGCGCCGAGTTGCTGATCCACAACGCCAGCTTCGACCTCGGCTTCCTCAATCACGAACTGCACCTGGCGCAGCGCGCGCTGCGCCTGGAAGACCGCCATCCGGTGATCGACACGCTGAAACTGGCGCGCGAGATGCACCCCGGCCAGCGCAACTCGCTGGACGCCTTGTGCAAGCGCTACCAGGTCGACAACTCCGGGCGCAGCTACCATGGCGCGCTGCTGGACGCGCGGCTGCTGGCTGACGTCTACCTCGGGATGACCGCGGGGCAGGGCAGCCTTTCGCTCGACGTGGCCGCGAGCGGGCAGGCCGGGCTGGTGATTGCGACGACCGGCCCGGTGCGCATTCCGCGGCGCCCGGCGAGCAGCGAGGAGATCGCGCTGCACGAGGAGCGCATCGCCGCGCTGGAGCGCAAGTCCGGCGCGCTTTCGCTGTGGCGCAGCTGGTCGAATGCGAATGAAGGCAGGATCGATTGTAATCAGGGATGACGTCGGTCGAATGCAAGTGGCAGAATGCGGCCAGCCTCATCGCCGGCCGGGGAGTTCGTGAGATGGTGCGTACGCTGATCGTCGGACTATTGCGGAACCCCGGTGCGCGCCAACTGCGCCGCCTGGGATTGCTCACCGCGTTACTGTTGCCAGGCCTGCACGCGTGGGCGGGGGCAGTGGAAGAGGTGTTCGCCCACAAGCACATGGGGCCGGCCACCTGCGCCAGTTCTGTCTGCCACGGCGCCAACCAGCGCGCGGCCGACGCGCGCATCCTGCTCAACGAGTTCAGCGTCTGGCAGCAGACCGATCCGCATGCGAAGTCCTGGGATACCCTGGGCAAGCCGGATTCGCAGAAGATCGCCGCCAAGCTTGGGCTGGGCAATCCGCGCGAAGCGAAGATCTGCCTCGACTGCCACGTCGACAACCCGCCCGAGGCCATGCGCGGCGAGAAGTTCCTGCTCAGCGACGGCGTCGGCTGCGAGGCCTGCCACGGCGGCGCCGAGCAATGGCTCGCCACCCACGATGACGCGGATCGCAAGCGCGAGCAAACGCTCGCCGAGGGTCTGTACCCCACCGAGCAGCCCGTGGCCCGCGCCAAGCTGTGCATGAGCTGCCACATGGGTACGCGCGATCGCATGATCACCCATCGCATCATGGGCGCCGGCCACCCGCGCCTGTCTTTCGAACTGGACACCTTCACCTGGCTCAACCCGCATTACGAGATCGACCAGGACTACGTCGACCGCAAGGGCGAATTCAACGGCGCGCGCGACTGGGCGATCGGGCAGGGCATCGCTGCGGTCAACCTGCTCGATATCCTGACCGACGAGAGCAAGGGCTGGACCGGCATCTTCCCGGAACTGGTGCTGTTCGACTGCCATGCCTGCCACAAGCCGATGAGCGGCCGCACCTGGGGCGCCCGCCCCGGCACCGGCCTCGGCCCCGGCGTGGTGCGCCTCAATGACGCCAACCTGGTCATGTTCCGGCATGTGCTCGGGGTGGTGGACGCCAAGGCCGCCGAGGACCTGATGGCGGCCACGCGCGCGTTGCATCAGGCGACGCTGGCCAACCGCGAACGCACCTTCGCCGCGGCACGCGCGCTCAAGGGCAAGATCGAGGCGCAGCTGGATCGCGTTGCCGCGCATGCCTTCGGCCCTGAGACGCTGGGCCAGGTGCTCGGCAGCCTGCTGCGCGATGCCGAGCGCGGCGAGTTCCGTGACTTTGCTGCCGCCGAACAGGCCGCGCTGGCAGCACAATCGGTGGTGGTCGCATTCGAGACCGCCAAGCAGTTGGGCGATGCCGATGCGGCCGGACTGCGCGCGGGTGTGGATCGAGTGTATGCCGCAGTCGAGAAGGAAGACGCATACAGCATGGCCAAGTTCGTCGACGCCCTGCGCTCGCTGCGCGCCGCGGCGAACTGACCAAAGCAACCGGCCGGCGCTCCCTGCGAGCGCCGGCCGAAGATCAGCTGACATCGTCCTTGCGGCGGACCGCCATGGGCAGGTCTAATCGCGGCCAGCGCTGACGAAACTTCCGCCATGTCCGAACTGCCGCAAATCCCTGGCTATCGTCTGCTCAAGGTACTCAAGCAGAGCAAGCGTTCGCGGACCTTCCTGGCCGAGCAGCAGTCGCTCGCACGCCAGGTGGCGCTGAAGGTGCTGAGCGAGGAGTTCTTCGACGATCCGGCCCTGCGCCAGCGATTCGTGGATGAAGGCAAGAGCGCGGCGCGCCTGAACCATCCGCATGTCCTCGCAGTGTTCGACATCGGATCTGCGGGCGGCTTCCCGTTCATCGCCACCGAGTTCGTTCCCGGCGGCACGCTGCGCGATCGCATGCAGCAGCCGATGGCGCCGGTGGATGCGTTGCGCATCGCGCGCGACTTGGCCAGCGCGCTCGACTACGCCCATTCGCAGGGCGTGATCCATCGCGACATCAAGCCGGCCAACATCATGTTCCGCGCCGACGGCGCTGCGGTGCTTGGGGATCTCGGCATCCTGAAGGCACAGTCGGGTGCCAACTCGATGCAGATCGGCAGCCCGCATTACATGAGCCCGGAGCAGATCGAGGGGCAGACCGGCGACGGACGTGCCGACCTCTACAGCCTCGGCATCGTGCTCTACGAGATGTTGACCGGGCGTCCGCCGTTCGATGCCGACGATCCCTTCGCCGTCATCAGCAAGCATTTGTCCGAGCCAGTGCCCAAGCTGCCGGAGGCGCTCGCGCTGTACCAGCCGCTGATCGACCGCACGCTGGCCAAGCGCCCCGAGGAGCGCTTCGGCTCGGCGCGCGAGATGGTGACTGCGATCGACGGCTACATCGAACCGAAGACGGTGCGCGAGCCGCGCGCCGAGGCGATGCGCGCGGGCCCGTCGCGAACCGTGCCGGTAGCCCCGGTGGCGCAGCCAGAGACTCAGCAAATGGGGCCAGCCACGGTCCTGCAGCCGGCCGTGACGACCGCGTTGAAGCCACAGCCAGCCGCCGCCCCGGCGACGCCCGCGACGCCCACGAAACCGGTGGCGGCAGCGCGCGCACCGGCACCCAAGGAGGGCAATCTGCTCAAGGCGCTGTTGCGCATCGGCATTCTCGCGCTGGTGATCGCAGCCATCATCTGGGGCGTGATCCGGCTGGTGCGCGGATCCGGGGAGCAGTCGCAGCCGGCTCCTGCGGCGGTCGCACAACAGTTGGGCGGTACCCAGGGCATGATTGAAGGCGATCTGGCCGCGGCCGAGCGGCTGATCGCGGAGAAGAAGTGGTTTGCGCCGGAGGAAGACAATGCGATGAAGCGCATCAACTCCGCGCGGCTGGCGAATGCTTCCCCAGTGCGTCTGGGAGAGCTCACCCGTATGCTCGCCGAATCGGTGGCGACCGAAGTGCTGACGTTGCGCAAGAATGGCGATACCGCGCGCGCCGCCGCGCTGGTCGCCGAAGCGCGCAAACAGGTGCCCGACGAGCCCGCGCTTAGGGCGCTCTGAAAGCTTTCCTGACGGTTTCGCGGCGCCCTTCGGCGCCGCGCATCAGATGCACTTGACCAGCAGCACCGTGATGTTGTCCGAGCCGCCGTGGTCCAGCGCGGCGAGGATCAGGTGGTCCACGGTTTCCTGCGCGGACAGCCCGCGGGCGATGATCTCGCCAATCAGGTTGTCCTCCACTTCCTCAGTCAGGCCGTCGCTGCACAGCAGCAGGCACTGGCCCGGCTGCAGCGTGCCGCGCAGCCTCTCGATCTTCAGCTGGTCCGGCATGGTCACGCCGAGCGCCTGGGTCACCACATTGCGGTGTGGATGCGTGCGTGCCTGCGCAGCGCTGATCGCGCCCTGATCGATCAGCTCCTGGACGTAGGAATGATCCTGAGAGATCTGGCGCAAGCTGCCGCCGTTCCACAGGTAGACGCGGCTGTCGCCGACCCAGGCCACTTCGTAGTCGTGGTTGCGCACGCGCACCGCGACCACCGTGGTGCCCATCGGGCGCTCGCTGCGCTTCTCGATGGTGTGCCGGAGGATTTCTTCGTCGGCCGACTGGATGGCCGGGGCCAGCGCCTGACCCTTGGTCACCTCGCGGATCACCACGTCGCGCGCGAGCGCGCTGGCTACCTCGCCGTGCTCGTGGCCGCCCATGCCGTCGGCCACCAGCCACAAACCCATGTCAGGGTCCGCGCAATAGGTGTCCTCGTTGTGCTCGCGCCGCAGCCCGGTATGCGTCCCGTGTCCGAATTCGATCATGATGCTCGGTCGCGCAAGAAGGGCGGTCAATCGGCGGCCGCGCCCGCGGCGATTCGCCGGGCACGGAACGGAACGGAAAACTGTCGGATCAGAGTATGCAAGCAAGGCCTCCCTCGCCGATAGGATGCCGTGCGCCTCCACGGCTTGCAACACGCCGATAACATCGGATTCCTGGCAAACGCAGGCTTGCGCCGAAAGGGGACACTGCATTTTCGAAGCGGGGGTGGAAAGGCGGGGCAGGGGTCAGGGGACGCGGACCGCGACATGCCGGAACTTTGCGGTGAGTTGGGTCCCTTGCCCCCTTCCCCTTGCCCCGCTCTTGACACGAGTCCGGCGTGGGCGATCGAGAACTCGCCGACACCGGGCGCTTGTCGCCGCGCCCGCCGGAACGTATGCTCCGCCCCCTTCACCGCGCAGCCCCGCAAGGGACTGACGACGCCCGTTCAGGAGAGGTGTCAGAGTGGTCGAATGAGCCGGATTCGAAATCCGGTGTACAGCTTGCTGTACCGTGGGTTCGAATCCCACCCTCTCCGCCAGAAGCAAGCCCCAAGGTGTTGAATCTTGGGGCTTTTTTGTGCCCGGATTTCGGCCGTTCTACACGCCTTCCCCTACGCGGATTGATGGCGATAAGTGGTGCATCCGCCTACCGCTTGTCGGGAAGTTTGCCAGCCAGCCTGTCCTACAACCTCTGATCCCGCTGAATCTCGGAGATCACCATGGCGGCAAGCTCTCTGACCTAGTCAGGGCTGAACCGTGCCGGGGAAGAGCCGGGCGCCTGCTCGTTGCGCAACACGACTTCTACGCGTGCGGGCCGTGCGCCAAGAGACCCACCGGGCGCCGGGCTTTGGGCGCTTCCGTAGTTGATCGCGCCGGCCTGCGCCTGGACCTGCGCAAGCTCCTTCTCTTTCACGATGACCTTGTCGAGCGCCCGCTCGGTTTCTTCCAGCGCTTCGCGCCTCAGCTTCGACGTGTTGCGCTCGGTTGCCATCTCCGCATTCTGTGCCGCGCGATCCCAGTACATCGTGTTCACGCCGATGGCATCAGCCAGCGCGCGCCATTCTTCGGACAGCTCGATGGTTTGCGCTCGCTGATCTTGCATTGCCTCGGACGTGCGGCGGGATGATTCAACGATTCGTTCCGAGGATTGCTCGGCCTTCGTCGCCGCCTCCTGGAAAGTGTCCCCGGTCTTTTCCGCTTCCTCCCGGGTTCGCCTCCAAGATTCTGTCGCTTTGTCGCCAGACTCGGCGATCGTCTCGCCGGCCTTGAGTGCCGATGTCGCCACCGGCTGCGAGCTGCTCGACCACAGTAGTGAAGTCGCGCGACTCGATCCCGGCATCGCGCAGCGCCTGGCTGAACTTGCTGCTCGGATCCGACAGGGAGCTGAAGACGTTGCGTAGCGCCGTTCCGGCGCGCTCGCCGCGGAATCCCTGGTCTGCAAGTGCGCCGATAATCGCGCTCGTTTCCTCGATGCTGAGCCCCGCCTGGTTCGCCAACGGCGCGACGTAGCTGAGGGCGTTGCCGAGCTGCTGCACGCTGGTCTTGCTGCTGTCTGCCGTGGCCGCCAGTACGTCCGCCACGCGTGCCGCATCACCGGCGCCGAGCCCAAACTGGGTCATCGTGGTGGTGAGATACTCGGAGGCCTGCGCAACCGATAGTTGCTGTCCTTGCGCGATCGCAAGGGCAGGATTGAGCACTTGCATGGCTTCGGTAGCGCTGTAGCCAGTGCGCGCCAGCTCGGCGAGTCCATCTGCTGCCTGAACGCTGCTGAATCGGGTGCGTTCGGAGGCCGCCACCGCGGCCGCCTCCAATGCTTTGAACTCGTCGCCCGTTGCACCCGTGACCGCCTCAACCGCGGCCATCGCTTCCTCGAACGTACCCGCCTGTTTCGCCTGGTCAACGAAGAAATTGGCCACGCCCTTGAGTGCACCGAATGTCTTCCCGGCGAGTTCCAGGCCCTGGTTGAACTCGGTCAGATCCGTGCGCAGTCCGGAGGACCAGTTCAACGTCGGATGTGTAGTCGGCCATGGTTATCCTCTGCGTTGCGAAGCGATCAAATGCCGCCTCACGCGCGCGCAAGGTGCTACGCGCGGCGGCTGCCGGGGTTTTTCAGCAGGGGGGGGCACTCGCCGGCTAATCCCCCTTTGCGGCGCCGCCGCTAACTGGTTCCGAGGACGATCTCGGGGCGAGCATCGGGGCGCCGCCGGACGATGAGGCCGTCGCACTCGAGTGCTGCAAGCAGGGACTCTTCTTTGCGCTCCATGGAATCGAGCTCGGCTGCAAGGGTCTCCAGGCGCTGCTTCCGGTCTGCGCTCGTGATGCCGGCGCCGGCATCGGCGCACAAGGCAGCGAGCCCCTTGGCGAAGGCGTCGCCAAGGCACAGGGCGACCATGCCGGCGGGAGACATTGCGCTCAGCGTCTGGAAGGCCGTCACGGCGTGGAAATTCTCAGCAAGGAGATTGGCGCGAAGCGCCTTGCGGCGAACTTCGTCAGTTCCGTGCGAACCGATGGCGGAGACTCGTTCGGCGATCTCGTCGGCGCTGGGTGGAAGCGCCTTGGTCTGGCGCACCTGCGCCTTCAGTTCCGCGATTTGGACCCGCAGCGCGTCAATCGGCTGCATCTGTTCTTGAGTGGGTCGGCGAATCAGCACGTTCAGGCTCCCATTATTTCGACGACGCGGCGGCTCGCGAGGCCGAGGGCCGTCGGCTCGTCAAGCTGGAAACTCTCGCCTGGTCGGTACGTCCTGCCATTTGACTTCAACGTCCCGATCAGCAACTTAACCAGTACGGTCCTGCCCGCGTCGCCTTCGCTTACGCCGTAGATTCGCTCGAATTCGTTCAAGCGCCGGACCAGCGCATCGGCCGCACGAAGGTCTTCGCGAAGCTCTCGACTGGCTTCCGTTTCATTCCGAATCTCGGCGCGCGCCTGGTCGCAACTGGCGAGTGCGTTAATCCACCCGGGCGATTGCTCGGGACGTCTGCGAATGGGCTCGTTCTCATACTCTTCGATCGACCTCACTGCGTTTGCGAGGCTGGTGTTCTGCCGCACGAATCTTGGCATCGTGCACGGCGACCAGAGCACGTAGCGTGTCGCACTGGTAGCGCAGCGCGACGAGCTTGCTGTGTGGCGTGGCGTCGAGCTTGCGCGGCAAAGTCCGGATCATCGGGGCGGCGACGGGCGCGCGGCGGTCACGGCCGGCAGACGGTCGGCACCGTCGTCTTCGAAGCTGTCGGGATTGGTGGGGTCGGCGAGTTGTTCGGAGCGGCGCATGTTGTCTCCGTCAGTAGTTGGCGACGCGGCGGGCGACGGCATCGACGCTGGGCTCCGCTGCATTTGCCGCCTCGGCCAGGAAGAGGTCGAGCCTGTTGGGCCGTGCGGTGGGTGCGCTCTCCGTCGGCGCCGTGGCGAGCAGGCGGGCGGCGGTGTCCGGAGATAGGTCGGTTTCAAGCGCCAGGTGCTTGGCCATCGAAGCACGGTCCTTGGCTTCCGGCAACGAGAGGATCGCTTTGCAGCGTTGGCGCTCGGCGGTGCGCGCGGCGGTCGCCGCGGACTGGTAACCTGCGTTGTAGTCTCCCCAGGCCTCGCGCATTTCTTCAGGACTGGCGCCCTGTGCGACCAGCTGCGCCACCATCTCGCGGGGCATGCTCACGGTGTTCGCCTTGATGCCGGCGAGCACAGACTCAGCGCTCATTGGTAGCTCACGATGCGCTGCGCGAGCGCTTCGACTTCGCCAGCATCTGCACGCGGCTCCGAGCTTGGCTCGGTGGGCGTTGAGCCGGCGCCAGGGGTGAAGTCCGGGATGCGCGGCTCGCGCGGCCTGGATCGCTTGTCCAGCCTCGTAGCTGCGCGGTCAACTGCGGCGTGGTAACTATCGGTCTGGAACTGCGCCAGCTCGATCATCGAATTCAGGTCCATCCCATCCCTCGCTTGGGTAGCTAACGATTCGCCTCACCAGCACATCGGTCGCCCACTGCCGGATCAGGTCAGCGGGCGTCGTGCGCTGCTGGAGCGCGGTCTCTCGGATGAACTCCCAGACGTCGGCCGGGAGAACGTCCGCCAACGTGGCTACTTTCGGGCGCGGCGGCGCCGGCGTCATTGCCCTGTATTCACCTCGCGAGCGCTCGCCAGCAAGGTAGGTGTCGAGTTCGCCCAAGTCGTAGAGCACACGCCTGCCAGATCTCTCGAACAGCGGTCCGCGCTCCTGGTGGCGCCAGGCCTTCAAGGTGCCAACCGTTGTCCGAAGGTAGTCGGCCGCCTCTCTTGGGTTGAGCAGAACGCGGAGCTTGGTCACGGCTGCGACTCACATCAGCGGGCGAAATGGGCAGGCGGCAAAAGGACGCCCGGTCTGGTGGTGGTGAGGCCTTAGGGCCGGAAAACTGTCGAAAACCGCGGCTCTGCGCACCCGTGGGGAGCTGGGCGCCGCGGGAGGACCCGCGGTCACGTTGGTTCGATGCCGGCCACGCGGCCGGCGCCGAATTGCTCCAGGGCATCGGCGCGCGCTTCGTCGGCGGTTACGGGTGAAGGGTGAACAGCGGTGCAGCGGTCGCCGCTGGTGAATCGGATGCGCCAGGCGCGGCGCGTCTCGGCTGGTGTCTCGGTTGTCTCGGTTGCCTGTTCCGCTGCCGAGACACCGGAGCCCGCGCCGTTGCTGGTGTCTCGGTTGTCTCGGTTGTCTCGGTCATTTCCTTTTTTACGCGAGAGCCTTTCGCCGTTCGTCGGCTTTTCCTGCATCGGATCGAATACGTTCGCGTCATTGCTGTTCTGAGCCGAGACAGCCGAGACAGCCGAGACAGCGCGCCCCGCTTGGGTTTCTCGTGTCTCGGTGGTGGCACGCACTCCCGAGACAGCCGAGACAGCCGCAAGGATCTTCGGGAGGTCAAGCATCGCCGTCGCTCCAGATGGCGGGGCAAATGACGTACACGCGATCCTTTGCCCCCGGTAGTCGTTCGCTGCGGGTGGCTGCCCCGTCTGCATCACGCTTCAATGCGCCGCAGTCCGCGAGCGCCTTCGCGACGGCCCGATGGTCGAAGCCCTTGCACAGCTCAACTTTGAACGCCTCGCGCAACACAAGGAACTCTGTCCCGCTGCCGTCTGCCGCTTCACGACGGAACCCGGCCCGGTTGATGGTGGCGCGGTTGTCGGTCTCGTCCATCGGTGCAAAGCGGCTTTCGCCGTGCGCCTCCAGGAAGCGGCGAACCTGCGCCAGCATTGCTGCGGGTTCGGCGGCGCCAGTTGTCCCGCGTGCGCCGAGCCATGCGCGGAAACAGACGGCGGCGGCTTGGGCGGCTTCGCCCTCGGTCCATCCTGTGAGCCCGTACTCCGTCGCCAGTTCGCCAGCAGCGGCCACCAGCGCGAACCGCTGCGCCACGCGGCGGACCTGCCCGGCAGCATCGGCAGGCGCGAGTGTGGCGGCGATGGCATCGCGTGCCGTGCGGAGGGCTTCGCGTGCCTCCCCGTGGCGGCTCGCCAGCTCGGCGACGAATGCCGGCCCCGCGTGCCCGTAGTGCGTCGCGGCGGCGTCCTTGAGCGCATCGGCGAAGGCACCCGGGCGCATGCCCGCCGGCAATCGCTCGAACAGCCCGAGGCCTGCACCAGCATCGGCCGGAAGGTCGATAACGCGGACCTCTTGCCCGGCCCTGGTACGCCCGCCAGCTTCGGCGATCAGATCGGCCAGGCCGATTTCACCCGTCGAGAGGAACAGCAGGCGCCAGCGCGCGGCGGCCCTCGCGGTGCCGTCGCGGTGCGCGCGGCTCTTGCCGCTGCCGTTCGCGAGCATGTACGCCGTTGCGCCGGCCACCTTGGGCAGTAGCTCGCTCATCTCGTCCACGGTTAGGAGCAGGTCAGAGTGTTGGGCCGCGATCCCTTCGAGCGCGTTATCGGTCGCGCGCCAGGTGCGCAGGTAGTCCGGCGGCCCCCAGGCTGACGCGGCGAGCAAAAGCGCCGTGCTCTTGCCGGTGCTCGATTCGCCGCGCAGGTGAAGCCCGCCCCCTTCGGCGCCGAGCAGGCCCAGGCATGGCGCGGCGAAGCTCGCCGACAGCGCCAGGACAAGCCGACTATTTCCGGCTGCCGGCGTCGCGACCTTGGCGCGCCATCCTTCCAACGTGCCACCGATCCCGAGCCGCAGGCCTTCGGCGTGCGCGCCCTGGTAGAAGATCGGCTCCGCGCGGGTGTCGCCCTCGGTGCGGTGCGGATAGACGAACGCGGCCCCGTGCCAGCCGGTGCGAGCGACCGCGCGCGCCGTGATCTCGGGGCGGCTCCAGGCTATGTAGTCGATCAGCCGGCGGCGGTCCTGCGGATGGCTGGCGATCTCCACGCCCCCGCGCAGCAGTGCCCCGCGAAGTTCCTCGCCACTGCCGGCCAGCATCTCGCAGGGCATCGCCCATCGGTGCGCGCGGGCGTCCCGGTCGGCCCATTCGAGCAGGCGGCCCCACTCGCTGCCGTGCTCGTCGCGCGTGTTCGCCGTGATCCGAAGCGGCGAGCAGATCCACACCGGCGGCTGCGGGCGCTCCTCGCCGGTTTCCTCGTCGCGCTTCACGCCGTGCCAGTAGACGCCAGGGCGGCAGCCCTTGATGAACTCCACGACTTCGAACCGCGGCAGCGTCGGCGGCTCCGCCGGCCCTGCGTGTTCGCTCGCGCCTTCGATCCACTTGGCGAGCGCGGCCGGCTCGATTCCCACCACGTCGGCGGCGTCGAAGCCTTCCGCCAGGTCAGCACCAGCGAGCGCGGCGAGCGCGTCCAGGTCGGCGACGGCAACCGATGCGGCGCCCGCCTCGCGGAGCAATCGCGCGACCTCCGCGGCGTACTTCGCGCCCGGTTCGTCGGCATCCGGCCAGATGGTGCAGCGGCGCCCAGCCAGCGGCGACCAGTCCGCATGCTTCGCGCCGTTCGATCCGCCCGCGCTGGTGATTGCCACGAATCCCGGCAGCAGATCGCCGGCAGCGTCGGCGGCCTTCTCGCCCTCAGCGACGATCACGGGCGCATCCGGGCGCGCGGCGAGCCGATCCAGCCCATAGAGCGGGCGAGGCGTCGGGCAGCCCTTCCAGCGCCACCGAAGCGCGCCAGCCTCGCGCCACAGGGTGAGCGGGCGCATTTCCTTGCCCGTCTCGGTGTTGAACCGGAAGACGGCGAACAGCTCGCGGCCGTCCGCGTTCCGGTAGGTCCACCATGTGGAAGGCGCGGGCATGCCGCGCGGCGTGGTTGGCATGGGTGGCGCGTCGGCTGGTATCGGCGCGACGAGCTCGCCGGCCTCGACCTTCGTCGGCTTCGGCGCGCGCGGCGCTTTGGGCGTCGGCGCGGAGTGTCCGCGGCCCATGCCGACAGCTTCGGCGATGGACTCGAAAGAGCATCCCGCGTGGCAGTGCAGCAGCACGCGCCCGCCGGCCCCTTCCGTGACTGATAGCGAGGCGTTGCGGTCGTCGTGAGCAGGGCATCGCGCGGCCCATCCGTCGCCCGACTTGCGCACGCCTTCCAGGCGCCCGAGCACGTCCGCGACGGTGGTTCGCTGGCGCGCCGGATCAGGCGGCATCGTGCACCCCACGCTGCCGGCGCAGCGCCAGCACGGCACCTTGCAGCGTGGCCCGGTCGCGGTCGCCCAGGCGTGCAAGCTCGGGGTGGTCGGCGGATTGGAGCCGCAGCAGGCGCAGCGTCCCGGCATCGTCGATGGTTGCGAGCACCACATCGCCGGCCACGCAGTAGTGGAGCAGGCGCGCGGGATCGCGCGGCGTGGCGACTACGGGCGGCGTGGTGCCGGCGTAGGCGTCGCGCGGCTGACCGTACAACTGGCGCAGGCGGTCCATCGTCGCGGCGGCCATCAGGCGGCGGCCTTTACTTCCGGCATGCCGGCGCTGCGCTCGGCGACCATGCGCCGGATCAGCTCGCGCACCTGGTCATCCGTGGCGCCCGCGGCCTTGGCGCGCTCCCAGGCTTCGACCTCGGCGAGAACCCACACGTTCTTGCGGGCGTTGAACCTGACGCGGGGCGGATAGAGCCCGGCCACTTCCAGTTGCCGGCGGCGCTCGCGCTGATACGGTCCGCGCTCGTCGAGTTCGGTCGCTTGAATGAACTTGCCGTTGTTGCGCATGTCTTGACATCCGTGGTTGAACACGGGCGCCAGTGTCTTTGCATTGAATCTAAAAAAACCCCCGAGTGCGGAAGCTCAGGGGTTTTTTATCTTCACTCGGGGATTTTTCCCTTAATAGCCGCCGATAGAAGTTCCTCCAGTGTCTTGGCAGCCAATGGGACGGTTCCCGATTTCCAGAATCGACCGGCTTCCTTTTCGATGGCCTGCCGCAACTTGTTGGCCTGCACTTTGTCGCTGCTCTTTGCGCGGAGATCGTGCGCGCCGGGATCTGCCAGCAGCGATACGGCAGCGCGCAGGCATTGTTCTCGCTTGGCGGCGTGCGGGTTGTCCCGTGGCGCCTCAACCAGCAGATCACGCGGGCGAATAAATAGGTCCGCGAGGGTCAATCGGCACGGGTGATCAAGCGTCATCAGTGCCGAGCCCGGTATCTCTGGCCAGGGTGGGTTCTTACCAACAAAGCCAATGAGCTTTGCGATATCTGGCAATCGCAACAAGTCCATAAGGCCGCCGTCTTGAAACTCCGGTATCGGATCATTGAGGACAGCCCAAAAGCCCGACAGCACGTAGCTTCTACTTGGAGCCGTTCCGTCAGAGAAGTTGCAGGGCGAGGCAGACATTCCGTCCGCATCCAGATACACCGGCAACCACTCGTCCCTGATCTTTTGCCGAACGGCTTCGGCCTCGATCGGCGAAAGCAGACCGATTCGGATGAACTCGGGGAATAGATTCAGATTCATGCAGTGCTCAGGTAATTTGCCACCTTCACCTCACCGGGGGCGGTTTGCCGCCCCCGTCCCGGACTCTCTCGGCTACAGTCAGACGGCGCGCTGCGCGAGCACTGCATCCACCTCGCGCTGGATCTCGATCCAGAACTGCCGGACCTTCTGGCGCGCCTTGGCGCTGTTGCACACGACCAGCGCCAACGCCGGGCCTTCCATGTGGCGATGCCAGCAGGTAAAGGGCCGCTCTGTGTTCATGCGCCCCCCATCCGGTTGAAGGCCACACGGGCATCGGCCAACAGCTCGGCAACCGTCCACAGGTATTCTTGTTGTTGGTCGGCGTTAAGTTCGTGGAAAGCCTCGAACCCCCCGCCAATCGCCGCCTGCATCAGCGCGTTCGCTTGGGTGATTCGCTGGTAAAGCACTTCAATCGGGCGCTCTCGTTCTACTGCGTAGCACTCTCGATTCCCGGCGCGCGCCGCGCCGGCTGTATCTTGTTGCGTTGCCATGGTCGCCGTTCTCCTTTGTTGGTCGGCGGTTGTGGAAGTCGCGGCAGGGTGCAGCAACACCCTGCCGCGGCGCTATCTCACCCGGCGAGACTGCCGGGCGATTTCTTGAATTGGGTCACGTTGGTCGCGGTAGCCGGCACGGTGGCCAGGAAGTCGGACCACGCCTGCATCAGCTTGGTGCGCTTGGTGAACAGGTCGCCGCGGCGATAGGCCGCCTCTACCTTGGATTCAATCGCATGCGCGAGCGCCATCTCCACGACCTCGGCGGGGAAGCCCGTGCGCTCGGCGGCCCAATCGCGGAACGCGGACCGGAAGCCATGCACGGTGATGCCTTCGCGCTTCATGTCCTTTTGCAGCAGCTTGCGCGCGCTCTCGGGGTTCATCGCCTGCGCTCGCTTGCCGGTGCCGGGGAACACGTAGCGGCCATCCTTGGGCATGCCTTCGAGCATCGCCACCGCGGCCGGCGACAGTGCCACGCGGTGTTCCTTGCCGGCCTTCATGCGCGCGCCGGGAATCGTCCAGGTGGCCGCGTCTAGATCGAACTCCGACCACTCGGCGGCGGCGGCCTCGCCCACGCGGCAGGCGGTCAGGATGACCAGCTCCAACAGGCGCGCGGACTGGCCGCGGCGCTGGCGTAGCTCGACCATGAATGCGGGAACGTCGCCATAGGGCATCGCCGCTTGGTGCTCCACCTTCCGCACCTTCGCCGGGGCGGCTAGCAGGTGGTCCAGGTGGCCACGCCAGCGCGCCGGGTTGTCGCCCTTGCGGAACTGGCGGACGGTCGCCCAATCGAGCACCGCTTCCATGCGCTGGCGGGTGCGCGTCGCGGTTTCGGTCTTCGTGGTCCAGATCGGTTCGAGCACCTTCACCACAAGGTCGGTTGTGATCTCGCCCACCGGCAGCGCGCGCAGCTCGGCGGCATAGGTGGTCAAGGTGTTTTCCCACTGCTGCCGGTGCTTGGCGTTACGCCAGGACGATTCGTGCGCGGCGATGTAGCGCTCGCAGCAGTCGCCGAAGGTCAGGGCCTTGGCCTTCTCCACGCGCTGCGCCGTCTGCCGCTGGCGCTTCATGTCGATGGGGTCGCGGCCATCCGCCAGCAGGCCGCGGCACTCGGCGGCCTTCTCGCGTGCCCGCTTCAGCGGGACCGCCAGGACGGAGCCGAGCCCAAGCTCGCGGACCTTGCCGGTCTGGCGGTCGCGGTAGCGGAAGATCCAGGACTTTGTGCCGCCCTTGGCGATGTTCAGCACCAGCCCGGCGCCATCGGTATAGCGGCCCGGCAGGCGCAGCGAACGCACCTGCAAATCCCCGAGCCGTTCAATCGATTTCGCCATTTTTGCCGCCTTCCCCGACGCTCTTTCCCCACGCCTTCCACTACATCTTGGGGTGGTTTTTGGGGGTTGTCAATGGCGAAGTTTGGCGGACGTTTCGGGCGTCACGTCGCCTAGGTTACTGTTTCAGCGACAATCACTTAGGCCGCGAATTGGTTGATCGTGGGGGAAAAAGTTAGGCGGACACCCTCTCCGCCAACAACGAAGCCCAGGCAGACGCTGCCTGGGCTTTTTTGTGCCCGGGCCAACGGCGGAAACGTCGCCCACGAAGCCGGGTACAGCACGGGCGGAACCGCGCCGTCGGCGCAGTCGATGGCGGACTCTCGTTCGTTGCGGCTCACCCGGTGCCGTCGCTGCGCGCAACCTGCGCGCGGAAACCCTATCCTTGACTTTTGACGGCGCCTTGTCGCCAGACCGACGGATCCGGAGCCTGCCCATGATTCTCAGGTACCTTCCTTTCGCGACAGCGCTCGTGCTCGCCGGCCTTGCGGCTCCCGGGCTGGCGGCGGACGCGCCCACTGTCAGCGGCGAGTTCGCACTGGGCGAAAGCACGCTTGCGCCCGGCCATGTCACGGCCCTGCGTGGGCGCGACTCCAAGGATCCGCGCAAGGAAGGCACGGTGGTGTTCCTGACCAAGGTTGCGATGGACCAGGTCAGCCTGACTGGCCAGCGCGACGCCTATGTGCTGGCGATCAACGATCCCGCGCTGGAGGGGCAGGACTATCTGACGGTGTCGCTGTCTCCGGATGGCGAGGTCTCGGCGAACGCGCGGCTAGGCGGCGTGCAGTACATCGACGGCAGCGGCACGGTCATGCGTCAGCCCGGATCGCTCAAGGCCGAATGCCCGGTCAACTCGGCGGCCCGCGTGGAATGCCATGTGTGGACAAGCAAACCGGTCGAGGTGGAAGCGGGGAAGCGTTGGACCCTCGACCTTCGGTTCGCTGCGCCGGTGATTGCGCGGCTCGGCGGCAAGTCACTGCCCGCCGACGGCGGAGAGCCGGGCAAGGCGCTCCGGGCTTTCGTCGAGGCGCTGCAGGGCGACAGTCTGGAAGCGATCTTCCAGTTGATGAGCGCAGACCGGGTCGCGCAGCACAACGCCGACTACAACACGCCCGAGGAAAACCTCGCGTCGCTGAAGGACATTTGGTCGGCTCGCCTGGCGGGCGAGGTCAGGATCACCGGCGGCGAACAGGCCGGCGAAGAAAGAGCCTTCGTGCAGGCAGAGGGCGAGTTGTACCCCGGCGTCAACATGTTGTTCGAAATCGACATGACCCGGCGGGACGGGCGCTGGGTGGTGAACGACGGCGGCTCCGTCGGCATGCTCGACTGAGCAAGCCTGCGCCCCGCGCCTGCGGGCAGGCATTCCGAGGCGCTGGACGGGCATGGCGAACACGGACTGCGGGGCGCTGGCGTCCTGAGCGGGAATCTACCTCCGGCACGTGGTGAGGCGAGGTCGCACCCTGGCGACCTCGCCGACTGGTTTGCCCCGAGGTGGCGATCAGGCGTTCATGAACCCCAGGTCCGGCGTGGCGAAATTCCCGAGCAGCGGGAAGATCGCGCCGAGTGCTGCCGGGTCGGTGACGCCCATCCATTTCGCCAGTGTCGCCGCCACCTGGTCGACCGCGGTGGTGGGGATGTACTGGCCGCGCGAGAAGCTGAAGTCGCGGGCGGCGGTATCGTTGCTGTTGACCACCAGCTTCGGATAGGTGCCGTAGAGCGCGTTGCCGCGTACCGCATCACCCACCACCAGCAGGTTACCGCCCCAGGCGTGGTCGGAGCCGCTGCCATTGCCGGTCAGGGTGCGGCCGAAGTCGCTCATGGTGAATGTGGTCACCTGGCTGCGCGCGCCGATCTCGCCCAGCGCGGTCCAGAACGCGCCGAGCGCCTGGTTCAGCGTGGTCAGGAGTTCGCCGTGGCCGGTGGTGGCAGTGGCGCCGCCGGCCTCGAACATGCCCTGGTGCAGATCGAAGCTGCCCATGCGCACGTAATAGACCTGGCGGGTGGCGCCGAGGGTACGGCTGACCTTGACCATGCGCGCCACCATCTTCAGCTGGTCGGCCAGGCTGTTGCCGGCAGGGAACACCGCCTGCACGTTGCCGCTGCCGTCCGGGGCATCGAGCAGCGCGCCGATGCTCTCGCCAACCGCCAGCGAGCGCCGCGCCACGCTGCTGTAGCCGCGCACGAAAGGATGCGCCGCGCTGTCGTCGAGCAGATCGTTGAGCACCGCGCGGCGCGCCGCATTGAAGTTGCTGGTGCTGGTGGCGTTGTAGTTGTCGATCAGGTCCACCCCGGCGCTGGACAGCTGGTAGGGCATGATCTGGTCGCCGATCAGGAAGCGCGCCGCTCCCGCCACCGAGATCGCCGGCGACAGGCCGTTCGCCAGCACGCCGCCCGCGGTGCTCTTGGCCACGCGGCCGCCCCAGCCGAAGCGCGCCATCGGGTGGCTGCCGGCGGACATGCCGAGATGCCACTGAAGCTCCTGGTCGTTGTGCGAGAAGAGTTGCGGCGGCTTGGGTGCGCCGGCATCGTATTCGGCCTTGGTGATCGGCTGCACCAGCGGCCCGGCGTTGCACACGAAGGCCGCCTTGCCTTGGTTGAACAAGGTCTGGATCCCGCTGTGGGCCTGCGTATTGGCGCCGTTGGTGGCCGTGAAATCGGTGCCGGACGGGTGCAGTCCGAATCCGATCGGCTGGTTGCTCGGGCTGATCGGTAACAGCTCGTTGAAGCCGATCGCCAGGCCATTGGTGTTGCTGCTGCCGTAGACCCCGCCGCGGGTGCTGCGGTAGGTGTCGTAGCGGCTGCCGCCGGCCTCGCTGTCACGCGGTACCAGCCAGTTGTAAGAATCATTGGCGCCGGCGAGGTAGATGCACACCAGCGCCTTGTAACCCGGCGCCGATTGCGCCATTGCGCGCGGCAGGAAGGCGAGTTGCGGTACCAGGCTGGCCACCGATCCCGCAGCGAAACTGCAGCCGAGCTTGCGCAGGAACTCGCGACGGCTGTGATTGGCATAGCGTCCCATGGCGATCGCTCCTTACTGCTGCACCGCGAACTCGGACGAGATCGCGATCAAGTGGGTCAGGCTGAGCACCTTGCGGCGATGGTCTGCAGTGGCCATGCCACCGTCCAGCAGGGCGACCAGCTTGGTTTTCATCGTCGCGCTCATGTTTCCGTACATCAGCTTCTGGTTGAGGGCCTCGACCAGCGCGTCATTGGCCGTCGGCAGGGCGTCGATGGCAGCCACTGGCAGGTGCGCCGAGTTGTTCGGCGTGGTGAAGTTGGTCGCGCTGGCACTGTTGGTGTTGTAGCCGTTGAAGATCCGCCGCCACATCTCGTCGGAGAAGCTGATGAAGGTCGATTCGTTGAGGATCTGGAACTCGGGCGAGTACAGGCCGGCCTCGGCGATTTCGCCAGGCTGCTGGTAGTCGGGCTCGTAGAAGTTGAACACCGAGGGCGCGCGCAGCGGCATCTGGTTCATGCCGCGCTCGATGCCGCTCAGCCCATTGGCGCCGGTGGTGCCGTTCTGCACGCCGAGCGCGCGCAACACGGCGGTCAGGCGCAGCAGTGGCTCACGCACCTTGCCGAAGGTGCTCGCCGGCTGCGGCGCACGCGCCTCCGGATCGAGCAGGATGGCCTTGACCACCGCGCCCAGGTTGCCGCGAGTGCCGCTGCCGTCGTCCTCGAACACCAGCGCCACGCGATCGATGTAGCCCGGCGAGGGGTTGCTGGTGGTCAGGCGCTGGATCAGCTGGCGCGCCACCATCGGCGGCAGGTTCGGGTGCATGAACAGACTGTCCAGCAAAGTGGCGATCTGGCCGTTGCAGTAGTCGATGCAGGCCTGCTGGTCGACCCCGGGCGTTCCGGTATGGCAAGCCACCGGGCTGGCATTGACCGTGATGCCGGCGAGCAGGGTCTTGTGGTCATTCGGCGCCGGCAGCACCGCGTAGTTGTTGCCGGAGGTGGCCGAGCGGCCGGTGTCCGCATAGCGCGGGTAGCACACCATCGGCGCGTAGGTGTCCGGATGCGCCAGCGCGGTCACCGTGCCCGGGATCGCATAGCGGCCGGGTGTGGAGAAGAACAGCGTGGTCGAGAAGTTGGCTGCCGTCGTGCCCGCCGTGGTGCCGCAGTTGCGGTTGATGAACACCGTGCCGATGGTTGCCGGGCCGGTACACTGGTAGCCCAGGCCGGTCAGCACGCGGGCGGTATTGGTGACCAGGTCCTGGGTGTAGGTCGGCGTGGCCACGCCGTTGCGCAGGATCGGCGAGAAATCGCGGTTGCGTTCGACCAGGCCGATCGAGAACAGCTGCATCACCTCGCGGGCGTAGTTCTCGTCCGGCTGGACCAATCCCGCCACCAGGTTGTTGCTGCCATCCAGCGTCCAGTCTGTCTTCTGGTTCCGCAGATGGGTCAGGAAGGCGCCCATCATCGGGCTGTAGGTGACGTCGCGCAGCAGGTTGCGGTAGTTGCCGAAGGCATTGCGCAGCAGGATGTCGTTGTACTCGGCCACCCCGATCGGATTGTTGTCCAGCGTGCCCGATTCACTCAGCACCACGATCTGCGACAGCGCGAAGGCCACCCGCTGGCGCAGCTGGTCGGGGGCATACAAGGCCGAGTTGAACCAGCGCTCCAGGCGGTAGGCGCGATAGAACTGCGCATTGCGCGGGTCGATCAGCACTTGGGCCGCGATCTGCTGCTCGATGGTCGGGCGCTGCAAGGTCGGCGCCAGCGCCAGCTGCGCGTCGATCCAGGCCGCATAGCCCAGGCTGCGCACGCTGGCGATGTCGTTGGCGGTCGGGCCGAAGGTGGCCTGGGTCAGGAAACGCGCGGCGTCCTTGTCCGTGGACGGGCCGCAATCGCTGCCGGTGAGGGTCGACAGGCGGGTCAGGTTCATGCTGCCGCTGCCGAATCCGGCGACCGTGCTGTTCCAGCTCCAACTTGCGCGGTCGGCGTCGATCGCGGTGAAGGTCATCGTGCCCCAGGGCTGGCTGATTACTTGGGCAGGGTTGAAGTTGGGCGGGAACTGCGCGCCCGAGGTGATCGTCGCGGTCAGCGTGGCGCTGTTGCCGTTGATCGGTCCGAGCGCCGTCATCCAGCGCTGCTCGCCATTGAGGTAGGCGTACCAGATCGCCAGCAACTGGCGGTTGCTGCCGCTGCCGAGGACCTCGGTGAAGATGCCGTGGCCGCTCTGCGCCGGGTCGTACCAGGAGCCGCTGTGGCAGGCGGCAATGCTGCCGTTGGTCGACTCGAAGGCGCTGGCCGGCTGAGTCAGCCGTTGCAGTGGCATCGAGCCGTTGTTGAAGCCCGCGTAGCTGGTGGTCCAGGTGGCAGTGCCACGATCCTTGTTGTCGAAGCTCAGCACCAGTTCGCCCCAGGGCTGGATCTGGGTGGAGCTGGGCACGAAGCGCGGCGGGAAATCGCCGCCGGTGGTGATCGACAGCGGGATGCGCGCCTCGTTGCCTGTGGTGTTGCCCACGCCTATCAGCCAGCGTGCCTGCCCGCCCTGGTAGGTGAACCAGGTGGCGAGCAGCACCGGCTGGCCATTGCTGACGATGTGCTGCAGCACAAAACCATGGCCGTTCTGCGCCGGGTCGAAAAAGGTGCCGCTGACGTCGGCGCCGATCGAATACACCGCCTTCAGCCCGGGGCTGGGGCTGTCCTTGGCCATTGCCGGCCATCCGAGGACGAGGTGGCCCAACACGGCCAGCAACCCGATCCGTCCCAACCATCGCGCCTTCATGCGACCTCCCGTTCAGACATGTGAACTCGATCCGGCGCGCGTGCACGGCGCCGTCCCCGATGCCGACAACGGACGGGGCAGCCATCGGTTGACACGCATGCGGCGCGACAATGCGCGTGCAGGTCCTGTGAAAATTGGACGCCGCCGGCGGTCCGCCGGTGTCGCCCGCCGCCAGGATGTCCCATTTGCCACACTTTCCCACTTTGCCCGCGTCGGCCGATCCCCTAACATTGGCCCCATGAGCCTTCAGCCCATCACCATCCTGTTCGCCGACATCGCGGGCAGTACCAAGCTGTTCGAGAAGCTCGGCGACGTCGGCGCCCGCTCGATCACCTCCGCCGTGCTCGGTGTCCTGACCGAGATCACGCAGCGCCATGGCGGCCGCGTGATCAAGACCATCGGCGACGAGCTGATGTGCACCTTCCCTGGCCCGATGGCGGGGTTGATGGCCGGAATCGACATGCAGCGCCGGGTCGCTGGCGATGTGGTCTGGCAGCGCGATTTCCTCGCGGTGCGTATCGGCCTGCACCACGGCGAGGCGCTGCTGGAAGATGGCGACGTCTACGGCGACGCGGTCAACACCGCCGCGCGCATGACCCAGATGGCCAAGCGCGAGCAGATCGTCACCACCCTGAGCACCGTCAAGGGCCTGACCAACAGCTCGATCATCCGCACCCGTCACTTGGGCGATGTGCGCGTGGCCGGCAAGCTGAATCCGGTCGAGATCGTCGACGTCATCTGGCAGGAAGACACCTCCAACGTCACCATGGTGGCGCGTGCGATCCGCCTTGAAGACGCACCGGCGGGCGCCAAGCTCAGCCTGCGTTACCGCGGCCAGCTGATCGAGATCTCCAGCCTGTCGCCGCCCTTCGGCCTCGGCCGCGATCCGAACAGCTCGCTGGTGATCGACAACGAATGGGTGTCGCGCAACCACGCCACCATCGAGTTCCGCCGCGGCTATTTCGTCCTGACCGATCGCAGCACCAACGGCACCTACGTGCGCCTGGGCGACGACGACGAACTGCGCCTGCACCGGGATGAGTTGCAGCTGCGCAAGGGCGGCAAGATCAGCCTCGGCCAGGCGGTCGACAAGGACCCCACGGACGTCCTCTACTTCCAGTGCGCGGGGTGAGCACGCGCTTCTAGGCAGCGAATGCTGCCTGCGCGTGCGAACGCCCGGCGGCTACGCCGACGGGCCGGGGCGAGTTCGATCAGATTGCCTTGTGGCCTGCGCTTTTTGGCGGAATGCTGGCTGCGCGTGCGAACGCCCGGCGGCCATGCCGACGGGCAGGGGAAAGTCCGTCGGGCGTGTAGCCCGGAGTACGCGCGGAGCGCGTTCTCCGGGTGCTTGCCGCAGGTACCCGGAGAACCGCTGCGCGGTACTCCGGGCTACGCCGATGCAATCATGCGGTGCTTGCCGTTGCGGGTCTGCGAGCGGCGGGACTCAAGCGCCGGATAGCTTACTGCGTGCGGTGGGTCACGTCGTCGATGTAGACGTATACGGTGTAGCTGGTTTGCGCGCGGTAGAACCAGATCGCGTCCAGTGTCACCGAATTGGCGGTGATCGCGCCGTTGCCATTGACCCAGGCGTCCCACTGCGCAGCATCGTCGAGGCGCCATTCCAGGTAAGTCCAGGTGTTGGCTGGAATCGACTTCGCGACCGAGCGCTCGGTGCCGTCGGAATCGTCGATGCCCAGCGCCGCAGTCAGACCGCTGCCTCCGGAGTAAACCCAGAAGCCCACGTAGCCATTGGCGCGAGTCAGCGAGCTGTTGGCTGACGGCGAGCCGCCGCCCGACAGGAAGCGCACCGCCCAGTTGCCGCTGCTGGACGCGTTGTCGACCAGCATCAGCTGCTCCGACCAACTGCCGCTCTTGCGGACGCTGGAGACCCGCTCGGCAGTCGAGGAAGTGCTGATTCCGGCGGTACTTCCCGAGTATGCGGGCGAGGTATCGAAGTGGCCTTCGCTGGTCTCGAAGCTGTCGAGAACGCGGGTCACGCTCTGCGCCGGGTTCAGCAGGCTGTAGTAGCGGCGCCAGTCCCAGTACTGGCCGGGATCGGTATGGCTCTGGTTGGAATAATGCTGGTGGCCCTTGATCTTCGTGCTGGTCGGAAGCACGACCAGCCCGCTCGACGCGGTGCCGTTGTAGGCCGAGGTGCACGGGATCGCGTAGCGCGCGCAGAAATGGCGCGTCAGCGCGGCCGAGGCGTTGTACATCGCCGTGGTGTACCAGGATGCATTCGCCACATAGCCTTCGTGTTCGATGCCGAGGGTATAGCCGTTGTGGGTGCCCACGTGGTGCGCCGCGCGCGATTCGCGCACCATCTGGGTCACCTGGCCATCGCTGCTGCGGATCAGGTAATGCGCTGACACACTGTACGGGTTGCTCTGGAACCAGCTGATCGAGCCGGCGTAGCTGCCCTGCATCGTGTGGATGGTCACTGCCGACGCTGCGGCGCTGCGCGTGGAGTTGTAGGGAGACGCCACCCAGAGGGCCGGCGCGTAATCGGTGCTCTTCGCGCCCTCGGTCAGCTTCAGCGTGCTGCTGGTGGCGTCAAAGACCTCGCCATCGGCCTGCACGCGGTCTCCTTCCAGGTCCAGGCGCACGAAGGGCGCGCGCTGGCGCTTGAGCGCATCGATATCGAAGGCGCGTTCCCACTCGACTGCCTTCTCCGGCACCAGGATTCCCTGGTCATCCGAACCACGGTCCGCCGCAAGCAGCACGTCGAAAGCGTAGGCCTCGGCGGCGAAGGCACTGATCGCCGAGCGCTTGGTCTGGTCGATCGCCGACAGGCGCATCAGTTCCGGCACCAGGTCTTCCATGCGCTGGGCCCGGGCGCCCCGCTCGCCGATCCACTGCGACAGCAAGGCCGCAGTCGCCAGGATGTTTGCCTCGGCGCTGTCCATGATTCGCTGCTTGCTCAAACCGGATGCCTGGGCGGCCTGCGACAGCACATCGGCGAAGCCGCCGCTGCCGTCGCGCAATCCCATCACGCCATAAGCCGGCGGCTGGTGCGCATGGCTTTCCCGGGTGGCGTCTGGGAGGATGTGCATCCAGCGGCTCGCGCTCATTGCGATCGCTTCCAGGCTGCCCGTGGGCAACTGCGGGTACTGCGCATAGGCCTTCGCAAAATAAGCCGGAAACGCGGCGCGGTGCGCACGCAGGTCGGCCTCGTTGGCCTGGATCATCTGCTCGACGCCCGGCGCCTGCGCGCGCTGCGGCGCCACTCCGGCGAAGGCGGACGAAAGACCAAGCGCAAGCGCGCACGCCAGAGCGTGCCTGGTGTAGCTGGACGTCATGAGTTTTCCCCAGTGTGTTTGACCCGGACTCCACCGACCACGCCGCGCCCCCGCGCGGCTGGCGTCGCCTGGGTCTCTCCCCAGAGGCAGGCGACAGCGAAGCGGCGCGGATTATCGAAGCGCCACCCGGGTTGTCGCAACAGTTACTGGCGCAAGCAATCTGACGGAGAACCGCACCGGATCAAGCACAAGATCGGGTCCGCCGCGGGCTTGCGATGACGGCGCGCGGTACGCCAGGGGTTTCCTAGTGTGGTGTTCCGTAATTAAGTTGAACTAAGTCACTGATCCGCAGTCTATGCTTCATCATCGACTTAGGATCTACCAATGGCCAGGAATGGTCGCCCGCCTCTGGGTTTGCAACTGAGCGACGAGGAGCGGACCGAGTTGCGGTCCCGGCTCAATTCGCGCAAGGGTGCTACGGACGAAAAGTTTCGGATCAGGATCATCCTGGCTTTGGCCGGTGGTGAGTCGAGCAGAGTCATCGCCGAGCGGATGAAGACGACGGCGCAGACCATCTCCAAGTGGCGGCGGCGCTTGAGGCGTTCCGGCTGGCGGGATTGGGGGACGCCCCGCGCGCAGGCCGCGGTCGTCGCTTGAGCGATGAGCAGGTGCAGGAGGTGATCGATCGCGTCCGCCAGACAAAGCCCGAGAATTCAACGCATTGGAGCGTGCGCCAGATGAGCGAGGCGACCGGAGTTTCGGCGACTTCGGTGCATCGAATCTGGCGTGCATTCGTCCTCAAGCCACACCTGCAGGACACCTTCAAGCTGTCGACGGATCCGCACTTCGTCGACAAGGTGCGCGATGTCGTCGGGCTATACCTGACTCCACCGGATCGCGCGTTGGTCCTCTGTGTGGACGAGAAGAGTCAGATCCAGGCGCTGGATCGAACGCAGCCCGGACTGCCGTTGACGTTCGGCAAGCCGGCGACACGAACGCACGACTACAAGCGCCACGGAACCACCTCACTGTTCGCGGCGCTGGACGTCGCCACGGGGAAAAGTCATCAGCCAGCTCAAGCGACGCCATCGCAGTGCCGAGTTCCTGCATTCCTCGGGGTCATCGACGCCGCGGTGCCTGCCGACCACGACGTGCATCTCATCATGGACAACTATGGCACCCACAAGACCGATGCCGTGCGCGCTGGTTCGCTGCACGTCCGTGCTACCACGTCCACTTCACGCCGACGTCCGCGTCCTGGCTGAATCTGGTAGAGCGGTTCTTCTCCACGCTGAGCGAGAAGTGGATCAAGCGCGGCGCCCACACCAGCGTGAAGGATCTGGAGCAGTCGATTCGCGCCTACCTGGCGCGCCACAACGAGGACCCCAAGCCATTTGTGTGGCACAAGAGCGCCGACCAGATCATCGATGCCGTCGGTCGTGCGGCCGCGAGACTGGCGTGACTTATTTATGCTTAATTACGGAACACCACACTAGTGTGGTGTTCCGTAATTACCTTGAATTATTTCCGCGCCTTTTGCGCCGATGCGGCGTTGCTCGTCGTCGCCATAGCCCTGCTATGACCTCCGGTTCCGGCCCGCAACCAGTTGCGGGCGTTCAAGCCGGCGCGCGGCATGCCGCGCAAGCCGCCGGCTTTCACCCTCCTCTCGCCTTGCCTCGCCGCAAAATTCATCGGAAATTTCTTCAACTTAATTACGGAACACCACACTAGGGCGCAATCCAGAGGTCGCGCTGATTGCCATCGCGCGGCATCTCGACCCACTTGAGTGCTCCGCGATGGAATCGAATGCGGCCGCTGCGGCGCTGCTGACCATCGGCACTGATATCGAATCCGTAATCCAGGCGCCAGCCGATCTGCCCGTCCTCGCGTGCCAGCCGCAGCTGTTGCAGCGCCACCGTCGCATCGAGCAACTGGACCCCCGCCTCGCGGCAACTGCGCACGGCGACCGCCATCGCGCGCTCGTGCATCGCCCGCAGCAACTGCCAGCCGATTACAGCTGTGGCGAGCAGCAGCATTGCGATCAGGGTAGCGGCAGCGGACATCGGTAGGAAGACCGGCAACGGGGGCGCGGATCATCGCATCTGTTTCGCGCACACGGTATCGCGGTACACGCGGCCGGGCGGCCATCGGGGGCAGACCGATGCGCAGCACCTTGAGGCGGCAAGTGCCCCCAACCCCTCGCGACCTCAGGAAGTATCCGGGCTAGAATCGGCCTTTCCGACCTGAAGGACCGTGACAGCCGCGTGGGGCCAATTTCCATACCAGGCTATGCGATAGAGCGGGAACTCGGGGTCGGCGGCATGGCGCGCGTCTATCTCGCGATCCAGACGTCGCTCGAGCGCCGTGTCGCGCTCAAGGTCATGGCACCTGCGCTGGCGGCTGATTCGAGTTTTTCCAAACGCTTCCTGCGCGAGGCGCGCACCATCGCCTCGCTGACCCATCCGCATATCGTTGCGGTCTACGAGGTGGGCGTCACCAACGACCACCTGCATTATTTCTCGATGCAGTTCCTGCCCGGCGGCGACTTCGCGCAGCGCATGCGCAAGGGTGTCGAGCAGGGCGAGATCATCCGCGTGCTCACCGGCATCGCCAAGGCGCTCGGCTTCGCGCACCAGCAGGGCGTGGTGCATCGCGACGTGACCCCCGGCAACATCATGTTCGATGCCGCGGACACCCCGCTGCTGACCGATTTCGGCATAGCCCGCGCGCTCAGCGGGTCGACCCGGATCACCAGTACCGGCGTCAGCATCGGCACCAGCAATTACATGAGTCCGGAGCAGGCGCGCGGTGGCGAAGTCGATGCCCGCTCGGACCTCTACAGCCTGGGCGCGCTGGCCTTCGAAGCGCTGACCGGGCACCCGCCGTACCAGGGCCCGGATGGCTTTGCAGTCGCCTACGCACACGTGTTCGAGCCGATACCGCGGCTGCCGCAGGACCTGAGCCACTGGCAGGCATTCATCGACCAGGCGCTGGCCAAGGATCCGAAGGACCGCTACGCATCGGCCGACGAGTTCATCGCCGCACTGCAGCGCGTGCCGGCCGCGGCTCCGCCAACGCCCAGGCCGGTCGCTGCCCGCAATGCGCAAGCTCCGGCCAATGTGCCGGTTGCCGCCTCGGTGCCGGTTCGCAGCGCGAGTGCGGCGATCGACAACCTTGCGCGCCAGGTCGGGCCCGCGCCGGAGCGTGCGGCAGGCGGATCCTTCCCGACGTGGGCGCGAATCGCCCTGCTGGCGGTGTTGCTGGCAGGCATTGGCGCCACCATCTATGGTCTATGGCTGCGTCCGCGCGGTGCCACGCCGCCGGCGCCCATCGCGGCGACCACGCCACCGGTCAAGCCGGTACCCGCCAAGCCTGTCGCGCCGCCACCGGCCGATACCCCGGCACCGGCGTCGGTCGGCGAGTTGCCGGTAAACGCGGGTATCGCGCCGCCGGTCGATGGTGAGGTGATCACCGGCGTCATAGCCACGGATCCGGCCGGCGTCCCAGCCGGACTGCCCCCCGACGCGGCGGCCTTGCCGGCGCCGGCAGCCGATTTCGTCGTGCCGACGCCAGCCGAACGGATCCAGACCTTCCTCGAACTCGGCCAGGCGCTGCTCAGGATGCAGCGATTGCTGCTGCCGGCCGAAGCCAATGCGGCACTTTTCTACTCGCGCGTGCTGACGCTGGAACCCGGCAATGAGTCGGCCCGCGCGGGACTCGCGGCGGTCGTCGATGCCTATCTCGCGCTCGCGGATGAATCGCTCGATGCTGGCCGGGTGGCGGAGGGCAGGGAGCGCCTGGATCGCGCGCGCCAGGTGGCGCAAACCCCGGGCCTGGATACCGCGGCGCTGCTCGCGCGGATCGACGGGCGCTGGAACCAGCGGGTCGGGCGCCTGCGCGAGTCGGCGCGCACGGCGCTTGCCGCCTGGAAGGGCGCGGAAGCGGAACTCGCATTGAACCAGGCGCTGGCGCTGGTGCCGGGCGACGCCGAGCTGAAGAAATGGCTGGCCGAGGCCAAGGTGATCGGCAAGCCCGGGTATCGCTTCCGCGATGCCGCGGGCACGCCGGAGATGGTGATCGTCGGCGCCGGCGATGTTCTGCTGGGCGGCGCGAAGCGCGGCGGTGATATTGCCGCGAAGGTCGCGCAGCCCTTCGCGGTGGCCCGTCGCGAGGTCAGCGTCGCCGAGTTCCGCGCTTTCGTCGAGGCGGCGCGCCATACGGTCACACAGGAAGGCTGCCGCAATCGCGAGGGCGGGTTCTTCTCTGTTTCGCGCGATCGCACCTGGCGCGAACCGGGCTTTCCCCAGGGCGGCGATCACCCGGTGGTGTGCGTCGGCTTCAATGATGCAACCGCCTATGCAAAGTGGTTGTCGCAAACCACCGGGCAGAACTACCGCCTGCCGTCGGAGGCCGAGTGGCAGTTGCTCGCGCGTCAGGTCAAGGTCAAGGGCTGCGCCAGTGGCAATCGCGCCGACCAGAGTTACCGCAAGGCCGAAGGTGGAAACGGTGCGCAGTCCTGCGACGACGGCCACGCCTACACCGCGCCCGTCGGACGCTTTGAGGCTTCGCCGGCGGGCCTCTATGATATGGAGGGCAATGTGCGCGAATGGGTGGCGGATTGCGCCAACGACACGCACGCGGGACGCAGTCCGGGTCAGGCGGCGCGCAGCAGTGGGGATTGCAGCAAGCGCATGATCATGGGTAGCGCGTGGCACAGCGACAAGGACGAGGCGGCGACGATCTCACGGCGCGCCGAATCGCGCGACTGGTTGAGCAACACCGTGGGGTTCCGCCTGGCGCGCGATCTGGCGCAGCCGGCTTCCGCGCAGCGATGACGCATCGCCGCGGCCCTATCGGACACATCCTGGGGGACGAATGAAGTTACTTTTTCCGAATGGCGAGCATGCACCGGTGGAGCTTGATTCCGGTCGCGCCGTGCTGGGCAGCGCATCCGACGTGGACATCGTGCTGCTCACGCCAGGAATCGCGCCGCGCCACGCAGAGATCGAATTCGCGGGTGTCGGCGCGAAGATCAGCGCGCTGCATCCCGAAAACGCGGTCACCGTGAATGGCAAGCCGGTCACGGCCAGCACCGACGTGAAACCGGGTGATCTGGTCACTTTCGGCAGCGTGCGGGCCCGTGCAGTGGCGGTGGAAAAGGCGTCGAGTGCGCCGCCGCCGCGCCCACGCGAACCGGAGGTGGATGACGATGGCCGCACCAAGGTGCGCATGGCGCTGCCGAAGTTCGTGCTGCGTGGCGTCTCCGGCGTCACCTTCGGCAAGATCTTCCCGGTGACCAACAGCGCCGTGATCGGCCGCCAGAGCGAGTGCGAGATCTCGATCCCGTCCGAGGAGGTCTCGCGCCGGCATGCCGAATTGCGCGTCACTCCGGATGGCGTGATGGTCGAAGACCTGGGTTCGTCGAACGGAACCTACGTCAATGACCGTCGCATCACGCGCCAGCTGATGAAAGCGGGCGACGAGCTGCGTCTCGACACCATCCGGTTCCTGTTGCTCGCCCCGGGCCAGGAAATGGGTCAGCAGGGTGCGCGCAACGAAGCGCCAGCCGTGGCGCCAGTTGCGCCCAAGCAGGCCGCCAGCAGCAGTCGCACCGGGCTCATGTGGGGCTTCCTCATCGTTGCCGCATTGACGCTGGGCGTCCTCGTGGCGCGCATGGCGGGCGTGTTCTGATCTTTGCCGCGCTCTTGGGCTCGCGCCCGGCGCGGGGTCAGCCACGCTTGCGCCAGCGCAGCGACAGGTCGATGGCGCGCAGGTGCTTGGTCAGCGCGCCAATCGAGATGTAGTCGACGCCCAGCTGGCACAGTTCGGCCAGGCGCGCGTGCTCCACGCCGCCCGAGAGCTCCAGTTCCACGCCGGGAACGCGTTCGGCGATAGCCTGGCGTAACTCGTCCGGTACCAGCTCATCGAGCATGATCCGGTCGGGCCCTGCCGCCAGCGCTTCACGGTACTCGGCCAGGCTCTCGACCTCGATCTCCACTTCCAGCGACGGCGACAGCTCGCGCGCGCGGCGGATCGCGGCGCCGATTCCCCCGGCGGCGATGATGTGGTTCTCCTTGATCAGCACGGCGTCGTAGAGACCTAGCCGGTGATTCTGTGCGCCGCCCACGCGCACTGCGTACTTCTGTGCATAGCGCAGGCCCGGCAAGGTCTTGCGCGTGTCGAGCAGGCGGGTGTTGCTGCCCGCGGTCAGCGCCACGTAGGCGGCCGTCGTGGTGGCGGTGCCGGACAAGGTCTGCAGAAAATTGAGTGCGCTGCGCTCGCCGCTGAGCAGGGCGCGCGCTTCGGCTTCGATTTCACACAGCACTTCACCGGCGGCGAGATGGTCGCCATCGTGGTGGCGCCAGTCGATGCGGGCATCGGGGTCGAGCATTCGCAGGCAGGCATCGAACCAGGCGCTGCCGGCAAGCACCATGGCTTCGCGCGCGACCACCTCCGCGCAACCGCGCGTGCCGGTCGCAATCAACGCCGCACTGGCGTCACCGCTCCCGATGTCCTCAGCGAGCGCGCGCGCAACATCGCGCGCGACGATATCCGCCGCCGGTGCACCGACGGTCAGCGGCCGCCGCGGCAGTTGCGCATCGCCCATGTCGATCAGGTCGACTCCGGCAAGGCTGCGCCGTCTGGGCCCTGGCTGACCGAGGTCTTCAGGCGTTCGACAATCGCATCCAGTGCGCGGTCGAACAGGGGCACGTCGTCGAGCAGCATCGCCTGGCCATGGCGCAACTCGGATGCGAGGGCCCACAGGGTCTTGTCCGCGACCTTCAGGCCCTTGCGGTTGACGAACAGGTACTTGTTGCTGATCGGGCTGATCCACGACAGCTTGGCGCGTTCGCCGCGCCCTTCGGCATGACGGAACTCAATCCAGGTTCCGACCTTGATCGAGCGCGCCAGCTCGTAGAACTGATCCTTGATTTCCGATTCCGGATCGACGACTGCCTCGCTGCTCTCCGGCTGGCGCGCCAGTTCGTCGACGAAGTTCTCTTCCACGCCGGTTGCTGGATCGCCGGGTCCACGGGCAAGCTCACCCCCCGATCCACCCGGCGGTGCCGCGTCAGCCAAGTCGGCTGCGTCGCCCGGGCGTTGGCTGTCCGGATCCAGCTGGAGCGCAAAGAAGGCGTTGAGGTCGCCAAGCAGTTGGCGCACATCGTTGTCGTGGTAGGCCACCATCGCCAGACCCTGCCGCAGAGCCTTTTCCAGCTCCGGCACCAAGGCGCGCAGCCGGCCGCGATCCGCGTCACTGGACTTGTCCTGCGCCGCCCAGACGAGTTCGTCGGCTACGCGCAGCGAGGTCTTCCAGGGGTGCGAACCTTCGCCCTGGCGCAGGATGGTCAGGACCAGCACATTGGCCCAGGGCCGGGTCAGGATGTGGCGGATCACTTCGGGCAATCGACGGCCCTCGATGCGCGACAGGATCTCGCGTGCGGCGGTCTTGCGCGCGCCTTGCAGGCGTTCGCGGCCGCGCGCAGCCTCGGCTGCACGCAGTTCGGCCACCTCCGCGCGCTTGCGCGAAGAGCTGATGAACTCGCGGAAGTCCTTCAGCAGGCGATCGAAGATCTGTACATCGTCGCTGAAGTCCTTCAGCAACTGCTCGACGACACTCTTGACCTTTTCGTAGAAGCGGCCGTCCTTGTCGCTTTCCTCGCTCCAGGCCAGGCCTGACTGCGCCAACTCGTCGAGTAACTGGCGCGCGGGATGTTCCTTGCGCGCGAATAGCGCCTTGTCGAGGATTGCGCATTTCAGATACGGAATCTGCAGGCGCGCCAGCAGGGCCTGGATCTCGGCCGGCAGATTGCGATCCTGCAGGATGAATTCGAACAACATGCTGACGAGGTCGATGGTGTCCTCGTCCACCTCGGCAACACGATGCTTCTCGCTCCCGCTGTTGAGCCGCTTGAGGTGGCCGACCAGATCCTCCTTGATCTGTGCCGTCGGGAGCACCGACATCATCGGACCCAGGTGGTGCTGGGACGGGAAGGCCATCGCCTGGCTTTGCAGGATGCTGAGCGCGCTGACCAGATCGTGGGTTGCGAAGGGTTGTCCGCCGGTCGCCGGTCCTGTCGCTCCCGGCATGCCCGGGGTGATCGCCCGGCGCGAGGCCAGCAGCGAACGCACCGTGTTGTAGAGCTCGATCTGCAGCTCCGCCTCGGCATAGGCTGCAGCCGAGTACACGTTCTGGGCGGGCGCTGGCTCATCGCCGGCGGCGGCCACCGGCAAGTCCGCGGGTGCAGCCATGCCCTGCGGCACCGGTGCGCGTCGCGGCGCCGATGATTGCAGGGGGAACTTGAGCTGCGGCAGCACACCCGCGTGAATCAGCAGCTGATTGATTTCGTCGTAGAGCACGTCAAGGTTGCCCATGACATGCTTGTCGAACAACTTGAGGATCAGCAGCTTGACGTTGAGGTCGACATCCAGCTCGCCCTGAGTGGACTGGAAAGTCACGCACAGGCAGCGCGGCGACAGTGGGTTGTTGCTTTCGTCCACCTTGTTGCCGCCAGCGAGCACCGACATCCGCTGTTCCAGGGCGTAGAGCTGCTGCGCGAGGCGATTGTTCGCCTTGCCCACCATCGCCGACACCGCCAGCGATTCTTCGAGTTCCTTGTCCTCCAGCAGGGCCAGCCCTGAGGGCGCGGCCGGGGCGGGAGCGCTTTCGCTCGGGCGCGCGCCCGAACCCAGGTTGCCGAACTCGCGGGTCAGTTGCTCCTGGAACAGGCGTTCGACCAGCTGGCGCTTCTTGCGCACCTCGCGCATGCCATCGAAATAGCGCGTCTGGATGGTGTTGTTTTCGGCCTTTTCAGCCAGATCGAACAGGGTGTCGTCGACACTGTCGAACAATGCGCCGACCAGCAGCGCAAGGCGCTTCTGTGCGATGCCGCGACAGGTCTTGATCAGATCGCCGACGCGGTCGAACTGCTGTGTCTGGGCGGCCTGGCGCTGCTGCAGGTCGACCACCTTGTTGTCGGTGCCGTTGGTCACGTGCATCCCCCTGGATGAGGCTGCCGGTTCCCGGGAAGCCTGATGTCTCGAGGCGCAGGGTAACTCATGCATCTGTCCTCGTTGTTGCCAAGAGTAGAAATCTGGAACTACGTCACAGTTTACTCAAGCCTCAGTTGGGGAACCCGCTGAACTGCGTGGTGCCGATACCATCCTCTGGTAGTAGGACCGGAATGTCGTCCTCGACGCGGTACACCACCTTGGCATCGTCAGTGATCAGCCCGGATTGCAGCGGCTCGGCGACCGGGCGACCCTGGACATCCAGCACGCTGCCGCGGGCGACCTCACCGTTCAGCCAGGTCAGCTGATCCTGCCGCATCAGGCGCAGGGGGCGCCTTGACACAGGACAGCACAGAATCTCGAGCAGGCGCCGGTCGATGGCCATCGGGTTTGGTGCGTTGCGACAGGACCGCTAACATAGCGCGCTCCCCCGGCTATCTCCAGAAGCGACCGTGGAACCGATCTTGCCGCAGGTGGGTGTGGTGATGGGCTCGCGCTCGGACTGGGAAACCATGTCCGCTGCTGCAGAACTGCTGGATGAACTGCGCATTCCGCACGAGGTGCGGGTGGTGTCGGCGCATCGCACGCCCGATCTTCTGTTCAGCTACGCCGAAGAAGCCGAGGAGCGTGGTATCCGCGTGATCATCGCCGGCGCCGGCGGCGCCGCGCACCTGCCGGGCATGCTGGCGGCCAAGACCTGGCTGCCGGTGCTCGGCGTGCCGGTGCAGTCGCGGGCGCTCAACGGCATGGACTCGCTGCTGTCGATCGTGCAGATGCCGGCTGGCATCCCGGTGCTCACCCTGGCGATCGGCCAGGCCGGCGCCAAGAACGCGGCGCTGGCGGCGGCGGCGATCCTCGCGCTGACCAATCCGCCACTCGCCGCACGCCTTAATGCGCTGCGCCAGGCGCAGACCGAACGCGTGCTCGCTGAGCCCGATCCGCGGCGGCCGGCATGCGAATAGGCGTCATTGGCGGCGGCCAACTGGCGCGCATGATGGCGCTGGCCGCAGCGCCGCTCGGCGTGCGCGTGCATGCGCTGGATCCGGCGGTGGACGCCTGCTCCGGCGAGGTGGCGCCGCTGGAAGTGGCGGCTTTCGACGACCTCGCTGCGCTGCATCGTTTTGCCGATGTCTGCGCCGCGATCACCTTTGATTTCGAGAACGTCTCGGCCCCGGCGCTGCGCGAACTGGCGGCCGTTCGTCCGGTGCGCCCGAACCCGCTGTCGCTGGCGACGGCCCAGGACCGCGGCTCGGAGAAGGCGCTGTTCGCGCGCATCGGCACCGGCGTGGCGCCGTTCGCGATCATCGACGACGCCAGCCAGATCCCGGCGGCGATGGCATCGGTCAGCTTCCCGGCGATCCTGAAGACGCGTCGCTTCGGCTATGACGGCAAGGGCCAGATCAGCGTCGCCGACGCGTCGCTGCTGGAGGACGCCTACACCCGGCTGGGTCAGGCGCCCTGCGTGCTGGAGACCCGCATCGGTTTCCAGCGCGAGCTGTCGATCGTGGCCGTGCGCTCGCAGGACGGCGAACTGCGCTGTTACCCGCTGGTGGAGAACATCCACGTCAATGGCGTGCTCTCGGTGACGCTGGCACCGGCCCGGGTCGGGCCCGAGCTGGTCGCGGCCGCCGAGTCTTGCGCCGCACGACTGGCCGAGGCGCTGGACTATGTCGGCGCCTTCGCGATCGAGTTCTTCGAAGTGGACGGACAGCTGCTGGCCAACGAGATGGCGCCGCGGGTGCACAACAGCGGCCATTGGACCATCGAAGGCGCGGTGACGAGCCAATTCGAGAACCACATCCGCGCGGTGGCCGGCCTGCCGCTGGGCGACACCACGCCGCGCGGGGTGTCCTGCATGCTGAACTGGATCGGCGAGTTGCCCGACCGCAACCGGGCACTCACGGTGCCGGGACTGCACTGGCACGACTACGGAAAGTCGGCACGCGCCGGGCGCAAGGTGGGCCACGCAACGATCACTGCGGGCGACACGGCGGAGTTGCGACGGCGGCTCAAGCTGGCCGCCGAGTTGCTCGGGCGGCAGGCACAGATCGAGCCGGCGCTGGCGCGTCTGACGTAGGCCGGTGTACGGCGCAGCTGCCTCGAAAGTACCCGGAGAACGCGCCAGGGCGCGCACTCCGGGCTCCGCGAAGCATCGATCAGCGCATCTGCGCCGAGACGAAATCCCAGTTGACCAGGTTCCAGAAGGCCTCGACGTACTTCGCGCGCAGGTTGCGGTAGTCGATGTAGTAGGCGTGTTCCCACACATCGCAGGTCAGCAGCGGCTTGTCGTCGCCGGTCAGCGGGGTGGCGGCGTTGCTGGTGCTGGCCAGCGCCAGCGAACCGTCGGCGCGCTGCACCAGCCAGGCCCAGCCGGAGCCGAAGGTGCCGATCGCGGTCTTGGTGAACTCTTCCTTGAACCTGTCGAAGCTGCCAGCGTCGATGGCCGCTGTCAACGCGCCCGTCGGGGCGCCGCCGCCGTTCGGCTTCAGGCAGTTCCAGTAGAAACTGTGGTTCCACACCTGGGCCGCATTGTTGAACACGCCGCCGGAGGACGAACGCACGATCTCTTCCAGGCTCTGGTTCTCGTGCGCGGTGCCCTTGATCAGGTTGTTCAGGTTGGTGACGTAGGCCTGATGGTGCTTGCTGTAGTGGAAATCGATGGTTTCCGGCGAGATATGCGGCACCAGCGCGTCGCGGGCGTAGGGCAGGGCGGGGAGTTCGATGGCCATGGGGCGATCCTCGTGGAGGGTGACGGGATTGGGGATGCTAGCGCCTGAGCCGTTGATGCGGTGTCAGGTGTTGGTGTTAGTTGTTGGTGTTGGAAGGACTCGTGGTACTTCGCTCGCGGACAGGCTGATATCCCAGAGCGCCGCTGCGTTGCCTTTTCCAACACCAACACCAGCAACCAACACCGCTTCACCCGTATCGCCCCGGCGCCGGATTCAAATACCCGCACGCGCTGCAGGTGCGCTTTTCGGTGGACGAGTAGAAGCGGTCGAATACGGCACCGAACTGGGTTTCGATGTTCTCCAGTGCGAAGAATTCCTCGTACAGCTTGTGGTTGCAGCGTTCGCAATACCACAGCAGGCCGTCGAGTTCATGCGCCAGGCGCTTGCGTTCGATGACGAGGCCAATTGAACCAGCCATGCGCTGCGGCGAGTGCGGGACTCGTGGCGGCAGGTAATAGATCTGGCCGGCGCGGATCGGCACATCCTGGGCGCGACCCTCGTGCTGGATCTTCAGCACCATCTCGCCTTCGAGCTGGTAGAAGAACTCCGGGCCGTCCTCGACATGGTAGTCGGTGCGCGCGTTCGGCCCACCGACGATCATCACGATGAAGTCGCCCTGCTCGATGCACTTGTTCGCCACCGGCGGCTTGAGCAAATGGCGGTGCTCGTCGATCCAGGCGTTGAGGTTGATCGGGGATGGCCACATGGGATTCGTCCCGGGGTTGGTTCGATGAGTGGATCGGGCTCGTGGGTCACAGACCCGCGCGTACCGCCGGCGCCTGCGCAACGCACTTGAGTTCGATGGCGATCGGCGTCGGCAGGGCGCTGATGCCCAGCGTGGTGCGGCAAGGCGCCTGCTCCGGGTCAGGGAAATACTCGGCCCAGATCCGGTTGTAGACCTTGAAGTCGCGCGCCATGTCGGTGAGGTAGACGGTCACGTCGACCAGATCCGACCATTGCGCGCCACAGGCTTCCAGCACCGCACGCACGTTGGCGAACACCGAATGGCACTGCGCGGCGATGTCGTACTCGACCAATGCGCCGCCGGCATCGTGCACATTGCCCGGGATCGAGTTGTCCTCAGGCGAGCGCGGGCCGATGCCGGACAGGAACAGCAGATCGCCCACCCGCCGTGCATGCGGATAGTGGCCGACGGGCTTCGGTGCGGTGCTCGTGTGGATGCTGGCGGTCATGTATGGGGTGTGAGTAGTCAGTAGTGAGTAGTCAGTAGCAGCCGCTCGCTTGCGCAAGCCCGCGCAACCGCCGGATTTTACCCGCTACTCACTACTCACTACTCACTACTCACCACTCACACCCTCAACGACACATTCTTCGGCTCGGTAAAGAAGCGCATGCCGTCGAGTCCGCCCTCGCGGCCGAGGCCGGAGTGCTTGACGCCGCCGAAGGGCGTCCGCAAATCGCGCGCCATCCAGCAGTTGATCCAGACGACGCCGGCTTCCAGTTCCGCGGCGACGCGGTGCGCGCGCGAGAGGTCCTGGGTCCACACGCTCGCGGCCAGGCCGTAGCGGGTGCTGTTGGCGTAGGCCAATGCCTGCGCCTCGTCGTCGAAGGCGGTGATCGTCGCCACCGGGCCGAAGATCTCTTCCTGGTTGACGCGGCAGTGTGCGTCCAGGTGGTCGAACACCGTCGGCGCCAGGAAATAGCCGTTGGCGCAGCGACCTTCGACGGCCACCCGTTCGCCGCCGGTCAGCAGGCGTCCGCCTTCCTCGTGCGCCAGGGCGATGTAGCTCTCGACCTTGTCGCGGTGCGCGGCTGACACCAGCGCGCCAATGTCGCTCTGCGGGTTGCGCGGATCGCCCACGCGCAGCTGGCGCACGCGCTCGACGAAAGCCTCGCGGAAGCGCGCAAGCAAAGGGCGCTCGACCAGGATGCGCGAGCCGCACAGGCAGATCTGGCCCTGGTTGGAGAAGGCCGCGCGCACGCATTCGGCCACGGTGCGCTCGAAGTCGCAGTCGGCGAACACCACGGTGGCGTTCTTGCCGCCCATCTCGAGCGAGAGCTTCTTGAACTGGGTTGTTGTCGCGCTGGCGATGGCGGCGCCGGTGGCGGTGCTGCCGGTGAAGGAGATCGCCTTGATCTTCGGGTGCGCCACCAGCGGCTGGCCGCAGCGCGGCCCGCTGCCGTGCACGATGGCGAGCACGCCCGGCGGCAGGCCCGCCTGCTGCACGATCTCGCCGAGCAGCCAGGCGGTTACCGGGGTGATCTCGCTCGGCTTGGCGATCACGCAATTGCCCGCCGCCAGCGCCGGCGCAATTTTCCAGGTCAGCAGGTACAGCGGCAAGTTCCACGGGCTGATGCAGCCGACGATCCCGAGCGGCTGGCGCAGCGTGTAGTTCAGCGTGCCGACTTCGCCGACATGGCTTTCGGAGGCAAAACTCTCGGCCATCGAGGCAAAGAAGCGGAAGTTGCTGACCGCGCGCGGAATGTCGACGCTGCGCGCCACATGGACCGGCTTGCCGCTGTCGCGCGACTCTTCTTCGGCAAAAGCATCCAGCTGCGATTCGATCAGGTCAGCGATCCGCCGCAGCATCGCCGCGCGTGCACTCGGCGCGGTCGCCGCCCAGCCGCGCTGCGCCCGCTGTGCCGCAGCGACTGCGGCATCGATGTCAGCCGCGCCGGAATCGGGCACCTCGGCATAAACCTGCCCCGTCGCGGGTTCGGTCACCGGCAGCCAGGCGCCGGAAAGCGGCGCGCAGTAGTCGCCGTCGATGAAATTGGTCAGGCGCAGCAGGGAATCACGCATGGTTCGGGACGAGGGCACGAGGGCAAGAGAGCACGAGGGCACGGGAAAGCGGGTGCCGGGCCATTTCGTGCCCTCGTGCCCTCTTGCCCGCGTGCCCTCCCGTCACGGTCATGCGCCAGGCGTCATGCCGCTTGAGTGTCACCACCCGCGAGCATATCGCTCACAGGCACAGCGTGCGTCCGCCATCGACCGCGAGGCTGACGCCGGTGATGTACCCGGCGGCCGGCGAAGCGAGGAAGGCGATTGCCGCGGCGACCTCGCCGGCGTCGGCGAAGCGGCCCATCGGTACCACCGACTTCATGCCGGCGGCCACCGCGTCCTCGCTGGCGCCGCTGGACTTCATCTTGCCGGCGATCAGCCCGTCGAGGCGCGCGGTCCGGGTGAAGCCGGGCAGCACGTTGTTGACCGTGATCCCTTCCGGCGCCAGTTCGGTGGCCAGGGTCTTGGCCCACGAAGCGACCGCGCCGCGCACGGTATTCGACACGCCCAGACCCTTGATCGGCTCGCGCACGGACGTGGAAATCACATTGACGATGCGGCCGTAGCCAGCCGCGCGCATGCCCGGCAATGCCAGCCGCGTCAGCAACTGGTTGCACAGCAGATGCTGGCCGAAGGTGTCGAGGAAGGCCTCCTCGCTGGCCAGCTCGATCGGCCCCGGCGGCGGCCCGCCGGTGTTGTTGACCAGGATCTGTGCCGGGAACTGCGCCAGCCAGTCGCCAGCGATCCGCGCCAGCGCCGTGCGGTCGGCGTAGTCGGCGACCAGCGCGTGGTAACGGCCGCGCCGAATCGCCGTCAGTTCGACCAGCGTCGCATGCAGGCGCGCTTCATCGCGCCCGATCACGGTGACATCGGCACCCAGTTGCGCCAGCTCAAGCGCCGCGGCGCGGCCGATGCCCTGGCTGCCGCCGCCGATCAGGGCGTGGCGGCCGGTGAGGTCTAGTTGCATGGGTGTCTCCAGTGGATCGACTGCGGCAGTCTAGTGTGAGATGCGGGTTGTCGGTTGTCGGCAGCAAGAGCCGGTGGTCGGGAACCTGTGGCTTCAGCCCTTCTCCGGCGGCCGCTGGAAAGATCGCCGACAGAGTCGGCTCCCACAGGTGTCGCGGCGTGTGAGCTTCGCTGCCACCAACAACCAACAACCAACAACCGCTCCTAACGCATGCCCCGCATGCGCATCCGGAACTCGACGCCGCTCATGTCGGGCAGGTTGGCGGCGCTCGCTTCGCCCTGATGCAACTCGGCGACGAGGCGGACGATGTAGAGGCCAAGGCCGAGGTGTGGGGACATGGTGGCGCGGCCGTCGCGCACGCTGATGAGCGAATCGAACAAACGGTCCTGCATCTTCTGCGGCAGTGGCGGGCCGTTGTTGGACAGCACCAGATCGATGCTGCCGATGATCTTCACTTCCAGTGCCAGGCGAATCGAGCCGCCGGGTGGGCAGAAGCCGAGGGCGTTGTCGACCAGCTTGTCGAGCGCCTGGTGGATCAGTTCGGGTGCGCCGTGGAAGGGCAACGGATTCTCCGGCACCGCAAGGGTGAACTCGCGGTCCTCGGCCAGGTCGCGATAGCCGGCCGCGGCGCCGATCAGGAATTCGCGCAGGTCGAAGTCCTCGGCCTCGGCGCCGGCGATCGCGCTCTCGATGCGGCTGGCCTGCGACAGCGTACGCAGCAATGCGCCGAGGCGTTCGGCGCCGGAGCGCGCGCGCTCCGCGTAGATCCGCGCCGATTCGGTCATCGCCTCCTGTTCCAGGTTTTCCAGCGAGGACTTGACCACCGCCAGCGGGGTCGCCAGCTCGTGCGAGAGCTTGCCGCCCAGGGTGCGCAGGTAGTCGGTGTAGGCGCTGACCTGGTCGAGCAGGCGGCCGAAGCTGCGCGAGAGGTCGCCGATCTCATCGACCGCACTGGAACGCGGGAAGTTGCCGACGACGCGACCTTCCGCGGTCAGTGCGTTCTCGGCGGCGTTGCGCAGTTTGCGGATGCGGTAGGACAGGTAGCCGGCGTAGCCGAACAGGATCGCTGCCGCGACCAGCATGGTCAGCAGTCCGCCGAGCAGCAGGCTGCCGAGCGCGCGGTTGGTCCATAACAGCAGCGCGTCAGAGGTCTCTTCCAGCATGACCACGCCGACCACGTCCGAGCCGTGCAGCAGCGGCAGGGCCACGGTCAGGATCACGCTCGCCTGGCTCGCCGCCGGCCGCCAGGTGGCGCCCGGGGTGCCGGTCAGCGCAGCGTCCACCTGGGTGGTTGTCAGGCGCAGCAGGTTGTAGGCGTAGCCGTCGCCGCTGGCCATCTGCGGCGCCAGCAGGTGACGGTAGACCAGCGCGCGCAGCCAGCGCAGGAAGGAAAGTTCGTGGTCGTCATCGGAGGTGTCGCTGCCCGGGCGCAGGCTGCCGCTGCGCGCCAGCACATAGCCCTCGCCGTCGAGCACCCGCAGCCGTGCGTTCTCCGGCACCAGGCTGCGCAGCAGCGGGCTCTCGCGCCACAGCGGCGCGAGTGCCCGGTAGCGCAGGCCGCGAGCGGCGCTGCTGGCGCTGGCACGCGGCAAATCGGCGCCGATGACCGGGTAGTCGCGCACATCCAGCGCCAGTTCCAGCCCTGGATCCGCCACCGGCACGCGCAGTTCCACCCGATAGCCGCCCGGCCCTTCGGTCCACGCTGCCGGCAAGTCGAAGCTGGGCTGGCGGCCATCCGCGCCCGGCATCGGCTGCGCAGCGGTGATCCCGTCGCCCATACGCGCGACGCGCCAGCGGCGTTCGCCATAACGATCGCGCAGCCACAGGTCGATGTGGTCCGCATGCTCTCCAAGGGTGCCGTCGGCGGCAGCGGCGACCGGCGTGTCGTCGTCCACCTCAAGCCATAAATTGATCGCGCCCGGGCCGCGGCCCACGTACAGGCGTGCGCGCAGGCCGCCTTCGCTCGGCAACAGTTCGGGCTCGACATGCCAGGAGCCCCAGTCGTCCGGGTAGCCGTCGGTGGCCACGTCGATGTTCATCGGCCGCGCATGCAGCACCGCGGGCGCGATCAGCGCGGCGCGCAAATCGCCATCCGCCGCCGGCAAGGCGCTGGCGAGCGTGCGCGCAGACGCCATCACCGCACGCTCCTGGCTCTGCCTGAGCGTGGTTTCCATCTGCACCACGAAGCGCCAGCCGGCCAGCGGGAACACCGCGGCCACCATGGCGATCAGCAGCAGCTTGAGGCGTAAGGGCATGCGTGGGCGGGACGACAGGAAGGTGCGGAGTTCAACCGAAAGCGCGCCGCGACGCAAAGGAGCTTCCGGGGCAATTGTCCCGCGGCCCTGGCAACCGACCGGCGCGCGGTCTTCGCGATCATCCGCGTGACCTCACGAAATTTCCGGGCTAGTCTGCGCCCCCATGCGCCGGGCCCACCCATGATGCCGAATTACCTGAGCCATCTGCCCGAATTCGCGGCCTTTTTCGCGATGGGGATGCTGTTGCTCGCGGCGTTCTGGTCGCTGTACACCCTGGCCACGCCGCACAGCGAACTCGAACTGATCCGCGCCGGCAGTGTCAGCGCCGCGGTGATGCTGGCGGGTGCGATGCTCGGTTTCGCCATTCCGGTGGCAGTCGCGATGGCGCGCAGCGAGGATCTGTGGCAATTGGCGCAATGGGGCCTGGTGGCGCTCCTCGTGCAATTCGCCACCTATCTTGCGGCGCGACTGCTGCACCGCGATTTGCACGCGGCGATCGAGCAGGACCGCGTGTCCGTCGCGTTGTGGGTTGCCACCCTTTCGCTGTGCACAGGCATCGTCAATGCCGGCGCGCAGCTTGCCTGAACTTCATTCCTGACTTGTCGAGGTTGCCATGACTGATCTGACCGCTGTGTTCAACACCTCCCGCGGCACCATCCGTGTCAAGCTGACGCCTGACCTGACGCCGCTGACGGTCGCCAGCTTTGCCAACCTGGCGAAGCGCGGCTTCTACAACGGCCTGAATTTCCACCGCGTGATCAGCAATTTCATGATCCAGGGCGGCTGTCCGGAAGGTAGTGGACGCGGCGGCCCGGGCTACCGCTTCGGCGATGAATTCGCCAGCTCGCTGCGCCACAACAAGGCGGGCATCCTGTCGATGGCCAATGCCGGCCCGGGCACCAACGGCAGCCAGTTCTTCATCACCCACGGGCCGACGCCGCACCTGGACGGCAAGCACAGCGTGTTCGGCGAAGTGATCGAGGGTCAGAACGTGGTCGACGCGATCCGCCAGGGCGATGCGATCAACTCGATCAGCATCGAGGGCGATGTCGATGCCTTCCTCGCCAGCCCGAAAGTGGCCGGCAAGGTGGCCGAGTGGAACACCGTGCTCGACAGCCGCCGCTGAAACCGCGATGAGCATCAAGAGCGACCACTGGATCCGCCGCATGGCGGAGCAGCACGGGATGATCGAGCCCTTCGCGCCCGAACAGGTGCGCTACGGCGGCGACGGGCAGCGCCTGGTCAGCTACGGCACGTCGAGCTACGGCTACGACGTGCGCTGCGCCGACGAGTTCAAGATCTTCACCAACATCAACTCGACCATCGTCGATCCGAAGAACTTCGACGAGCGCAGCTTCGTCGACTTCAAGGGCCCGGTGTGCATCATCCCGCCGAACTCCTTCTGCCTGGCGCGCACAGTGGAGTACTTCCGCATTCCGCGCAGCGTGCTCACGGTGTGCCTCGGCAAGAGCACCTACGCGCGCTGCGGGATCATCGTCAACGTGACCCCGCTGGAACCGGAGTGGGAAGGCCACGTGACCCTGGAATTCAGCAACACCACTCCGCTGCCGGCCAAAATCTACGCCAACGAGGGCGTGGCGCAGATGCTGTTCTTCGAGTCCGACGAGGTCTGCGCCACCAGCTACCGCGACCGCGGCGGCAAGTACCAGGGGCAGTTGGGAGTGACGTTACCGAAGACGTGACACGAGATGCGCGGCGGCCGGTGCGGTCACCGCCGCCCGCGGACCGATTACGGTAGCGCGACATCGCAGGGAGCATCTGGCGACACGCCGCAAGACGTCCCGCGACGGATTTCGCTGGCGCGATACGCTCCGGATGTCTCGCGACGCACCGCTCGAGGTATCGCGTGACCCGACTCCGGTGTCGCGACACTCAGGGCCGTCAGCCCTCGAAACCGTTGGCGAACACGGGATCCGCTGCTGGATCCGTCAGCGTGCATCCGCTGAGGGTGGCGGTGTACGGGCCCTGCGCGGCGAGGAAGCCGTCGAAGTACACGAAGTAATCCACCCCGGGCTGCGCCGCGAAGCTGATCACCTCGGTGCCGAGCCCGCCCGTGGCATCGGCGGCCGCGAGGCAGCTGCTGTCGAGGAACTGGGTGCTGCCCGGATCCGCGATGGGGCAGGTGGTGGCCGCGTAGACAGCCGGATCCGACTGGTTGGCACCCGAGAATCCGCCCACCACGGTCACTGTGGCCGTGCACGGGCTGGCCACTTGCAGCTTGACCACCTGTTCGGTCGCCTGGCCCGAGGCGGGCAGCAGCGAGGCGCCGGGCTGCCCGGCGCAGGCATTCAGATCGTACTGGTTGCCGAAGCTGGCGACGGTGTTGCCGCTGATGCTCGGCGACAGCTCATAACCTGCGATCTGATCGCAGCGGTCGACCGGGGCCGCCGAGAGCGCCGGTGCCACGGCTAGCCAGGTGACGATCGACAGTCGGTTCCTGCGCATCGAGGGATCTCCGCAACTGCGCCCGCGAACATGCGGCGTCGCGACAGGATTGCGCAGCGCCGTCACCCGGGCAAGTCCGACTCGCCGATTGTCTGCATCCCGGCGGCGCATCCGGACGCCCGTCGCGCAGACAGCGGGACCTGCCTTTCGTCCTGGTTCCCGGGGCGGGACTGCTGGCACTGGCCGCGCCGTCCCGGCGCTCGCCAGACTTTCGCCGGTCCAGGCAAGGAAGACACGTCATGCAGGTCGCGGCGAGGATGCGGGAACCGCTCGCACGAGTGGTCGGATGGATGCTGGCCGGGCTGTCCGGCGCGGTGGCGGCAGTACCGGTCGCACTGCCGGTGGACTTCAGTTGCGACCGGTTTTTCGTCACCCCGACGACCGCCGGCGGCGAGACCCTGCGGCTGTACACCGATACCGGTGGCGGCCTGTGGCTGGCCGAATCCAGCGTGAACCGGCTGCAGCTCGACGTGGTCAGCCTGCGCGACGGCGATCGCGAGATGCGCCTGGCCGCGTTCCCGGCCTTCGCCCCAGGTCAGGGTATCCCGGCGCTGGACCCTGATACTGACCGGCGCGACGGCCCGGCGAAGGGGCGGCTGTACGTCCTGCCGCCGGATCCGCGTGTGAACTTCGGCGATGGCATGCTCGGTCAGGACTGGTTCGGCGGCCGTCGCTGGACCTTCGACTATGCACAAGGTCGTTTGCTGGCCGATGCGGCGCCGATCGATGCGAGCGCGCCGCACAGCGTGCCGCTGGGATTCCCGGTGGACGAAGACGGCCAGCGCAAGACCCATTTCCCGAGCATCGTGGCACGCGTCGATGGCGTCGAACTGCCTTTCCTGTTCGACACGGGGGCGACCATCTCAGCCTCCGCCGACGCGGCGAAGGCGATCGGTGTTGGATCTCCCGGCGACTGCGCCACCAGCTTCATCGTCGCCAGCCTGTTCGATGCCTGGCGCAAGGCCCATCCGGACTGGCGCGTGGTCGAGAACGCCGATCTGCGCGGCGGCGCCACCAAAGGCGAGGCGATGATCGAAGTGCCGCAGATGGAGATCGCCGGCCACCGCGTCGGCCCGGTCTGGTTCACCCGGCGCGCGGATTCCAACTTCCACGAGTACATGTCGGGTTTCATGGACCGCAAGGTCGATGGTGCCCTGGGTGGCTCGCTGCTGCGCTGGTTCGTGGTCGATGTCGATTACCCGGCAGCGCGGGCGCGATTCACGCTCATCGAGGGTCCGCGGCCGGCGCCGGTGCGTTGAGGCGCCCGGCAGTTGCGCCAAGCACAGATCGGCGAAGCTCCGGCTAGCCCGTCGCCCCCGAAGCCAGCGCCGCCAGCGCTTCGCCGCTGACCCGCTGGACCGTCCAGTCGCTCATCGACTGCGCGCCCAGGCTGCGGTAGAACTCGATGGCCGGCGAGTTCCAGTCCAGCACCCACCACTCGAAACGCCCGCAGCCGCCCGCCAGCGCGATCCGCGCCAGCGCCTGCATGACCTGTCGCCCGTAGCCGCGACCGCGGAAGGCCGGTCGGATGTACAGGTCTTCGAGGTACAGCCCGGGCTTGCCGAGGAAGGTCGAGAAGTTGTGGAAGAACAGGGCGAAGCCGGCGACTTCGCCGTCGGCCTCCACGATCAGCGCCTCGGCGCGCGGCTGCGCACCGAACAGATGCGTTTCCAGCAGATGCGCCGTCGCTTCGACCTCGTGCAGCAGGCGCTCGTAATCGGCCAGCTCGCGGATCAGTTGCAGGATCAGCGGGCAGTCGTCGATGGTGGCAGGGCGCAGATGCATGGCCAGCTCAGGGAGAGGTGAGGGCGACCACGATAGCCAACCGCCTTCCCGTTGCGCATCGATCTGCGATGATCAAGGCGAGGGCGCAGTAGCGATCCATCGCACCGAACCCGCTCTTGCGTGCCCTCGCTCCCTCGTGGCCTGAAGTTCGATACGCGAATCTGCGCATCGACAAGGGCGGCCGGGGCTCCCGACCGCCGGCCCCACTGGAGATCGCGCAATGCCCGACGTCGAGCGATGGTTGGCCACCGGTGGCTGGCTCGGCTGGCGCGGCCGGCAGATCTACGTGCGCAGCGTCGGCAGCGGTGAACCGGTCCTGCTGTTGCACGGCTTTCCGACCTCCTCTCTGGACTGGCATCGGCTGGAGCCCCTGCTCGCCGATCGCTTTCGGCTGATCTCCTTCGATCTGCTCGGCTTCGGCCTGTCGGACAAACCGGCGGACGGCGATTACCGCATCGCCGCGCAGGCCGACCTGGCCGAGGCGGTGCTGGTGCATTTCGGCATCGACCGCTGCCGGGTGCTGGCGCACGACTACGGCGATACCGTCGCCCAGGAACTGCTGGCGCGCCAGATCGATGGCAGCAGCCGCTGGACTTTGCAGCAACTGTGCCTGCTTAACGGTGGACTGATTCCGGAGTGCCATCGCCCGCGGCTGATCCAGAAGTTGCTGGCATCGCCGATCGGGCCGCTGGTCGCACGCCTGACGCGATATCCGCGCTTCGCCGCGGCGATGCGCAAGATCTGCAAGCAGCCGCTCGACGACGCCGAACTGGGCGCGATGTGGTCGCTGATCGAGCACAAGGACGGCCGCCGGGTGATGCCGCAGCTGATCGGCTACATGGCCGAACGCCGCCGCCATCGGAAACGCTGGGTGTGTGCGCTGGCGCACGCGCCAATGCCGCTGCGCCTGGTCGACGGCATCGACGACCCGATCTCGGGACTGCACCTGGTGCAGGGCTATCGCCGGCTGGTGGCGAACGCCGATGTCGTGGAACTCGCCGGCGTCGGCCACTATCCGCAACTGGAGGCGCCGGCAGCGGTCGCGGCTGCGTTCGTCGAGTTCTCCGACCGGCTCAAACGCCCGGTTTGACGAAACTCCGGGTCGAGTTTGCGCATTCGTCTAGGATGGACCCGTCGTCCGAAGGAGTGCTTTGCGATGCGCGACCAGCAGGATCCGCGATTCGTCAGCCGGCTGACCAAGGAGACGCTGGCGCTGGTGCTGGCGGGCGGGCGCGGGACGCGCCTGAGTGCGCTGACCGACTGGCGCGCCAAGCCGGCGGTGCCCTTCGGCGGCAAGTTCCGCATCATCGATTTCCCGTTGTCCAACTGCATCAACTCCGGCATCCGCCGGATCGCCGTTCTGACCCAGTACAAGTCGCACTCGCTGATCCGCCACATCCAGATGGGCTGGGGCTTCCTGCGCGGCGAGTTCAACGAGTTCGTCGAGCTGTTTCCCGCGCAGCAGCGGGTCGACGAGACCTCCTGGTACGCCGGCACCGCCGATGCGGTGTTCCAGAACATCGACATCCTGCTGTCGCACGCTCCGCGCTACATCCTGGTGCTGGCCGGCGATCACATCTACAAAATGGACTACGGCACGATGCTGGCCGAGCATGTGCATCGTGGCGCCGACTTCACTGTGGGCTGCATCGAGGTGCCGCTGGTGGAAGCGAGTGCCTTCGGGGTCATGGCGGTGGACGCCGACATGCGCATCCGCCAGTTCGCCGAGAAACCGGCGGCGCCGGAGCCGATTCCCGGGCGCAGCGACGTGGCGCTGGCGTCGATGGGCATCTATGTGTTCAACACGCAGTTCCTGATCGACCAGCTGGTCAGCGATGCGGCCGACAAGTCCTCGAGTCACGACTTCGGCAAGGACATCATCCCGAAGGCGATCCACGCGCACTCGGCGCTGGCTTACCCATTCCGCGATCGCGAGGATCGCAGCCGCCAGGCCTACTGGCGCGACGTCGGCACCGTCGAGGCCTTCTGGAAGGCGAACCTGGAACTGCTCGATCCCTTGCCGGAGCTGAATCTCTACGATGGCGACTGGCCGATCTGGACCTACCAGGAACAGGTGCCGCCGGCGAAGTTCGCTGCGCAGGACGGGCGCGCCGGATGCGCGCTGGATTCGATGGTCTCGGGCGGTTGCCTGGTCGTCGGCGCCACCGTGCGCCGCTCGCTGCTGTTCTCGAACGTGCGCGTCGAAATGGACGCCGAGATCGATGAATCGGTGCTGCTGCCGGACGTCTCGGTCGGGCGTGGCTGCAAGATCCGCCGCGCGGTGCTCGACAAGGGCTGCCGGATTCCCGATGGCATGCACATCGGCTTCGATCCGGTGCGCGACGCCGAGCGCTTCCACGTGATCGCCAACGGGGTCGTGCTGGTGACGCGCGACATGCTCGGGCAGTTGCGCTACGTGCCGCTGTGAAGGTCCTGTTCGCGGCCTCCGAGGTCTATCCGCTGGTCAAGACCGGCGGGCTGGCGGATGTCGCCGCCGCGCTGCCGGCCGCGCTGGCGCGGCAGGGCATCTCGATGCGCGTGATCATGCCGGCCTATCGCGGTGTGCCGGCGCGTTTGCGGGACGCGCGAGCGATCGCCACCGTCGAGGTGCGCGGGCAGGCGCTGACGGTGCTCGCCGGCACCCATCCGGACAATGGCGTGCCGCTGCTGCTGCTCGACGCGCCGGCGCTGTTCGACCGCGCCGGCGGGCCCTATGTCGACGCCGATGGACACGCCTTTGGCGACAACGCGCTGCGCTTCGCGACCTTCTGCGAGGCGGTGGCAAAGATCGCCGGCGGCGCAGCGGGCGGCGAGCTGGCGGCCGACCTCGTGCATCTCAACGACTGGCACACCGGCCTGGTACCCGTGTACCTGGCGCAGGGCGCCGCGCGGCCGCGCAGCGTGATGACCATCCACAACCTCGCCTATCAGGGCATTTTCGATCACCCGCAATACCGTGCGCTCGGCCTTCCGGAGGATCTGTGGCACCCGGAAGGCGTCGAGTTCTATGGCGATTTCTCCTTCCTGAAAGCCGGCCTGCAACTGGCCGACGCACTGACCACGGTCTCGCCCACCTATGCGCGCGAGATCCAGACGCCTGAGTTCGGCGAGCGCCTCGATGGCGTCCTGCGCGCGCGTTCCGCGGTGCTCACCGGAATCCTCAACGGCATCGACGAGAACGTGTGGAACCCGGCCACCGATCCGCTGATCGCGCAGCGCTACGACGCCGCCACGGTGGACGCCGGAAAGCGCGCGAACAAGGCCGCGCTGCAGCGTGAGCTGGGGCTGGTGCAGGGCGATGACCCGCTGCTGGCCTTCATCGGCCGACTCGCCCACCAGAAGGGTGCGGACGCCTTGCTCGCCGCGCGCAGCGAACTGGACGCGCTGCCGCTGCAGCTCGTCGTGCTCGCCTCGGGCGATCGCGGCCTCGAACGCGGATTCGCCGAGTGGGCGGCGTCGATGCCGGGTCGGGTCGCCGTCAGCACAGCCTACGACGAGGGCCTGGCGCACCGCATCGAGGCCGGCGCCGACATGCTCATCATGCCCTCGCGCTTCGAGCCCTGCGGCCTCAACCAGATGTACAGCCAGCGCTACGGCACCCTCCCGCTGGTCAGGCGCGTCGGCGGCCTGGCCGACACGGTCGACAGTTTCGACCAACCCGATGGCACCGGCATCCTGTTCGAACACAGCGATGCTGGCGGCGTCGCCTACGCCGTCCGCACCGCCCTCGACTGCTGGCGCCAGCCCGAGGTTTGGACACGCCTGCAGGCCAACGGCATGGCGCGCGACTGGTCGTGGACTGAGTCTGCGCGGCGGTATGCGGAGCTGTATCGGGCGCTGTTGCCGGTACGATGACGCCTGCTGCGACGCGGCACGGCATCAAGGCTCGGCTGCATACACCCCGGCATTCCGCTCCGGATAGCTCTCGTACACATGCTCGAACAGGGCTGAGCATTTCTGCGCGTACAGCGGCCGGTCGTAACCTGCGGGCAGTTGGTCGAGGGTGTCTTCGATGGCGAGTTTGAGGGTGGAGCGCGCCGCCGACTTCTGCCGCCAGTTGAGCACCAGCAGGGTCTTGAGCCGCGCCAGCAGTTCGCGGGCCACTTTCTTGACCTCGTCGCGTTCGGCGGTGGTGAGCGCCGGTGCGGGGCGGGTCAGGATGTCGAAGATGACCAGTTCTTCCTCGCTCAGGTGCTCACGGATGTGGCGCTGCTGCTCGTCATTCAGGCTGTTGGAGAGGTTCAGCAGCTCCTCGAAGAGCTGTTCGATATTACGGCTGCCGTTGTTGTAGCTCTCGATCAGCGCCTCGAACTTCTCGGCGAAGTCGGCGCGCGTGCGGTTGAGGCGCACGAGCTTTTCGAGCCGCGCCTGGATCGCCGCCTTCAGCGCCTCCAGGTCGGTGTTCTTGTGCTTCGATTCCTTGAAGCGCTGCGCCAGCGCCTCGAAGTTGATCTTCGACAAATCGATGGCCGGCGGCCCATCCTGCCGGATTGCGGTGCCGGTGATCGACTCGTCCAGCACGCCGGCGATCTGAGCGAGGATCGCCTGGATGTCCGGCGGGTTGGGATTGAGTCGGGCCCGAATGACGGCCGCCAGGGTGGCGATGCCGGACACGCGCGCGGAGAACTCGATGGCCGCGGGATCAGGTTTGACGGCGCGGTACAGCGTGGCGACGAGCTTCTCGTGTCCCAGGAACTCGCGGCGCCGCGCATCGGGGCCGATCAGCGCGTTGACGGCGTCCTCGACCGCCGCCAGCCGCTGCAGGCTGCCCAGCGGCAATGCCTCGATCCCTGCGAAGTCGACGCCGTGGCCGGCGCAGAAGGCGGTTACCGCAGCGACAGCCGCACCGAGCGCCGCGGCCAGCTCGGACTTGTCCTTGACCGGGTTGGCGCCGCCCTTGCCGGCGCCGTAGATGGCCAGCGCCCGCTCCAGCGACGCGAACACATTGGCGTAGTCCACGATCACGCCGCTGTGCTTGCCCGGGTACACGCGGTTGGCGCGGGCGATGGTCTGCATCAGCGTGTGGTTGCGCATCGGCTTGTCGAGGTACACGGTCGAGCAGCTTGGCGCGTCGAATCCGGTCAGCCACATGGCGCAGACGAACACCAGTTGCAGCGGGTCGGTGGTGTCCTTGAAGCGCTCGTCCAGGCTTGGCTGCGAGTCGTTCATCCGCCGGCGGTGCGGCTCGATGTCGAGGCCGAGCTTCTTCATCTGCTCGATCTCGTTCTGCCCGGGCGAGACGATCAGCGCCATGTCGGTGCTGCTCAGCACATCCAGCCGCGCTTTCAGCTCAGCGCGGCGCAGATCGCGCCGGGCCTGGTCGGGGCTCGTCTCGCCACCGCGCGGCTGGTAGCCGAGTTCGCCGAGCTCCTTCTGCACCCGCGCCGTCTCGGCGGCCCAGTGCTTCCTGACCTTGTCATGCATCCGCAGCGCGGTGGCCTTGTCGATGGACACCACCATCGCCTTGCCCAGGAATCCGCGGCCGAGGAAGTGCCGCACGATGTCCTGCGCCACCGTCTCCAGCCGGTCGTCGCGGGTGATCAGGTGGTATTGCCGCCCCAGCACCTTTTCGAGCTTCGCTTCCTGGTCGGCATCCAGCTCGGCATCCTCGATCAGGCGGTAGATGTCGTCGTTGAGGTCGGGGTTGACCAGTTCCAGCTCCGGCGTGCGGTTCTCGTAGTAGAGCGGCACCGTCGCGCCGTCCTCCACCGACTGCTGGAAATCGTAGATCGAGACATAGTCGCCAAACACCTCCCGCGTGCGCTCCTCGCCGGCGATCAGCGGGGTGCCGGTGAAGGCCAGGAACATCGCCTTGGGCAGCGCCGCGCGCATGTTCAGCGCCAGCGTGTCGTACTGGCTGCGATGCGCCTCGTCGGTCAGCACGATCACATCGGAACGGTCGGTCAGCGCCTCGGGCGTCTGGAACTTGTGCACCAGGGTGAACACATAGCGGTGGTTGCCTCGCAGCAGTTCGCGCAGGTGCGCGCCGCTGCTGGCGTGGCAGGCATCGCCCTCGGCCTCGCTCACCGCGCCCACGGTCTTGAAGGTCTTGGCGATCTGCTGGTCCAGCTCCACGCGGTCGGTGACCACCACGAAGGTCCAGTTGCCGGCCAGTTTGCGCAGCACCTTCTGCGCGAAGAACACCATCGAGAAGCTCTTGCCGCTGCCCTGGGTCTGCCAGAACACGCCGCCGCGCCCGTGGCCCAGCTTGCGCGCCTCCAGCATGGATGCGATGGCATTGTTGACGCCGAGGAACTGGTGGTTCTGGCCGAGCACCTTGACCAGACCCGCCTTGTGCTCGGAGAACAGCGTGAAGTTCTCCACCAGGTCGAGCAGGCGCGCGCGGTCGCAGCTGCCGCGCAGCATCACCTCCAGCGACACCCGGCGCGGCTCGTCCTCGCGCGCGATGCGCTTCCACTCGAAGAATCGCTCCCAGTCGGCGGTGAGCGATCCCACCCGGCTGTCGCTGCCATTGCTGGCAATCAGCAGCGCGTTGAACCAGAAGAGCTGCGGGATCTGCTGCTTGTAGTGGGTCAGGTTCTCGTCGAAGGCCGCGCGCGCCGGCACACCGGGCTTCTTCAGCTCGACCACCACCCAAGGCAGCCCGTTGACGAAGCCGACCAGGTCCGGGCGACACGTGTACAGGCTGCCGACCACGCTGAGTTGGCTGGCCAGCAGGAAATCGTTGCGCTCCGGGTGCTCCCAGTCGACCACCCGCAGTCGCTCGGTCTTCTGCCCGCCGTGCTCGCGGTCCGGCACCGAGACCGGGATGCCGTCCTTGAGCAGCCGGTAGATCTCGCGATTGGCCGCCGCCAGGCTCATCGCCGAGCGGTCGCGCACCAGTTCATCGATGGCGTTCTGGATCGCCTCGGCTGGCAGACCGGGATTGAGCTGGGTGAGCGCCGCGCGCAGCCGCGGAGTGAGCACCACCTCGCCTTTGGTTTCGCGCCCCAGCGTACCGCCCGCGCCAAGGGACTCGTCCACCGCCGACACCGTCTGCCAGCCGATCTCGGCAAACAACCCGATGGCGGGTTGCTCGACGAGCTGGTCTTCGGTGTAGGGGTGGGCGGTCATGCAGTCGCCTTGTCGCTCACGGGCCGGTCTGTCGGCACGGTGTAACGCTGTTCCGGGTGGTTTTCCATCGCCGGGATGGTGTAGGCAAGCAGACCTTCGCCGACCATGGGGCCGAGGAACTCACGGACCAGGTGCTTGTGGTCCCGTCCACCAAGCAGCGTCGCCAGGTCTCTGGCGCTGAGGGCGCGCCAGGCACAGAGGTCACGGATCAATGTCCGCAGGGTGTCCTTGCGTGGCTTGGCCCCGGCGGCGGGGATCCTGGCTCGCAGCGTAGCCGGCAGATCTGGCGAGAGCTGGTGTGTATCCGCCGGTAGCTGGTGTGTATTTGGGGTGGGGTGGTGTGTATTCGGGGCGGGGTGGTGTGTATTTGGCGTGGGGTGGTGCGGATTCCCCGTGATCCCGGGGGAACGGTCGACGAGAGACTGGGCTGCGAACACCACGCTTGGGACATAGTAGGTCCGGCTACCCGCGCCCTTCATCTCCAGCAAGCCCAGGTCCCGCAGGCGGCGCAGGTGGAATGAGGCGTTCAAGGTATCGGTCCGGTTGATGGCCCGATACGCGGCGTTGTCGATGGCACCCAGTTCCCGCACGAACACCAGGGCGCGGGACTCTTCGTCGCTGATCGGTTCCCCGGTGAGCCTGCGCAACCAGATGAGATCGTCCGGCCCCAGGAAGTGATGGAACAGGAAGGTGGCGACAAACTGGTCAGGGCGCGACGACTCGAAAGTGGGAGGCAACAGGTCGTGGGCGAGCATCAGTTCGCGCATGGCGCGAATGCCGCTGCCCTTGGTCTCGGCGATGTTCACCTCGTGCAGCACGGCGGCAATGCGCGGGTTGCGGGTTTCCGAGCCGTGGCGTAACGGATGATCTGGATTGCGCCGTGGATGCGGTAGCTGCGGTGCATTACGGCGTTGACGATGGCCTCGCGGATCACCCGCAGCGGCAGCGCGGGTTCGTCTTCGCGCGCCAGGGCGCCTTCGGGCAGCGAGAAGGACTGGAGCAGTTCGTCGCGCACCGTGCTGGTGGCGCGGCGGATGGCGGTGAACAGCGGCGCGCGGATCTCCAGGGTGTCGAAGCGGTGATCCGGGTTCTCCACCCATTGCCGGCCAGGCACCCGGATGTAGTCGATGCGCATCATCGGAAAGCAGCGGCGCAGGGCCATGGTCGACCCGAACAGCACGATGCCGGCCACCGTCGGCTTGAGCAGGCCGTTCTCGCGCTTGGCACAACCCAGCGCGCGCAACAGGTCGTCGTCCGACCAGGCCAATTCCTCGGCGTCCGGATTAATCGCACGGCGTTGCTGCCGGTAGTCATTGATGGCGGCGGGATCGATGTCGCTCATGTCGGCATCGGGCAACACGGCCGCGTCGAAGGTATCCGCCTGGTGCCCGGCGTACAAAGCCACCAGATCGTCTTCCGTTCCCTCCTGGTCGGTCGGGCCGACGCGCCGGAAAGCGCCGCGTGGCAACCCCAGGTTCTGGATGAAGATCGGCTTTTCGGTGGGCGCCGCCTCAGGCACGAAGACCACCACGACGGTCTTGCCATTCAGTGCTTCGACCGACACCCGCGGCCGGATGGGCCGGTTGAAGACGACGGCGCACTGGCTCGCAAGGTCCGACTGCAACTGGTCCGGATCGACGATGCCGTCCACCCGGTAGGCGTTGGAGAACAGGTCCTGCGGGTCGCGGCTCACGCCCAGCAGCAGATAGCCACCGCCAAGGCCAGGTTCATTGGCGAAGGCGCACACCGTTTCCATGATCGAGCGGTCGACCTGGCGTGCCTGCTTGGCCTCGATGCGGTGCGACTCGTCGAGCGCGGCGAGTTCCTGCAGCAGGTCTTCGGCGGTGCGCATCATGGCGCGAGGGCCTCCACATCGATCTGGCCCGAGAGAAGGCGGGGCAGCAGCAGGTCGCGGGTGCGGCGTAGGTTTTGGGTTTGACGCTGGAGCGCGAGAATTTGTTCGGCCATCGGCCCGGCGATGGCTTCAAACCGCTCGACGAGTCGGCCCGGTGGCTGCAAAAACGAGATGGTCTTGAAAACGCCTCGACTGATTTCCTTGAAGGTCGCGCCCGACGCCATCCGCTGAAACGTCGGCACGTTTTCCGTCAGCCAGTGGAAAAGGAAGTAGAGCGGCACGCGCTCGTTCGGCAGGCAGGTGATGAAGCCTTGGTTGGTGCAAGCCTCATGCGTGTTGATCGCGATTGCTCCAATGGTGGCCCGACTGGTGAGCATCACGCTGCGCGCAGGGAACATTCGCGCCGAGCTCTGCGCGAGTCCGCGCTCGGTAATGTGGTCGCTGGAATCGTCCATGAACATCGCGCCTGCGCCGGTCAGGTCGCTTGGTGAGTACCACTGAATTGTGCCGCCTTCCCAGAAGCCCACTTCCTTTCGTGATGGCGTTCCACCGCCGGAGATCGCGAATGCCTCGGCTACCGTCGTCACCTCCCACCCCAGCGGAATCTCGCCGAGGGGGAAGGGATGCGGGGGATGGACTCGGAGCCGGGGAAGCGGAAGTGGACGAACCACTCGCGATAGAGGGCGCGGGCCATCGACTCCAGGATCTTGATGCGCCGCTGGCTGTTTTCGATCAGTTCGTCGTAGGCCGACAGGATGCCTGCGATGCGCTGCTGGATCTGAAGGGGGGGGAGTGACACCTCGAAATTCCGAAGAATCTCCAAGTTGATGTGCGGAACGCCAGAGGCGAATGCAAGGTTCTGGATCGTCTGAACCGTGCTGGGAGACGAGAAGAAGTAGTAAAGGAAAAGTGCGTCTGCCTGGAGAGGGTCAGGCGTTAGTTTCATCTGGCTCTGAGAGATGACGAAGCGTCTGAATGGTGAGTCGAGTGGAATAAGCCCAACTTGGCCAATTGTCCCTCGCTGTGTGAAAACCAAATCACCTGGGTGAGCGTTATTCGGAAGAAGCTCGTCTGCTTTTTCCTCCGAAACCCATACGAAATCCTCGAATGAGAATCGAGCGCTCCCCGAGATGTTCGTGCCGCGAATCACCGGTACGCCGGAATCAGCATAGTGCCTAGTTGAGAGCTTCGATCCGAATGGTCCGCCATTCAAGGCCCACCGCTTGTCGCGATAAACAAGCCCCTCTCCCCTCGGGAGAGGGGTTGGGGGTGAGGGCGAAAGGGCTGGAAGGGGCGCATGCAGCGCGTTCCAGATGGATTCCAGTACGGCTTCGGTTTGCACCAGAACGTCGTTGTTCCAGAAGCGTAGCGTCCGTACACCGGACTCACTGAGCGTCTGGTCGCGCTTCGCATCCCGAACGGCCTGTTCCGCGTGCTGGCCACCATCCAGTTCGATGCAAAGCCGCGCTTCGTGGCAATAGAAGTCGAGGATGTACGGTGGATGCGGATGCTGTCGGCGAAATTTGAAACCAGCGAGGCGGCGATCGCGCAGCAGGGACCAAACCAGACTCTCGGCGTCGGTTTGCCGTTGCCTGAGTTCGCGGGCGAACGTGATGTGCTCGGCGGGAATGTCTCGGCGGGAAGTGGTGACTGAAGGCGCCCTCACCCCCGGCCCCTCTCCCGGGGGGAGAGGGGAGAAATGCTCGGTCAGCTTGGCCGCGGTTTCCGCGCCGCCGAGGGTCAGGTCGGGGGCCTCGCCGCGGTAGAGGCGCACGAGGTTGGCGATGAAGCCGATCTGCGCCGGTGTCCAGTCGCGGTGGGCGCGGTCCACCTGGCGGTAGATGTGGCGGGCGTCGATGAAGAGCACGGTCTCGGCGCGCGCGGTGCCGACCTTGCTGCGGTCCAAAAACCACAAGGTGCAGGGCAGCGTGACCGTGTAGAACATGTTCGGGCCGACGGCGACCATCACGTCCACCGCGCGCGCCTCGATCAGTTTCTGGCGCAGTTCCTGCTCGCTGGCGCGCGCGTCGGAGGCCGAGTTGGCCATCACGAAGCCGGCGCGGCCGATGACGTTGAGCGCCGAGTAGAAGAGCTGGATCCACAGGTAGTTGGCGTTGTCGGTGCGCGGCAGGCCGAAGGGAAAGCGCCGGCCGGGGCCGACCATGTCCTTGAGCCGCTCCTTGTCCACCGCATTCACGTTGAACGGCGGGTTGGCCAGCACGAAGTCGAAAGCGCCAGTGGCCGCGTGCGGATCGTCGTAGTAGCTGTTGACGTTGCCGCCGTGGCGGATGTCGCCCTCCAGCCCGTGCACCGCCAGGTTCAGGCGGCACAGGCGGCCGGTCTCGTCGGTCTTCTCCACGCCGCAGATGGACAGCTCCGCGGCCGGATTGCGCTGATGCTCCGCCACGAAGCGCGCCGACTGCACGAACATGCCGCCCGAGCCGCAGGCGGGATCGAGGATGCGGCCGTGGTAGGGCTCAATCACCTGCGCGAGCAACTGCACGATGCTGCTTGGGGTGTAGAACTCCCCGCCGCCCTGGCCCTCGCTCATCGCGAACTCGCCGAGGAAATACTCGTAGATCCGGCCGAAGGCATCGAAGTCCAGCGTGGCCGGGATCTCCGAGATCTTCTTCAGCAACTCCTTCAGCAGCGTGCCGGTGAACAGATTGAAGGTCTTCGGCAGCACACCCGCCAACTGCGGGTTGTGCCGCTCCACCTCACGCATCGCCGCATTGACCTTGCCGCCGATGTCCGCCGCCTCCGGCAGCGTCAGCAGGTAGTCGAAGCGCGCCTCCGGCGCCAGGTAGAGCACGTTGTCCGCGTGGTAAGCCGTGGGCTCATCGACCCGACTGCCGCGGCGCGAGGACGTCCCCGCCGCCTCCAGCTTCGCCCGCTGCGCGGCAAACCGCACCTCCGCAAAGCGCAGGAAGATCAAGCCCAGGATCGGCCCCGAGTACTCCTGCGCCTTCAGCCCCGAGTTGGCGCGGAACTGATCCGCAGCGTCCCACAGGCGCTTTTCGAGCGAGACGGCGGCGGAGTTCTTCTCGGTGGGGGCAATCCAATGCATGCGCGGCGGGTCCTGTTCCGGTGTCGAGGTTAACGACAGGCTGCAGGCAAGCTCGTGTCAGTTGCTCGATGAAGTCGGGGCGATACGTGGTTGGCGGAGGGCGTGGGATGGCGCGGGCCGTCCTGGCCCGCGTCCTGCGGACTCGCTGCGCTCGCGCCCTCTCGGATTTGGCGGAGGGAGTGGGATTCGAACCCACGGGCCACTTTCGGGGCCGCCGGTTTTCAAGACCGGTGCAATCAACCGCTCTGCCATCCCTCCGGTGCTGCAAGTATGCCGCTAATTCTGGCGGCCCTTCGGCGCCGCGGATCATAGCCGCTTGGGCGTTGGCGGTGCGCGCCTGGATTCGGCAGTGGCGTTTGCGGCCGTGCGGATGGATGCTTGGGGGATGGGCAGGCAGAAGGGAGGCGGAGATGGGCGATGGGATGTTGACGCTGGACGGCGGCTGCGACTGCCGCGCGATCCGCTACCGCATGACCGGCGCGCCGCTGATCGTGCACTGCTGCCACTGTCGCTGGTGCCAGCGGGAGACGGGCAGTGCCTTCGCGCTGAACGCGATGATCGAGAGCGATCGGGTGGAGACGCTCGCGGGTGAGCCGGAGATGGTGCTGACACCCTCGGCCAGCGGGCGTGGGCAGCAGGTCGCGCGGTGTCCGGTGTGCCGGCTGGCGCTGTGGAGTCACTACAGCGGCGGCGGGCCCTTCTTCAAGTTCGTGCGGGTGGGCACCCTGGACGATCCGGACCGGCTGTCGCCGGATGTGCACATCTTCGTGGCGAGCAAGCAGCCCTGGGTGCAGTTGCCGCCCGGCGCGCCGGCTTTCGACGAGTACTACGACGCGAAAACAGTCTGGCGCGCCGACAGCCTGGCGCGGCGCGAGGCGCTGCTGCCGGCGATCCGCGCCTGGCGCGGGGCGCAAGCGCAGGAGGCGGGACGATGAGCATCTGGCTGGTGGTGGGTTTGCTGCTGTTCCTGGGCGTGCACTCGCTCGGGATGCTGGCGCCGGGCTGGCGCGCGGCGATGGTCGCGCGGCTGGGCGCCAATGGCTGGAAGGGCGTGTATTCGCTGCTCTCGCTGGCCGGGCTGGTGCTGATCGTCATCGGCTGGCGCGAGTCGCGCGCGGAGGCGGTGTTGCTGTATGCGCCGCCGCTGTGGACGCGCCACCTGGCGGCGCTGCTGATGCTTCCGGCCTTCGCCCTGCTGGTGGCGTCCAAGTACGTGACCCGCACCTGGCTCAAGGCGCGCGTCGGGCACCCGATGGTGCTCGGCACCAAGGTCTGGGCGCTGGCGCACCTGCTGGCCAACGGCATGCTCGCGGATGTGGTGCTTTTCGGCAGTTTCGGGCTGTGGGCGGTGCTGCTCTACGTGCATTCGCGCCGCGAGGACCGGCGCCTGGGACGCGGCTACCCGGCGCGTGGCTGGCAGCGTGATGCGCTCGCCTGGGCAATCGGCACCGCGGTCTGGGCGGTGTTCGCCTTCTGGCTGCACGGCTGGCTGTTCGGGGTGCGCCCGCTGGGCTGAGTCGCTGGCCGAGGAGCTGGATCAGGAGCCCTCGACGCAAAGACGCAAAGGGCAGCAAGCAAGGAAGCCGAGGGAGTCTGGGCCTGGCCGAGGACGCTTCAATTCGATGCTCTCCTTTGCGCCCTTTGCCGTCTTTGCGTCCTTTGCGTTCCAGGCTCTTTTTGGCTTTGCGCCTGACGGTCGGCGCAGTCCAAGCAGGGTCGCCAAGTACCCGGGGAACGCGCTGCGCGCGTACCCCGGGCTACGCGTCCGCGATCACCCGGTTGCGACCGGCGGCCTTGGCGCGATAGAGCGCGGCATCGGCGCGCGCGATCAGCGACTGTGGGTCATCGTCACCCTGTGGCGTCGCGCCGGCGACGCCCAGACTGATGGTGACGTAGCCGGCGACCGGCGAGTGCGCATGCGGGATCGCGCGCTCGGCCACGGACTGGCGCAGTGCTTCGGCCAGCGCAGCGGCGCCGGCCGCGCCCATGCCGCGCAGCAGCACCGCGAACTCCTCTCCGCCGGTGCGCGCGAGCAGGCGCTCGCCGGAGACGGGCAGTTGCGCCAGCCGGTCGCGCAGGATGCCAGCCACCTGCTGCAGGCAGGCGTCGCCGGCCGGATGACCGTAGTGGTCGTTGTAGGCCTTGAAGCTGTCGACATCCAGCGCGATCAGCGACAGCGGCTGGCGCGTGTACGCGGCGACATGCCAGTCATGCCCCAGGTGCTCGACGAAACCGCGGCGATTGCCGACGCCGGTCAGCGGATCGGTGCGTGCCAGGCTTTCGAGCTGGCGATTGGCGTCCGCCAGCGCGGCGGTGCGCTCGGCCACCAGTTGGTCCAGGCGCGCAGCGCGCTGGCGCAGCGCCAGGGTGCGCGCGCGCACGCCGAGCGCCAGCGCGAGCAGCGCCAGCAGGCCGGCGCCCAGGCGCACGCGCAGGTCGGCATGCCAGGGCGCCGGGCGTGAGATCGCCAGCCGGGTGGGTGTCGTGGTCCACGGGCCGCCGTCCAGGCGCGAGGCGAGTTCCAGTTGCCATTGGCCGAAGGGCAGGGCGCTGAGCAAGATCTCGCGCGTGTGGCCGACCTCGATCCACGGCCCGTCGAGGCGATAGCGGAACTGCAGGCGCTCGCCGCCCGACAGGCTGGGCGCCGCATAGCGCAGCGCCAGGGTGGCCTCGCCCGGGCCGATCGTCAGCCCGGCGCGCCAGTCCAGCGTGCGGCCGTCGATGCGCGCCTCGACCAGGTCCACGGCCGGACCGGGCACCGGCGTGCGCGGTGCGATGCGTGCGGGGTCGACCACCGCCACCCCGGAGATCAACGCGAACAGCAGCCGGCCCTGCGCGTCGATGGCGCAGGCGGATGCGCCGCCGCCATTGGTCTCGGACACCGGCATGCCATCGCGGCGGGTGTACAGCGTCGGGCTCAGCAAACGACCTTCGAACTGGTCCAGCGCGGCCCGGTCGATGCTGCTCAGGCCGCGGTTGCCGGCCAGCCAGAGCCGGCCGCGCCCGTCCTCCAGGATGCACGACACGAAGTCCTCGGCCAGTCCGTCCCGGGTGGTGAAGCGCTGCACGCGACCTTCCTGCACCCGGTGCAGGCCGCCGCCGTAGGTGCCGATCCACAAGACGCCGCGCGGATCCTCGTAGACCGCGCGCACGAAGCGGCTGCCCAGGCCCTCGGCGCTGCCGATGCTGCGCAGCGCGCGGTCGTCGCGCCAGAGCACGACCCCGGCATCGCTGCCGATCCACAGCCCACCGCCGCGCGCAGGGCGGATCGTCGAGATCTCGGACTGGCCAAAGCCGGGGACCGCCTCCAGCGCGCCCGCCAGCGGACCGCGGAACAAGCCCTGCGAGCCGCCCGCCCAGAGTTGCCCGAGGGCGTCCAGGTGGAGCGCGCGGATTCGCTGCTCGCCGGGCAGGCGCCAACGGCGCAAGGCCTTCCCCTGGGCGTCCAGGTGGGCGATGCGGCCGCGGCCGTGACCGGCAATCACGCCGGCCGCGCTGTCGGGCACCAGCGACCACACGCAGGCGCCATCGACTTCCGGCAACTGGAAGACCTGCAGCGGCGCCGGCGGCCGCTGGCGGTACAGGCCGCCGCAGAAGGCGCCGATCCACAGGTCGCCGCTGACGCCCGGCATTACCGCCATGGTCGGCGCGGCCAGCGGCGTGCCGGGACCGCCGATGCCGCCGACCTGCGACGGGCTCCAGCGCGCCAGGCCCTGGCCATCGCCGCCGATCCACATCGCGCCCTCGCCGTCGGACAGCAGCACGGGATTGCGCAAGCCCGGGGCAAGGTCCACAGGCTCTGGTGTCTGGCTGCCGGCCGGGACGCGCCAGACGCCCTCCGACTCGGTGCCGATCCAGTGCGCGCCCGCGGCATCGACGGTCAGGCTGTGGACCCGCAGCGCTTGCGTCGGATAGGCGAGTCGGGGCTCGGCCAGCGGGTCCAGGCGCCAGAGCTGCGCGCTTGCGGCCCAGACGCCACGCGCGTCGGCCAGCAGGCGCAGCACCTCACCGCCATCGGGCAGTTCGAAGGGCGCCGAGGCGCCGGGCGGCAGGATGCGCTTGCGGTCAGTCAGCCACAGGCCGCCCTGGGCATCGACAGCCGCGCTGGTGACCGCGTCCAGGCCGGCGGGCAGGATCGGCTGGGCCTGCAGGCGCTCGTCCAGGCGGAAGGCCCCGTGGTCGCCCACTGCCACCAGCTCGCCCGCGCCGGTCAGCATCAACTGGCGCATGCGACAGGCATCCTGGCAGCCGCCTTCCGGCCGCAGGAAGCGCTCGCCAGGATCCAGCCGCCCGACTCCGGCATTTTCGGTGGCGATCCACAGCCGGCCCTGCGGATCCTCCAGCAGCGCGATGATCCGATCGCTTGGCGGGCCGTCGGTCGCATGGCTCGCATGGCTGCGGAAATTGTGGCCGTCGTAGCGCACCAGCCCGCCGTAAGTGCCGATCCACAGATAGCCCGCGCGGTCCCGCAGCAAGGCGGTCACCGAATTCTGCGGCAGCCCCTGGTCGCTGTCGTAGCGGCGCAGGTCCGGCGCGAAGCGCGCTTCCAGCATGGTCGCGGCAGACGCCGTGGACCAGGCGAGGGTCGACAGGATCACCAGGCACACCACGATGACGGGGCGCGGCAGGCGCAAGAGCACTCCGGTGGTCGCGACGGGAATGCGATTTTGCCCGACTGTGCGGGCATTTCCGCAACGCTGGCGGGCGTATGCGGCCGGGCGAGCCTTGGCGCGCGGCCCGGGCGCGTGCAGCATCGGCACATGAAGCGCGAGTTCACCATCGAGCGCGGCGAATGGCTGGCGCGGGCACTGATGCCGCCGCTGCTGGCCGGTGCGGTGCTGGCCGGCATTTACGTGTCCGCGTTGTTCGACCAGCCGCCCGGGTTCTCGCTGGCCTTGGTGGCCGTGATCCTGGCGCTGGTCTACGTGCTCGCCGAAGCGCTGCGCTGGCTCTCGCGCGGGCTGCAGCGGCGCTGGCCGTGGCAGCAGCGCTTCGGCCTGCGCCTGGGGCTGCAACTGGGTACGAGCCTGCTGCTGTCGGCCGGATTGCTGTTGGCGCTGTATCTGCCCGCAAAGCTGGCCGAGATCGCGGCCGGATCGAATGACACGATTGCGTGGCCGCACCTGGCGTTCACGCTGCTGGTGGCACTGGCCTTTGGCGGCGGCCTGGCGCTGCAGCAGCTGGTGTTCGATCTGCTCGCAGAATGGCGCCGCAGCGAGCGCGCCGCCGAGGACGCGCGGCGCCAGGCCCTGCGTGCGGAACTGGATGCGCTCAAGGCGCAGCTCAATCCGCATTTCCTGTTCAACAGCCTGAATGCCTTGCACGCGCTGATCGACCAGGATCCGGCGCGGGCGCGCGAGCTGGTGCTGGAGCTGTCGGACGTGCTGCGCTACGTGCTGCGCGAGGGCGCGCAGGACCTGGTGCCGCTGGCGCAGGAGCTGGACTTCGTGCGCGGCTGGCTGCGCATCCTGTCCGCGCGCCATGGCTCGGCGCTGGCGGTGGAGATCGACCTCGTCCCTGCACCCGGCGAGCGCCTGCCGCTGCTGGCGCTGCAATTGCTGATCGAGAATGCGGTGCGTCACAACCGCGTCGATCCCGACGCGCCGCTGCGGGTGCGCCTGGTCCGCGCGGATGGCGGGGTGCTGGTCGCCAACACCTTGCAGCCGCGACGCAGCGCCGAGCCGGGCGCGGGCCTGGGGCTGCGCAATCTCGCGGCGCGCTGCGCCGCGCTCGGGCTGCCGGCGCCGCGCGTGGAGCAGGCTGGGGGCGAGTTCCGCGTGCGGCTGGGGCTGGCGCGGGCGTGAGTGCGCAGGCGGGAGTTGCGGTCGCCTCCGGCGCGCCAGTTCGCGCATCGAACCGGAGGGCACGAGGGCATGAGGGCACGAGGGCACGAAAGAGCGCTCCTTCGCACCGAAGTGGCTGTTTCGTGCCTTCGTGCCCTCGTGCCTTCTTGCCCTCCATGCCCTTGCGATCCACCCGGGATCCCCGACCATGAATGTGCTGATCATCGAGGACGAACCGCTCGCCGCGCAGGCCCTGGCGCGTTTGCTGCGCGAGCTGGCGCCGGAGCTGCGGCAGGAGCCGCCGCTGGCCACCGTCGCCGCGGCGCTGGCACGGCTGGCCGCGGCGCCCGTGCCGGCGCTGGTGATGCTCGACGTGCACCTGGCCGACGGGTTGTGTTTCGAGCTGTTCGACGCGCTGCCGGCGGACACCCCGGTGATCTTCACCACCGCCTACGACGAATACGCGCTGCGCGCCTTCGAGGTCTACGGCCTGGACTACCTGTTGAAGCCCATCCGTCGCGAGCGCCTGGAGCTGGCGCTGGCGAAGTGGCGCCGCCTGGGCGGCCGGACGCCCGCCGCGCGGCCATCGGCGGCGCAGGTGGCCGAGCAGTTCCGCGCGGCGCAGCGCTGGCGCGAGCGCTTCCTGGTGTCGCAGGGCAGCGCGATGCGCGCGGTCGCGGTCGACCAGGTGGCCTATTTCGTCAAGGAGCATGTGGTGCGCCTGGTCACGCGCGAGGGCCACGGCTACACCCTGGACCAGACGCTCGACGAACTCGAAGGGCAGCTGCCGCCGGCGCGCTTCTTCCGCCTGAACCGCCAGGTGCTGGCGCAAATCGATGCGATCGGCCTGGTCCACCGCGGCAGCAAGGGCCGGCTGGAGGTGGACCTCAAGCCACCGCTGGCGGCGCCCGCGGTGGTCAGCCAGGAACGCGCCAGTCTGTTCCGCGACTGGCTGGACGGCTGCGGCTGATTCGCCGGTGCGAGATCCGGTTTCGCGCCGCCGAAATCCGGTTTCAGGCCGATCCCGCTCGCACCCGTCGCGCGCTTCGTCGATGGTGGCCGCAGTTCCCGATGGAGATGACGATGCGTACCTGGCTGGTGGCCCTGTCCTTGTCCTGCGCGAGCCTGGCCTGGGCCGATGACGCGGCGCTGCGCGCGCACCTGTCGGCGCGGCAGCAAGCGATCGAACTGAAAGACGGGCGCCTGGCCGGCGCGGGCGCTGCCGGGCTGGTCAAGGCCGCTGGCGAGGCGCGCTTCGTGTTGATCGGCGAAGATCACGGCTTTGCCGATGTGCCGGAGTTCAGCGGTGCGCTGGTGCGCAGCCTCGACGATCGAGCCCCCGGCAAGCTCATCGTCGAGGTCGGCCCGCACAGCACGCGGCGCATTGCCGCCGCGCTGGCGACAGGCCGCGACAGCTTCGACGCGCTCAACCAGCGCTATCCCGGCGCCTGGCCATTCCTGAACCAGCAGGAGGACGTGGATCTGGCCGAGCTGTTCGTTGCGCACGGGGCGCAGCATCTGGTCGGCATCGACCAGGAATTCGTGCTGTCACCGGCCCTGCACCTCGACGCGCTGATCGAGGCCGCCCGCGGAGAGCCGCGCGAGCGGCTGGAGGCTGCCCGCAAGCGCGTGGTCGAGGCCGGCGAGGCGATGGTGGCGCAGCACGATCCCTCGCGCATGCCGCTGCTGGCCCTGTCCCCCGACGAGTGGCGCGAGCTGCGCGACGGCTACGCGCGCGGCACGGACGGCTGGCAACTGCTCGAAGACCTGGCCGCCAGCACTACTATCTACCAGGACCAGCAGACCGATCCCTACGCTTCCAACCACGCCCGCGCGCTGCTGATGAAGCGCGAGTTCATGGCCTGGTACCGCGGTGCCGGTGCGGCGCCGCGCGCGCTGTTCAAGCTCGGCGCCTACCACGCTGGCCGCGGGCGCTCGCCGGTGGGCGTCCACGACATCGGCAACCTCGCCTCCGAACTGGCGGAATCCGAAGGCGGCCGCAGCCTGCACATCCTGGTGCTGGTGGCCGGCGGCACGGTCAACCGCTGGCTGCCCTTCGTCGAGGACGAGTCCGCGCGCACCCAAGCCTATGATGCCGCCGAAGCCTTCACCGCACTCGGCGCCAGCGCGCTGCTGCCGCTGGCCGCCACGCACCCGCTGTCGCTGATCGACACCGAGGCGCTGCGCGGCAAGTCCTGGCCGCAAGGCACCCCGGCCGAGCTGCGCGAGCTGGCCTGGCGTTGGGATCGCATCGTGCTGGTGCGCGAGGGTCGCGCCGCGACGCACTGAGGCTTGCCGCTAGCGGTGCGGATCCACCCACGGCTCGCCGCGATAATGGGCGTGCTGCGCCATCCGCAGCATCGCGTGGTCGTCGGGCGAGTCGCCATAGGCGTGGATCGCGCCATAGCCGCCGGGTTCCACCGCAGCGAGCACGCGCTCGCGCTTGGCGTCGGCGACGCACTGCTCGCCGCGGTAGCGCCCGGTGAGCCGCCCGTTCGCGACCTCCAGTTCCGAGCACAGCCAGCGCAGGCCGTGGCGGCGGCACCAGGGAGCGAGGTAAAGGTCGAGCGCGCCGGAGACCACCAAGATCTCGTCGCCGCGCGCGCGGTGCCATGCGATGCGGGCCATGACCTCGGGCCGTTCGATGGTCGCCAGCACCTCGTCCGCGAAGCGCGCGCCTTGCGCCTGCGCGTGCGTCAGCGGCATTCCGCCCAGGCCCACGCGCACCGCGCTGGCGCGGATCAGGTGACCTGACACCCAGCCCTTGCGGTAGCCCAGCGCCAACGGCGCCAGCAGCGGCACGCCCCACGGCACGCGCCAGCGCGGCGCGGCGTAGCGGATGAACTCGGCGAAGGTGTCGCGCGTGGTGATGGTGCTGTCGAAGTCGAAGAGCGCAAGGTCCAAGCGGGTCTGTGGGCGGCTGCGATGGCGGCGACGATATCGGAACGGGCGTCAAGAGCCCGAACATTCCGTAGGATTTTGATTTAGAGGTGTTGAATTCGGATGGCAGGAGGGCACGAGGGCAGGAGGGCACGAGGGCACGCAAAGGCACTTCTTCGCGCCGAGCGGGCTCTTCCGTGCCCTCGTGCCCTCGTGCCCTCGTGCCCCCGTGCACTCCAGTTCGATCCGCGAACAAGCGCACCAATCTGGACTCGCCGCAACCTCTCCGCGATGCGAGACTCACGTGTCCCGGAACGGGAGAGCCGCCATCAAGCCATCGCGAGTCCTTGCCTTTGCCCTCGCCGCACTCGGGGTCTTCCTGCTCGTGCTGGCGCTGGTCGTGTTCGAGTCGGGCGCCGACGGCGCGATGCGACTGGTCGCGGGGCTGCTCGTCGCCGGCGCCCTGGCCTGCGGGATCTACGCGGCCGTGTTGTTCATGCGTCAGCCGCGCCCGGCCCGCGAGCCGGTCCGGCACAGCACAGGACAGCGCCTGGCGCTGCTGCTGATCGGTGCCTTTGCGCTGGCCGTGGCGGGGCGTTCGGTCGTCACCGGCAAGCATGATGTTTCGCGCAGCAGCCGCGACGTGGTGCGCGCCGAGCAGCCTGGCCAGTTCTGGCAATCGGTGGCGATCTACCTGGCCGGTGGCGTGGTCTGCATCTACCTGGCGCTGCGACGGCCGCGCGACTGAGGTGGGTCAGGCGGGCACGCCAAGCCGGCGATACAGCGTGCTGCGGCTGATCCCGAGCTGGCGCGCGGCGCGGCTGACGTTGCCGCTGCAAGCCTCCAGCGCGGCGCGCATGCTGGCTTCCTCGATCTCCTCCAGGCGCCCGGTCGCCGAGGCTGGCGCTGGCGGCGACGCCGCTTCGCTGCGCAGCCAGGCGGGCAGGGCATCCGCTTCAACGGTATCGCCGGGCTCGCTGAGCGCAACCAGGGTGGCCAGGCAAGCCACCAGCTGGCGATAGTTGCCGGGCCACGGGCAGGCCGCCAGGATGTCGAGCGCCGCGGGCGCCAGTGTGCGCGCGCCGGCCGTGCGCAGCCACAGCGCCTGCACCAGCGCGCGGCGGTCGGCGTGCGCGGCCAATGAAGGCAGCGCCACCGCGTGGTGCGCGATGCGGTAGTAGAGATCGGCGCGGAAGCGGCCCTCGCGGACCAGCGCCGACAGATCGCGCAACGATGCGCAGACCAGCGCGAAATCAAGCCTGACCGCGCGGCCGCCGCCCAGCGGCGTCAGTTCGCGCTCCTGCAGCACGCGCAGCAGCCGCGGTTGTAGCGCCAGCGGCATGTCGCCGATCTCGTCAAGGAAGAGCACGCCGCCATCGGCCTGGCGCAGCAGGCCCGGATTGCCCTGGCGTCGCGCGCCGGTGAAGGCGCCGTCTTCGTAGCCGAACAACTCGGCCTCGATCAGCCCCTCGGGCAGCGCCGCGCAGTTCACCGCCACGAACGGCCGCCCGGCGCGCGCGCTGCGCCGATGCAACTCGCGCGCGAACAACTCCTTGCCGGTGCCGGTCTCGCCCTGCAGCAGCACGGCGAGGCCGGCGTCCAGCACGCGCCGAGCCTGGCGCAGCGCGTGCTCGAGGGTGGCATCGAGCAGCATCTCGCCGCCGGATGCCGGTGAGGATGCCGGAGTGGGCGATGGCGCCGTGCTCGGGCGCACGCTGCGGCGCGGCGGGGCGGCGTCGTCCAGGCGTGCATGCAACATCCGGCCATGGCGGTCGCTGGCCATGCCGGCGCGTTGCAGCGCCTCCGGGCTGTCCTCGAACAGCTCGCTCCAGCGCACGCGGCCGATGTCCTTGCGTTCCAGCCCGAACAAGCGCAGCCCGGCGGAACTGGCCGCCACCAGCCGCTGGCCGCGAAAGCCGAGCAGGCCCTCGTGGGCCGAGCCGAGCAGCGCCGGATCGTGGTGCAGGCGCAGCACCTGGCAGCCCTCCACGCTGGCGTCGAAATAGCGATGTTCGATCTGCGCCACGGCCAGCCGCACCAGTCCCAGCGCGTGCAGGTGTTCGATCTGGGCATCGCCGGACAGGTCCAGCACGCCGGCCAGGCGGCCATCCGGATCGTGGATCGGCGCCGCGGTGCACGACAGGATGCGGTTGGCGGCGAGGTAATGCTCGCCGCCGTGTACGCGCACCGCGGTGCCGGCGGCAATGGCGGTGCCGATGGCATTGGTCCCGGTGGTGCCCTCGCCCCAGCAGGCGCCCGGCATAAGCGCGACGCGGCCGGCACGGTCGAGAAATTGCGGACTTCCCGCGGCATCCAGGATCCAGCCATCGGCATCGGTCAGCAGCACGATGCTGGTGGCGGCGCGAGCCTCGCCGGCCAGCGCCGCCAGCTCCGCGCGGGCGGCGCGCCGGAGCAACTCGTTGCGTTCGCGCAACTCGCGCAGCCGCGGATCCGGCAGGGGCTCCACCGCCAGGCGGCCTTCGGCAGCCAGTCCCAGGCGGCGGCAGCGCTGCCAGGATTCCAGGATCGGCTCGGGCAGGCTGCCCGGTGCGCGGTCGCGGTCGAAGAACTGCGCGCGCGCCTGCGCCGTGCGCTGCTGGTGCATTGCGGTGGTCATGCCCGAGCCTCCCTGTCGCATTTTGCGACACCCTGGCCAACTGCTGTACCGATACACACCACACTAGGCCCCACTTGGCAAGCGATGTCGATCCTGCGATGCATCAGAAAACGCTCCAAGTGCATGAATTGAATGACTGTGCACCGCAGCATCAATGGGGTTGGCATTGGCTGTGCAGTGGCGTGGGCATCCGGCATCCAGCCGGCAATCCAGGGAGGAAACCCATGAGCCAGGTCGCCATCGCCAAGCCGGAGGCCGTCGCGCCGTCCGCCGTCTTCAAGTCGCGCTACGCCAATTTCATCGGCGGCCAGTGGGTCGCCCCGGTGGGTGGCCAGTATTTCGACAACCTGACGCCCGTCACCGGGCAGGTGTTCACCCAGATCCCGCGCTCCACCCGCGAAGACGTCGAACTGGCGCTGGACGCCGCGCACGCGGCGCGCGAACGCTGGGGCCGCACCTCCGCGACCGAGCGCGCGAACATCCTCAACCGCATCGCCGACCGCATCGAGCAGAACTGCGAGCGCCTGGCCTACGCCGAGAGCTGGGACAACGGCAAGCCAATCCGCGAAACCCTGAATGCCGACGTGCCCCTGGCGGTCGACCACTTCCGCTATTTCGCCGGCGTGATCCGCGCCCAGGAAGGCGGCATCAGCGAGATCGACCACGACACCATCGCCTACCATTTCCATGAGCCGCTGGGCGTGGTCGGCCAGATCATCCCGTGGAACTTCCCGCTGCTGATGGCCACCTGGAAGCTGGCGCCGGCGCTGGCCGCCGGCAACTGCGTGGTGCTCAAGCCCGCGGAACAGACGCCCGCCAGCATCCTGGTGCTGGTCGAACTGATCGCCGACCTGCTGCCGCCGGGTGTGCTGAATGTGGTCAACGGTTTCGGCCTGGAGGCGGGCAAGCCGTTGGCGTCCAGCCCGCGGATCGCCAAGATCGCCTTCACCGGCGAGACCACTACCGGCCGCTTGATCATGCAGTACGCCAGCCAGAACCTGATCCCGGTGACCCTGGAACTCGGCGGCAAGTCGCCCAACATCTTCTTCGCCGACGTGATGGCGGAAGACGACGATTTCCTCGACAAGGCGATCGAAGGCTTCGTGCTGTTCGCCTTCAACCAGGGCGAAGTCTGCACCTGCCCCTCGCGCGCGCTGATCCACGAATCGATCTACGACCGCTTCATGGAGCGCGCGCTCAAGCGCGTCGCGGCGATCCGCCAGGGCAATCCGCTGGACGCCAACACCATGGTCGGCGCGCAGGCCTCCAGCGAGCAACTGGAGAAGATCCTGAGCTACGTCGACATCGGGCGCCAAGAAGGGGCCGAGGTGCTGATCGGTGGCGAGCGCAACCATCTGTCGGGAGACCTCGCGGGCGGCTACTACGTCAAACCCACCGTGTTCCGCGGCCACAACCGCATGCGCATCTTCCAGGAGGAGATCTTCGGGCCGGTGGTGTCGGTCACCACCTTCAAGGACGAGGCCGAGGCGCTGGCCATCGCCAACGACACGCTGTATGGCCTGGGCGCTGGCGTGTGGAGCCGCGATGCCAACCGGCTGTACCGCATGGGCCGCGCGATCCAGGCCGGCCGCGTCTGGACCAACTGTTACCACGCCTACCCGGCGCATGCGGCCTTCGGCGGCTACAAGCAGTCGGGCATCGGTCGCGAGAACCACAGCAAGATGCTCGACCACTACCAGCAGACCAAGAACCTGCTGGTCAGCTACTCGCCCAAGGCGCTCGGCTTCTTCTGAGCCAGGACCGGCCCGCGGCCCGGACTCGGGCCGCGGCGCCCATGGAGACTCCGATGGAACTGGTTCCGCGCGTCGTTCCCACGCTGGCGGCGCTGGCACTGATCGACCGGCTGCGCCAGCGCCACGGCGCGCTGATGTTCCACCAGTCGGGCGGCTGCTGCGATGGCTCGTCGCCGATGTGCTACTCGCAGGGCGAATTCCTCGTCGGCGAGGGCGACATCCATCTCGGCGAGATTGGCGGCGCGCCGTTCTACATCAGCCGTCCGCAGTTCGAGTACTGGAAGCACACCCAGCTCATCATCGACGTGGTGGAAGGCCGCGGCGGCATGTTCTCGCTCGAGAACGGCGAGGGTGTGCGTTTCCTGGTGCGCTCGCGGATCTACGCCGAGGACGAAGCTGCGCGGCTGGCGCCGGTGCGGCCGGCTGCCTGAATCGCCGCCGCGGTTGTCCAGTTCGGCGTGCCTTCACTCCGGCAGAACGGACTCGAATGAATCCGCCGGCGTGGAAGCGTCCGCTCAGCCGCGCCGCAAGCGCGCCGGCGCCAGCCGCCCGGCCGCCGGCGTGGCCAGCAGGCGGTCGAGCGTGGCCAGCACCTCGTCGATCTGGATCCGGTCCATGACCCCGTCGTACTCGATGCGCGTACTCCACCGCACTTGCGACAGGTCTTCGATCCCGCGCGCCTTGCGCACCAACTCGGGGAAGCGGTTCACGCACCACTGCAGGCTGCGGTAGGGCCCGCTGCGGCGCGGGTCGGTGGCCGCGTGCAGGCCGATCACCGGCACGCCGAGCGCACTGGCCAGGTGCGCCGGACCAGCATCCGGGGACACCAGGACCGTGAGTCGCTGCAGCAGCGCCAGCATCTGTTTCAGGGTGTCCTTGCCGACCAGGTCGACGCAGTGCGCGTCCGGCGCGAGCGCCTGGATCCGGTCGGCCATCGCGCGCTCGGCCTCGCTGCGCCCGCCGAGCAGGACCACGCGCATGCCGTGGCGACGGTGCGCGTGGCGCGCCAGTTCGGCATAGCCCTGCGCGTGCCAGGAGCGCTGCAAATGGCTGGAACACGCGCTGATGCCGAGCAGCGGCGCATCCGGCGGCAGCATGCGCTCGGCGAATGCGTGGGCCTCGTCGGGGATCGCGAAGGGCCACACCAGCTCATCGACGCGCACGCCGAGCGGCTCGCCGAAGCGGCACAGGGTTTCCAGCACATGGCTGTAGCCGTGTTCCGGGATGCGCTCGCGGATGAACATCCCGTGGCCCTCGCGCGAGCGCATGCGGTCGTAGCCGATGCGCCGGGCGGCGCGCACGCCAACGCTGATCGCGTTCGCGCGCAGCGCCAGCTGCATCAGCAGCAAGGCGTCGAAGCGCCGCCCGCGCAGCTGCTGCCAGAGCTTGCGGGTGCCGGCCCAGCCATCCTTCTTGCGGTACGGCAGCAGCTCGACGCCTTCGAGCCCCGCCATCAGCTGCGCCTCGCCGGCGCCGATGATCCAGCTGAGCCGGGTCTGCGGCTGCTGCTGGCGGAAGGCGTGGACCAGCGGCAGCACATGGCTGACGTCGCCCAGCGCCGACAGGCGCAGCAGGCAGACGGATGGGGAATCGGGGTTCACGGCTATGCTGTGGGCTGTGGAGGAGGGACGGGCGGGTGATCGAAAGGGCGATCCAGGCGCAGATGCTGACCGATGGCGACCGTGTCGTCATCTACGATGCTGCGCGCCTGCCGCCGCCCGCTGCCGCCTGGTTCGACCCGGCCCACTGGCCGCAGCGCCGGGTGCTCGACAAGGGGCGCGGCGCCACCTATGCCATCGATGCACCCTTTGGCGCGGCCGTGCTGCGCCGCTATCGCCGAGGCGGGGCGGTTGCGCGGGTGCTCAAGGACAGCTACGTCTGGACCGGGACTGCCAGCGCGCGGCCGCTGCGCGAGTTCCGCCTGCTCGCCGCGGCCGTCGCCGCCGGGCTGCCGGTGCCGCGGCCGTTGGCGGCCGAGGTCAGGCGCCGCGGCGCCTTCTACACCGGCGATTTGTTGATGGCGCAGATCGCGGCGGCCGAAACCCTGTCGGCGCGGCTGGCCGCGACGGCGGACTGGACGGCGATCGACTGGACCCGCCTCGGCAGTACGCTCGGCCAGGTGCATGCCAGCGGCTTCCAGCATGCCGATCTCAACGCGCACAACCTGTTGCTGGACGCGCATGGCGCGGTCTGGGTGATCGACTGGGACCGCGGACGCCAGCGTGACCCGGCAGGGTGGAGTGCCGAGGTGCTGGCGCGCCTGCAGCGCTCGCTGCGCAAACTCTACGGCGCGCGCGCCGAGGCCGCCGATGCCCGCGCCGGGTGGCAGCAACTGCTGGCCGCGCATGCTAGCGTGACCGGATGAGTGCTCCTGATTCCAACGCCTCGACCCTGTCGCTGCGCTTCCTCGGCGTCGGCAGCGCGCAGGCCAGCGCGCTCGGCTGTTCCAGCGCGGTGCTGCAGCGCGGCGACCAGCCGCTGCTGCTGATCGACGCCGGCATCGGCGCGCTGGACCGCTACCGCGATGTCTACGGCGACTTGCCGCGCGCGGCCTTCGTCACCCACACGCACCTCGACCACATCGGCGACTTCGAGACCTGGTTCTATCGCCTGGCCTTCGTGCCCGAACCTGCGCTGCCGCGGATCTATGTGCCGGCGACGGTGGTGCCGCTGCTGCAGCGGCGCATCGCCGATTTCCCGAACTGGGTGGCCGAGGGTGGGCGCAATTTCTGGGACGTGTTCCAGCTGATTCCGGTCAGCGATGCCTTCTGGCACGCCGGGATGCGCTTCAACGTTTTCCCGGTGCGCCATCACGCGCCGGAGAGTGCCTACGGGGTCGCGCTGGCAGGCAGCTTTCTCTACACCGGCGACACCCGGCCGATCCCCGAGTGGCTGCAGCGCCATGCGCGCCACGGCGAAACCATCTTCCACGACTGCACGCCGGTGGCGAATCCCTCGCACACGGGACTCGATGACCTGAACGCGAGTACGGCGCGGCGATCCGCGCGCGGCTGGTGCTCTACCACTACGCCGATGAGCCGGCTGCCGCGCTGCTGCGCGAGGGCGGTTACCGTGTGGCCACGCCGGGCGCGGTGTACCCGCTGCCGCCGCCCAACGACGACGCACTGGCCTCGACGTGGTCGGCCTGGAGCGGCGCGTGAGCGCTTCCGGATCCGTACTCGTCGACCGTCTGCAGCGTCCATTGATGGACCTGCGCATCTCGGTGATCGATCGCTGCAACTTCCGCTGCCCCTACTGCATGCCGGAGGACCGCTATCCGCGCGACCACGCTTTCCTCGCCGCCGCCGAGCGGCTGACGCCCGAGGAGATTGCGCGGCTGGCGGCGGTGTTTGTCGATCTGGGCGTGCGCAAGATCCGCGTCACTGGCGGCGAGCCGCTGCTGCGCCGCGACCTGCCCGAGATCATCGCCCGGCTGGCGGCGCTGCCCGGCCCGCCGGACCTGGCGCTGACCAGCAATGGCGTGCTGCTGGCGCGCGATGCCGCGGCGCTCGCGGCGGCCGGCCTCAAGCGCATCACGGTCAGCCTGGATGCACTGGATCCCAAGGTCTTCCGGGTCATGAGCGGGGATCGCGGGCATGTCGAGGAAGTGCTCGCCGGGCTGCAGCAAGCGGCGCGTGCGGGGCTGGCCCCGATCAAGATCAACTGCGTGGTGCAGCGCGGCGGCAACGAGTCCGAGGTGCTGCCGCTGGTCGAGTACTGCCGCGTGCACGGCTACCTGCCGCGCTTCATCGAATACATGGATGTCGGTACCTGCAACCGCTGGCAGATGGCGGCGGCGGTGCCCTCGCGCGAGTTGCTCGCGCGGATCCAGGCGCGCTACCCGCTTGAGCCGCTGCAGTCGGCCTACCGCGGCGAAGTAGCCGAGCGCTACCGTTTCGTCGATGGCGCCGGCGAGGTGGGATTCATCTCCTCGGTCAGCCAGCCCTTCTGCGGCGACTGCACGCGCGCGCGGCTGTCAGCCGACGGCCAGCTCTACACCTGCCTGTTCGGCCGCAGCGGGCGTGATTTGCGCACCCTGCTGCGTGGCGGCGCCAGCGATGCGGCGCTGCGCGAGGCGATCAGCGCGGTCTGGCGCGCGCGCATCGACCGCTACAGCGAAGAACGGCAACCCAGCGAACAGGCGCGCGACGGGCGCGTCGAAATGTACAGGATTGGCGGATGAGCCTGACCCACATCGATGAGAGCGGCCGGCCGCGGATGGTCGATGTCGGCGACAAGCCGGTAAGCCTGCGCCGCGCGCGCGCCGAGGCCGAGATCGCGTTCCCGCCGGCGGTCGACCGGCAACTGCGCGAGCAGGGCTTCGCGGTGGCCAAGGGCCCGGTGATCGCCACCGCGATCATCGCCGGCGTCATGGGCGCGAAGCAGACCGCGACGCTGATCCCCTTCTGCCATCCGCTGTCGCTGGACGACTGCGAAATCGAGATCGAGCCGCGGGGCGAGGGCGTCTGGCGCGTGCGCTGTAGCGTGCGCCTGTCGGCGAAGACCGGCGCCGAGATGGAGGCGATGACCGGCGCCGCGGTGGCCGCGCTGGCGGTTTACGACATGTGCAAGGCGCTCTCGCCCGAGATCGAGATCCGGCGCCTGCGGCTGGTCGAGAAATCCGGCGGCAAGCGCGACTTCCGCCGCGAAACGGAGGCGACCTGATGCGGGTGCGCGTGCGCCACTTCGCCGCGCTGCGCACCGCCGCGGGCGTGGACCAGGAAACGTTCGAGGTGGACGACGGCGACCTGGCCGCGTTGTACCGCTCGCTGCAGCAACGCCACGGCTGGAGCTTCACGGAATCCGCCGTGCGGGTCGCCGTCAATGACGCGCTGGTGCCATGGGGCCATGCGCTGAAGGATGGCGACGAGGTGGTGTTCCTGCCGCCGTTCTCGGGCGGCTGAAGACCGCTGGCATGTTGAGTCCAAGTCCATGATCGAATTCGAACTGACCGACCAGCCCATCGACCCCGACGCGCTGCGTAGGCGCTTGTCGCAGTCAGCCTGCGGCGCGGTGGTCACTTTCGAAGGCCGCGTGCGCGACCACAACCGCGGCCGCCCGGTGGACCGCATCGTCTACGAGGCCTACGCTCCGGTCGCCATCGCCGAAGGCCTCGCCGTCGCCCGCGAACAAGCCGCCGCGCATGGCCTGGCCGAAGTGCTGGTGGTCCACCGCACCGGCAACGTGCAACTCGGCGAACTCGCGGTGTGGATCGGCGTCAGCTCGCCCCACCGCGCCGCCGCCTTCGCCGGCTGCGAAGGCGTGATCGACACCCTGAAAGCCCGCGTGCCGATCTGGAAGCACGAGCACTACCGCGATGGCGGGCCGGAGTGGTTGCATCCGCTGCCCTGAAGCGGGTTGTGAGTTGTGAGTTGTGGGTTGTGGGCGGCAGGATGTCGCGGATTCCTGCTTTCCGCACTTGATCTTGCTGCCCACAACTCACAACCCAGAACCCAGAACCACGCCGGGTTGAGCCGCCCGCCCGCCCTGCGCTATGATCGCGGGCTACCCGAGGTGCTGGCAGGATGCTGGTGTCGCGGGTGGGTGTTCGAGTGGAGAGATGTCCGAGCGGTTGAAGGAGCACGCCTGGAAAGTGTGTAAGCGGCTAAACCCCGCTTCGAGGGTTCGAATCCCTCTCTCTCCGCCACTCGATTCGCAACGGCTTCCGGGCCGCTGCACAGTTCTGCGGCGGTCCCTGTCGGTCCCCCCGCGTCGCAAGGCCGTCAACCCCGCCAGGCCCGGAAGGGAGCAACGGTCGCGGTTCGAGCGGGCGCCGGGGTGTGGCTGGCAGGGGCCGCCACCCTTTCTGACGAGTCCTGTCGCCGGTTGCCGGTTGTCGGCAGCAACGGCCCCTGGGCCGATACCCGGTGGGAGCGGCTTCAGCCGCGAACTTCTGCCGGCGGCCGCGGGAAGAGATCGCCGACAGTGTCGGCTCCCGCAGGTCTCGCGGCATGCGAGCTTCGCCGCCAACAACCGACAACCAACAACCAACAACCAGCTGACGGGTTCAGCATCTCGGCGCGCGCCACCCTGCCCCGAACTCCTCTCGGCCCGCCAAAAGCGGCATCATCCGCCTTCCGTTGCTGGAGTCCGCTGTCCCGATGAGCTACCTGGTCCTGGCGCGCAAATGGCGCCCGCGTCGCTTTGCCGAACTGGTCGGGCAGCAGCATGTGGTGCGCGCGCTGGTCAACGGCATCGAGACCGGCCGGCTGCATCACGCCTTTCTGTTCACCGGCACCCGTGGCGTCGGCAAGACCACCATCGCGCGCATCCTGGCCAAGGCGCTCAACTGCGAGGTCGGCGTCAGCGCCGAGCCTTGCGGCAAGTGCTCGGCTTGCCTTGACATCGACGCAGGCCGCTTCGTCGACCTGCTGGAGATCGATGCGGCCTCACGCACCAAGGTGGACGACACCCGCGAACTGCTCGACAACGTGATCTATGCGCCCAGCCGCGGGCGCTACAAGGTCTACCTGATCGACGAAGTGCACATGCTGTCGACGCACAGCTTCAATGCGCTGCTGAAGACGCTGGAAGAGCCGCCGCCGCACGTCAAGTTCCTGCTCGCCACCACCGATCCGCAGAAGCTGCCGGTGACGGTGCTTTCGCGCTGCCTGCAGTTCAGCCTGAAGCGGCTGGAGCGGACGGAAATCGAGAACCAGATGCGCCACATCCTGGATGCCGAGGGCGTGAGCTACGAGTTGCCGGCGCTCTCGGCGCTGTCGCGCGCGGCCGATGGCAGCCTGCGCGACGGGCTGTCGCTGCTCGACCAGGCACTCGCCTTCGGCAGTGGCACGGTGCGCCACGACGATGTGCTGGCGATGCTCGGCACCATCGACCGCCGCGCCTTGGCCACGCTGGCCAATGCGCTCATGACCGGGGACCGCGCGGCGCTGCGGATCGAGCTGAAGCGCATCGGCGAGCTGTCGGTCGACTACGCCGGCCTGCTCGGCGAACTGCTGGTGCTGTGGCATGACATCGCCGCGCGCCAGGTGCTGGGCGATGACGTCGAGTCCGAGCTGGTCGACGACGCGACCCTGCTGCGTCTGGCCGAGGGCCTGACGCCCGAGGATGTGCAGCTGTATTACCAGCTGACCTTGATGGCACGCCGCGACATCGACCTCGCGCCCGACCAGCGCACCGGCTTCGAGATGGCGCTGCTGCGCCTGATGGCCTTCAAGCCAGCCGGCGGCGACGGCGCGCAGCTGGCGCCACCCGCCTCCGCGCGCCCGGCGCCCGCGCCCGCCGCCGCACCGGTGCGCCCGATGCCAGCCCCGGCACCCGCCCCGCGCGCAGTGTCGTCGATCGCGCCAACACCAACACCAACACCCGCACCAACACCAACACCAACACCAACACCCGCACCAGCAGCTCAGCCCGCCGCACCCGGCGCCGCCGCCTGGTTCGAACTGCTCGAACGCGCCGAGCTGCGCGGTCCCTCGCGCGAGCTGGCAAGCCAGCTCAAGCCGATCGAAGGGCAGGGCGCGCGCTGGAAGCTGGCGCTGGAGCCGCGCCTGGAAAGCCTGAACTCGCCGTTCGCGCGGCGTGGTCTGGAGGACGCGCTCAAGGGCGTGCTCGGCGGCGCCTGCGAACTCGATATCGTGATGCGCACGCTGGATGGCGAGACCATGGCCGAGCGCAACTCGCGCGCCCGCAGCGAGCGCGTCGCGGCGGCCGAGCAGACCTTGATGGCAGACCCCGGTCTGCAGTCCCTTACCCGCGAGTTCGGCGCCCGCCCGGTGCCGGGTTCGCTGCAAGTCGATTGAACACGGAGCACTGATATGCGCGGTGGATTGGGCAATATCCTGCAGCAGGCCCAGAAGATGCAGGAAGAGCTGCAGAAGCAGATGGCACAGGCGCAGAAGGAACTCGAAAGCGCCGAGGTGCTGGGTTCTGCCGGCGGCAACATGGTGGTGGTGACCATGAGCGGCCGCCACGAGGTGCGCCGGGTGCGCATCGACCCGCAGTTGCTCAAGGACGATCCGGAAATGCTGGAAGACCTGGTCGCCGCGGCGGTCAACGACGCGGTCAACAAGGTCGGCGAGATGTCGTCCTCGCGGATGGCCAAGGTCACCGGCGGGATGAACCTGCCGCCGGGTTTCAAGCTGCCGTTCTGAGATGAGTCCATTGTTGGATGAGCTGGTGCAGGCGCTGCGCTGCCTGCCCGGCGTGGGTGCCAAGAGCGCCCAGCGCATGGCCTTCCACCTGCTCGAACGCGACCGTGCGGGCGCGCGGCGGCTGGCCGAGAAGCTCACCACGGCGGCCGATCGCATCGGCCGCTGCGCGCGCTGCCGCACCTTCACCGAGGACGCCGAGTGCGCGCTGTGCCGTGCGCCGGGTCGCGACGACGAACACCTGTGCGTAGTCGAGAGCCCGGCTGACCTGATGGCGATCGAGCAGGCCACCGGTTACCGCGGGCGCTACTTCGTGCTGCATGGGCGGCTGTCGCCGCTGGACGGCCGCGGCCCGCGCGAACTCGGCCTGGATCAGCTCGCCGATCGCCTCGCCGAAGGCCAGGTGCGCGAGCTGATCGTCGCCACCAACCCGACTGTCGAGGGCGAGGCCACCGCCCACTACCTCGCGGAGATCGCCCGCGCCGCCGGCATCAGCGCCAGCCGCATCGCCCACGGCGTGCCGGTCGGCGGCGAACTGGAATACATCGACCGCTCCACCCTGGCGCATGCGTTCAGTGGGCGCCACAAGGTGTGACGGGGAGTGAAAAGTGAAAAGTGAAAAGTGAAAGAAGAGCGTAGCCTTCGAGTACCGGCTTTCCCTTTCACTTTTTACCTTTCACTTTTCACTGCTCCCCCATGACCCTCTTCGCCAAGATCATCAATCGCGAAATTCCGGCCCAGATCGTCTACGAGGACGAGCATGTGCTCGGATTCAAGGACATCAATCCGCAGGCGCCGGTGCATGTGCTGTTCGTGCCCAAGCTGGCGGTGGCCAACACCGATGCGCTGGGGGACGACCAAGCGGAACTGGTCGGCCGCGTGGTGCTGGCGGCGCGCGCCTATGCGCGCCAGGTGGGCATCGCCGAGTCCGGTTACCGCATGGTGATGAACACCAACGGCGATGGCGGCCAGACCGTCTACCACCTGCACCTGCACCTGCTCGGCGGACGCCAGCTGAGCTGGCCCCCGGGCTGAGCCGCAGCAATCCGCGACCGGCCTTCGATCCCGGATCGGGCGCTGGACGCGACTTCCCGAAGGCGGCGATGAAGGGCAGCATCGACTCCCACTCGGTGACCCTGACCGGGCTCATGCGGAGCGGCGAGCGGGTGTTGGCTTGGCCAGGGCGCAGGCCATGACCTTCGGCGACTTCGCCGCTAGTGTGGTGTTCCGTAATTACCTTGAATTATTTCCGCGCCTTTTGCGCCGATGCGGCGTTGCTCGTCGTCGCCATAGCCCTGCTATGACCTCCGGTTCCCGCCCGCAACCAGTTGCGGGCGTTCAAGCCGGCGCGCGGCATGCCGCGCAAGCCGCCGGCTTTCACCCTCCTCTCGCCTTGCCTCGCCGCAAAATTCATCGGAAATGTCTTCAACTTAATTACGGAACACCACACTCGTGTGGTGTTCCGTAATTAAGCATAAATAAGTCACGCCAGTCTCGCGGCCGCACGACCGACGGCATCGATGATCTGGTCGGCGCTCTTGTGCCACACAAATGGCTTGGGGTTCTCGTTGTGGCGCGCCAGGTAGTCGCGAATCGACTGCTCCAGATCCTTCACGCTGGTGTGGGCGCCGCGCTTGATCCACTTCTCGCTCAGCGTGGAGAAGAACCGCTCCACGAGGTTCAGCCAAGACGCGGACGTCGGCGTGAAGTGGACGTGGTAGCACGGACGTGCAGCGAACCATGCGCGCACGGCATCGGTCTTGTGGGTGCCATAGTTGTCCATGATGAGATGCACGTCGTGGTCGGCAGGCACCGCGGCGTCGATGACCCCGAGGAATTTCAGGAACTCGGCACTGCGATGGCGTCGCTGAGCTGGCTGATGACTTTTCCCCGTGGGACGTCCAGCGCCGCGAACAGTGAGGTGGTTCCGTGGCGCTTGTAGTCGTGCGTTCGTGTCGCCGGCTTGCCGAACGTCAACGGCAGTCCGGCGTTCGATCCAGCGCCTGGATCTGACTCTTCTCGTCCACAGAGAGGACCAACGCGCGATCCGGTGGAGTCAGGTATAGCCCGACGACATCGCGCACCTTGTCGACGAAGTGCGGATCCGTCGACAGCTTGAAGGTGTCCTGCAGGTGTGGCTTGAGGACGAATGCACGCCAGATTCGATGCACCGAAGTCGCCGAAACTCCGGTCGCCTGCTCATCTGGCGCACGCTCCAATGCGTTGAATTCTCGGGCTTTGTCTGGCGGACGCGATCGATCACCTCCTGCACCTGCTCATCGCTCAAGCGACGACCGCGGCCTGCGCGGGGCGTCCCCAATCCCGCCAGCCGGAACGCCTCAAAGCGCCGCCGCCCGGAGATGGTCTGCGCCGTCGTCTTCATCCGCTCGGCGATGACTCTGCTCGACTCACCGCCGGCCAAAGCCAGGATGATCCTGATCCGAAACTTTTCGTCCGTAGCACCCTTGCGCGAATTGAGCCGGGACCGCAACTCGGTCCGCCCTCGTCGCTCAGTTGCAAACCCAGAGGCGGGCGACCATTCCTGGCCATTGGTAGATCCTAAGTCGATGATGAAGCATAGACTGCGGATCAGTGACTTAGTTCAACTTAATTACGGAACACCACACTAGCGACCAGTTCAGCCGCGGATGCAGCCGCAAGACTGTTCGGAGGTTCCCAGGGAATTGCCTCCTGTGCGGGGCGCCGGCTTCTGCCGGCGCGTCCGCTGCGTGCGACTGCCTCAGTGCTTGCTGAGGTCGCCCAGCTTGGACTTGTTGCCGGCGAAGTAGGCCGCGAGGTCGGCGATGTCCTGGTCGGACAGGGTGCCGGCGAAGCCCTGCATGATCGCGTTGGTGCGCGCGCCGGAGCGATAGCTCTTGAGCGCCTGCTCCAGGTAGTCCGGATACTGGCCGGCGAGGATCGGGTACTGCGGATCGCCGGTGCCGTTGCCGTCGGCGCCATGGCAGGCCTGGCAGGGCTTGGATAGTTCCAGGCCGCGACCGGCGCTGCCGGCGGCATGGGCGGTGGCACCCGCCATGAGGCCCAGGGCAATGAAAACGACTCGAATGCTCATGGTGCGGGCCTTCACTGGGTCGGGTTGCTGGCGAGGTAGGCGGCAATGTCCGCGAGGTCCTGCTCGCTGAAGCTCTGCGCCTGCGCCACCATCGTCGGGTGCTTGCGCTGCTCCGTGCGGTAAGCGTTCAGCGCCGCGACCAGATATTCGTAGTTCTGACCAGAAATTCGCGGAACGTGGTAGCTCGGATACGCATTCTTGTATCCGGTGATGCCATGGCATCCCGTGCAGGTGTAAGCCTTGGCTTTGCCGGCGGCGGCGTCACCCTTGACCTGAGCGAAACCCACCACGGGGGCCGAAGCGGCCAGGACCAGCAACGTTGCGAGAGTGATCGACCTCATCCATCCATCCCCGGATCGGGCCCCGCGCCGGAAGCGGCGGAGGCGGTGTCAAAGACGGCGGATTATGCCGGGCAGCGTTGGCCCGGTCCATGCCTGTGACTTGTGGCCGGCGTGCCGCAAGCAACCGAAGCGGATACTGCCGGTATCCATCCAGCGCGACGCATGACTTCCGGGACTGCCTGCCAGCCGATTTAGTGTCGTAGCGTACCAACACACTTGGAAAGAGCCCTTCCGATGAGCACCGAAAAACAGCGTCGCCCCGCATTTGCCGCCCTGGTCCTGGCCCTGAGCCTGGCGCTGGCCGCCTGCGGCGGAAACCAGGACCAGAAGGACAGCGCCGAGGGCGACGCGCAGGCGCAGGCCAAGGATGTGCCGAAGGACAAGGACGGCAAGCCGATCGAGGCGGTGAAGGTGCCGGTTGAAGTCGCCAAGGCCGCGCGCTCGGCGGTGACCGCAGCCTTCCAGGGCACTGCCAACCTGGTGCCCGAGGCCGAGGCCGACGTGGTCACCAAGACCAGCGGCGTGGTGCTGGAGATCATGGTCGAAGAGGGCGATCGGGTGCAGGCCGGACAGGTACTGGCGCGCCTGGATTCTGACCGCCAGCGCCTGGCGCTGAAGCAGAGCGAGGCCAATCTGCGCAAGCTCGAGAACGACTTCAAGCGCCAGGAGGAACTGATCGGGCGCAAGCTGATCAGCCAGGATGTGTTCGACCGCTCGCGCTACGATCTCGACACCCAGCGCGCGAGTTACGACATCGCCAAGCTGGAACTGTCCTACGCCGAGATCCGCGCGCCGATCGGCGGCGTGGTCAGCAAGCGCATGGTCAAGGTGGGTAACCTGATCCAGTTGAACCAACCGCTGTTCAAGATCGACGACTTCGATCCGCTGGAGGCGATGATCAACGTGCCCGAGCGCGAGATGCGCCTGATCCAGGCAGCACAGCCGGTGCAGATGCTGGTCGATGCGCTGCCGGGCGCGGTGTTTACCGGCTCGGTGGCGCGCGTCAGCCCGGTGGTGGACGCGAGCACCGGCACTTTCCGCGTGGTCGCGCAGTTCAAGGACGACAGCGGTCAGTTGCGCTCGGGCATGTTCGGACGCGTGCGCATCGTCTACGACCAGCGCGCCGATGCGCTGGTGGTGCCGCGCTCCGCGCTGGTCGGCGACGACAAGGATGCCTCGGTGTTCGTGGTTGAGGCTGACGTGGCCAAGCGCCGCAAGGTGAAGCTGGGCTACGCCGACGGCGGCCAGGTCGAGGTGGTCGACGGCATCGCCGAAGGCGAGCAGGTGGTCACCCTGGGCCAGGCCGCGCTGCGCGACGGCGCCAAGGTCCAGGTGATCAACTCCGAGGCGCCGGTGGCCGTGGCTAGCGGCGGCTGATCGCTGCGGAGGAGCGGGGCAGGGGGCGAGGGGCAGGGGGAATGCCTCTGCGCTCGTCCTGACCGCGGCGCGGTTCGCGCTGCGCGGGACACAAACTGCCCGATCGCTTGAATTTGCATTGAGGCAGGTCCCACGCCCCCTGCCCCTTGCCCCGCTTTCATCAACCTTAGTGCCCGGCCCTGCCCATGAACCTCATCCGCCTCGCCACCGAACGTCGCGTGACCATTGCGATGGTGACCATCGCCCTGGTGCTGTTCGGCCTGATCGGCCTCTCGCGCCTGAAGGTCAACCTGCTGCCGGACTTGTCCTACCCGACCCTGACCGTGCGCACCGAATACGTCGGCGCGGCGCCGGCGGAGATCGAGAACCTAATCAGCGAGCCGCTCGAAGAGACGCTCGGCGTGGTCAAGAACCTGACCCGCATCCGCTCGGTCTCGCGCACCGGGCAGTCGGACGTGATCCTGGAGTTCGCCTGGGGCACGGACATGGACACGGCGAGCATGGACGTGCGCGAGAAACTGGAGCTGATCCAGTTGCCGCTGGACGTCAAGAAGCCGCTGCTGCTGCGTTTCGACCCGTCCACCGAGCCGGTGCTGCGGCTGGCGCTGGACACCGGCGACAGCGACGCCGACCAGGCCGCGCTGACCGAGCTGCGCCGCTATGCCGAGGAAGACCTGAAAAAGCGCCTGGAGCCGATCGAGGGCGTGGCCGCGGTCAAGGTCTCCGGTGGCCTGGAGGACGAAATCCAGGTCGAGATCGACCAGAACCGCCTCAAGCAGCTCAACCTCGACGTCAACCTGGTGATCCAGCGCCTGCGTTCGGAGAACATCAATATCTCCAGCGGCCGCCTGGACGAAGCCAGCCAGCGCTACCTGGTGCGCACCATCAACCAGTTCGGCACGCTCGCCGAGATGGGCGAAATGATCGTCTCGGCTGCTGGCGTGCCGGTCAAGCTGAAGGACGTGGCGACCATCACCCAGGGCCACAAGGAGCGCCAGGCGATCATCCGCAGCGATGGCCGCGAGGCGGTCGAGATCGCGATCTACAAGGAAGGCGACGCCAACACCGTGAGCGTCGCCGAGGCGGTGATCAAGGGCCTCGACCGGCTCAAGGAAGAGTTGCCGGAAGGCGCGCGCCTGACCACCGTCGATGACCAGTCGCTGTTCATCAAGAGCTCGATCCGTGAAGTGGTGGATGCCGCGGTGATCGGCGGCCTGCTGTCGATCCTGGTGATCTTCCTGTTCCTCGGCGAGGCTTGGGCGACCGTGGTTATCGCGCTCTCGCTGCCGGTGTCGATCATCGCCACCTTCTTCTTCATGCAGCAGTTCGGTATCGGTCTCAACGTGATGTCGCTGGGCGGCATCGCGCTCGCCACCGGCATGGTGGTCGACAACGCCATCGTGGTGCTGGAGAACACCCGTCGCCTGCGCGAACAAGGTCTCGGCGTGATCGAGGCCGCGGTCAAGGGGACCAGCGAGGTCGGCATGGCGATCACCGCCTCCACCTTCACCCACATCGCGGTGTTCCTGCCGCTGGTATTCGTCGAGGGCATCGCCGGCCAGCTGTTCGGCGACCAGGCGCTGACCGTGACCTTCGCGATGATCATCTCGCTGTTCGTCGCCGTGACCCTGATCCCGATGCTGGCTTCGCTGGGCGAGAAGCGCACTTTGATGAGCTACGAGCATCCGCAGCCGACATCGGGTCCGCGCCATTGGCTGATGAGCAACCGCCCGCGGCTGGATTTTGGCCGTTTCCTGCTACTGCCGCTGTGGGCAGTGCTGGCGGTGCTGCGCGGCGTGATGTTCGCCGCGGGCAAGCTGCTGTTCGGCATCGTCTGGGTGCTGCGCCGGTTGTTTCGCCTGCTTGGGCGTCTGTTCGGCGTGGCGCTGCAGCCGATGGCGCGTTTCACGATGGCCTTCTTCGATGCATCACTGCGCGTCTACGACCGCCTGCTGCCCTTCTCGCTGCGCAACCCGGGGTTGATCCTGGGAATCGCGCTGGCTTCGCTGGCGCTGGCCGTGGCGCTGGTGCCGCGCCTGGGCATCGAACTGATTCCTGAGTTCGCGCAGGGCCGTTTGCAGGTGGACCTCAAGCTCCCGGTGGGCACGCCGCTGGCGCGCACCGATGCGCTGGTCGGCGGGCTGTACCAGCACAGCGAGCGTGTGGACGGCATCGACCATGTGTTTGCCACCGCGGGCACCGGCGCGCGGCTGGACGCCAATCCCACCGAGTCCGGCGAAAACATCGGCAAGCTGCTGCTGACGCTCGCGCCGCACACGCCGCGCAGCGCCGAGCCCGCCATCGTCGAGGGCCTGCGCGCCTACACCGACGCGCTGCCGGGCACCGAGGCCAAGTTCTCACGGCCGCAGCTGTTCAGTTTCGACACGCCGCTGGAAGTCGAGATCAGCGGCTATGACCTCGACCTGCTGAAGCAAGCCAGCGAGCGCGTCACCGCGCGCATGCGCCAGGAAACGATCTTCGCCGACGTCAAGAACTCGCAGGAGCAGGGTGCGCCGGAAGTGCGCATCTACTTCGACCAGGAGAAGATCGCCTCGCTCGGCCTGACCACGCGCCAGGTGGCCGACCAGGTGGTGCAGAAGGTGCGCGGCGAAGTCGCCACCCGCTACAGTTTCCGCGACCGCAAGATCGACGTGCTGGTGCGCGCCACCGAGCCGGATCGCGACTCGGTGGAAGCGGTGCGCCGGCTGATCGTCAACCCCGGCAGCCCGACGCCGGTGCCGCTGGATGCGGTCGCGCGGGTGGAGATCACCGAGGGCCCGGCGGAAATCCGCCGCATCGACCAGGAACGCGTCGCGGTGATTTCTGCCAGCCTGCGTGGCGACCTCGGCGCCGCGGTCAAGGTGGCCCAGGCGATCGTCGACGAGAACCTGCTGCCGCCCGGCACGACCGCGCGCGTGGCCGGTCAGAGCGAGGACCTGGACCAGAGCTTCCGTTCGCTGCTGCTGGCGCTGGGCCTGGCGGTGTTCATGGTCTACCTGGTGATGGCCTCGCAGTTCGAATCGCTGCTGCACCCATTCCTGATCCTGTTCACCATCCCGCTGGCGCTGGTCGGTGCGATCTTCAGCCTGTGGATCACCGGCACCACGCTCAGCATCATCGTGTTCATCGGCCTGATCATGCTGGTCGGCATCGTGGTGAGTAATGCCATCGTGCTGATCGACCGCGTCAACCAGTTGCGCGCGCACGGCATGGAGAAACGTCAGGCGCTCGCCGAAGGCGCGCGCACCCGTTTGCGACCGATCATCATGACCACCATCACCACCCTGTTCGGCTTCCTGCCGATGGCGCTGGGCCTGGGCGACGGCGCTGAGCTGCGCCAACCGCTGGCGATCACCGTCATCGGCGGCCTGATCTTCTCCACCCTGCTGACCCTGGTGGTGATCCCGGTGCTCTATGACGTCGTTGACCGGCGTACGACCTACAAGCAGCCGCGCGCGCTGGAAGGCGCGGAGGTGGGGGCGTGAGTGCTTTGGGAGGGCACGAGGGCACGAGGGCACGAGGGCACGTGAAAAGCGTGGTCAGCGCGGCCGAACGGCTTTTCGCCTTTCCGTGCCCTCGCGCCCTCGTGCCCTCGTGCCCTCAAGGAACATGGCCGCCAACCCGCGGCGTACCACAAACCTCCCGGAGCCCGCAGCCATGACCCTCGCCGAAATCGCCCTCAAGCGCCCGGTCACCACGATCATGCTGTTCATCAGTTGCGTGGTCTTCGGCCTGCTCAGCGCGCGCCTGCTGAAGCTGGAGTTCTTCCCGGAGGTGGATGCGCCGTTCATCCTGGTGCAGGTGCCGTATCCGGGCGCCACGCCGAAAGAGGTCGAGCGCGAGATCGTGCGGCCGCTGGAGGAGTCGCTGTCGACGATCTCCGGCATCGACAACATGTTCGCGAATGCCGACGAGAACGGCGCTACCTTCTTCCTGGTGTTCGACTGGAACCGCAATATCAAGGTCAAGCTGTCCGAGGTGCGCGAGCGGGTGGACGCCGCGCGCGGCGAGTTGCCGCAGGACATCCAGCGCATCCTGGTGCAGAAGTTCTCGACCAACGACGAACCGGTGTTGCAGGTGCGCCTGTCGAGTACCACCGGCAACCTGCTGGACGCCTACGATTTGCTGGAGCGGCGCATCAAGCGGCCGCTGGAGCGAATCCCCGGCGTTGCGGCGGTGGAACTGTCGGGCGTCGAGCCGAGCGAGGTGCGCATCGATCTGCTGCCCGAGCGCATCGCGGCGCACAACATCGACCTGAATGCGCTGTCGCAGAAGCTGCAGTCGGCCAATTTCTCCACCTCGGCCGGCCTGATCCATGACGGCGAGCACCGCTACCGGGTGCAGCCGATCGGCGAAATCCGTGACCTCTCCGAATACGGCAACCTGATCATCGGCGAGGGCGGATTGCGCCTGAAGGATATTGCCGAGGTGCGTTACGCGCAGCGCGAGATCAACTTCCGCCGCATTCTCAACGGCAACTACGCGGTGGGCGTGGACATCCGCCGTGAGCGCGGCGCCAACCTGGTCGACGTCTGCTCGCGGGTGATGGCCGAGATCCGCAAGATCGAGGCCAGCGGTGCGCTGGCGGGCATCGAGATCTACATCATCGGCGACCAGGGCGAGGGCGTGACTTCGTCGATGGGGGAACTGGTGAAGGCGGGCTGGGAGGGCATGCTGTTCTCGCTGCTGGTGCTGTACTTCTTCCTGCGCCACTGGCCGAGCACCCTGATGGTGTCCCTGTCGGTGCCGATCTGCATCGCGATCAGCCTGGGCGGTCTCTACTTCATCGGCCTGACCCTGAATGTGCTGACCATGATGGGTCTGCTGCTCGGCATCGGCATGCTGGTCGACAACGCGGTGGTGGTCACCGAGAGCATCTACCAGCAGCGCGAGAAGCGCCCGGAGGACAAGATCGGCACCGCGATCGAGGGCACGCGCATGGTGCAGCTGGCGGTCAGTGCCGGCACCCTGACCAGCATCATCGTGTTCTTGCCCAATGTGTTCGGCGGCACCACCCAGGTCGGCCTGTTCCTGTACTACGTCGCGGTTCCAATGTCGGTGGCGCTGCTGGCCTCGTGGTTCGTCGCGGTCAGCATCATCCCGATGCTCGCCGCGCGCATCGAGCCGCCCAAAGGCCTGGCGCAGGTGCAGATCGTCGAGCGCTGGAAGGCCGTGTATGGCCGCACCCTGCGCTGGTCGCTGCAGCACCGTGGCTGGTCCTGGGTGGGCATCCTCGGGATCCTGTTCAGCGTGGCGATCCCGGGCGCATTCGTGAAGACCGATTTCTTCGGCGGCGACGCCGATCGCGACTTCGCCGTCGGCTACGAACTCAACGGTCGCTATCGCCTGGAGCAGATGGAGCAGGCGGCGCGCACGGTCGAGGAGTACCTGCTGCGGCACAAGCAGGAGTTCGAGATCGAATCGGTCTACAGCTGGATCAGCGAGGACCAGGGCATGCAGACGCGCCTGCAACTGGTCAAGGGCGAGGACGCGAAGCGGCCGGTCGAGGAAATCAAGGAAGCCGTGCGCAAAGGGCTGCCTCAGCTGGCGGTCGGCAAGGCGGTGGTCGATTTGCGCTTCGGCCCGGGCGGCGGCAATGCAGGTGGCGGCAGCCAGACACCGAGTGTGCAGGTCAACATCACCGGCGATTCGACCGAAGTGCTGACCGAGTTGGCGCGCGATGTGACACGCCTGCTGGCGCGCAACGAGATGTTCGCGGATGTGCGCGTGGACAATGCGCAAGAGCAACAGGAAGTACAGCTGCGGGTGGACCGCGAGCGCGCCGCCAATCTCGGCTTCGACCCGGCCCAGGTTGGCCGCCTGATCCAGGTTGCGATGCGCGGCGTGCCCTTGCGCGAGTTCCGCCAGGGCGACACCGAGGTGCCGGTCTGGCTGCGCTTCAAGGACGCCGAGCGGCTGTCGCTGGACGAGCTCAAGGTCATCCGCGTGACCCGCGCCGATGGCGAGTCGGTGCCGCTGTCGGCGCTGGTCAGCGTCGACATGTCGCCGGGCCCGACCGGGATCGGTCGCCAGAACCGCAAGACCGGCACCTCGATCACGCTCGACCTCAAGCCCAAGAGCGACATGGGCGAGGCGCGCCAGGCGATCGAATCGACCATGAAGGAATATCCCTTCCCGGCCGGCTACGGTTATGACCTCGGCCAGCGCTTCGAGGACGATGCCGCCGCCGCCAACGAAATGCTGTTCCTGCTGCTCCTTTCCATCGTGCTGATCTACATGGTGATGGCGGCGCTGTTCGAGTCGGCGCTGTATCCGCTGGCGATCCTCACCTCGATCATCTTCGCGGTGATCGGTGTCTGGTGGACCTTCCTGGTCTGGGACACCACCTTCTCGGTGATGGCCTTCATCGGAATAATGATCCTGATCGGCGTGGTGGTGAACAACGGCATCGTGCTGATCGAACACGTCAACACCTTGCGCCGCCAGGGCTACAGCCGCGATGAAGCGCTGATCCTTGGCGGCGTCGAGCGTTTGCGCCCGATCCTGATCACCACCGGCACCACCTTCCTCGGCCTGCTGCCGCTATGCATCAGCGATGTCGGCATCGGCGGTGGCGGCCCCGCCTACTACCCGATGGCACGCGCCATCGCCGGCGGCCTGGTGTTCTCCACCGCGATCACCCTGCTGGTACTGCCGACCATGTACGCCGCCGTAGAGGACCTCGGCGAGCGCGTCAAGGGCCACTGGCGCCGTGCGGGCGGGCAGCCGGCGATGGCGGTGGAGGCGTGAGCGGGGAAGCGGGAAAGGCGGGAAAAGCAAAGGCGGGGCAGGGGGCAAGGTAAGAGCGGACCTCGCAGCTCCGTCTTTCGCTGGATAACCGGACACCTTCGGACTTGCGCGCCTTTCCGTTGCCCCGCATCACCTCTCCCCGCTACACCTCTCCCCGCTCCACCCACTCCGCTTCCGAAATTGACGTGCAACAATGCCGACCGATAGTCTCCCCCTCCTCACTCTGCACTACCCAGGGACACAGCCATGCGCGTCGTAATCGACCTGTCCGAAGAAGATCTGGAGCATTTCCGCGCTGCGATGCGCCGCGCCAAGGCGGCCGCCCAGGACCTGACGCCTGAGCAAATCACCGGTGCCGCGCAGAAACTGTTCGAGGACACCCAGGGTCAGCAGGTGCCGGAGTTCGTGTCCTCGCGCATGAAGCGCCTGGGCACCCTGATCGGCATGGTGCATGACAAGAACTGGGGCATCTCCGATTCCGAGCGCAACGAGATCCTGTCGGCGCTGACCTATTTCTCCGATCCGCAGGACGCGATCCCGGACACCATCCCGGTGCTCGGCTTCCTCGACGACGCGATCATGATCGAGCTGGTGGTCGAGGAACTGAAGCACGAGATCGACGCCTACGAGGACTTCCTGCTGTTCCGTTCGCAGGCCGCGGAAGAACAGGGTCCGGCGGCGGCCAGTGGCCTGAACCGCGACGACTGGCTGGAACAACGCCAGAACGAGTTGCTCGACCGCATGCGCACCCGTCGCTCGCGCGACAGCGCATCTTACGGCGGTCGCGGCGGCTTCTCGCTGTTCTCGATCCGCTGATTCCGGGCATCAAGCTGCATCGCATCGGGCGCCCTCGGGCGCCCGATTGCGTTTGGGAGTGCGTAGCCCGGCGGTACGCGCTTCAGCGCGTTCCCCGGGTGCTTGCCGCGGCTCACGCCTGCCGGTGAATCGCTGCGCGATACACCGGCCTACGCTGCTCTCGCCGAACATGTTTCAAGTCCATGAAACCGAAGCCGTTTATCCGCAAAGGACGCGAAGGACGCAAAGTAGAGCCAAATCCATGGTCGGATATGCAGGGGCATAGGGAAGCTGCGCACCCAGGACGCTCTTGCCTTCTTCGCGTCCTTTGCGTCCTTTGCGGACAAAAAAGCAGGCACGAGTACGCGACCGTTTGATGCGCGAACAAGCGCGTCGCCAGCGGCAGCCGGTACTTCCACAGGCTGTCGTCGCGCCATCAATCCCCCCCGCCACCGCCGCACCCGCCGCAGCCACCGCCGCCGCTGTCTCCGCCGCTGTCGCTGCTGCCCGAGTCGCTGCCGCTCGATCCGCCATCGGAGCTGGACGGTGGAGTGCGCGACTGGTGGTAGCTGGCCCAGGCCGTCCCGCTGAGCGCGGCGGTTCCGAGCAGCGCCACTGCGAGCCCGGTCTCCTGCGGGCGCGGTGCGCGCAGCGCGCGGGCGTGCTGCACGCGCGCCTCGGCGAGCGCGCGGTCGCCGGCGCGGGTGCGTCCGGGGCGCTTGAGCAGCAGGATCAGGCCGACCACCGTCGTGATGATCGACAAGATCACCAGGATGGCAACCGGCTTGCCGCGCGAGATCCCGATCACGATCTTGGCTGCGCCGAACCCTGCCAGCAACAGCCACGGCAAGGCGCTCCACCAGCGCGCGCGCCAGGCGCCAGCGTCATCCAGCCACAGGCCCTTGGCGACCAGCGCCTTGCGCACGCTGTCCAGGCGCAGCGCGGCGCGTGAGACCGCGCGGTCGGGCTCCCCGTCGGCCGCGATGCACTGCGCGATCTGCTCAAAGGGCTCGCCGAGGCGGCGCGCGCCGCCGGTGGAGCGCAGTTTCGCTGCCGCCGCATCCCACTCCACCTGGCCTTCGGCCAGCATCTGCGCGATACCGGCATCGGCGCTGCGGGTTGCGCCGCCGGCGAGGTAGGCCAGTTCCAGCGCTTCGGGGCGCGCGCCACGCGCGGCCCCGGTGTCGCGTGCGGCGCGCCGAATCAGCACGGATGCGATCAGCACGCTCAGCATCGCCACCAGGTAAAGCACCAGGAACTCGCGGCCGGTCCAGTCGAGCGGGTTCGCAGATTGCGCCTGCGCCAGCCGCGCCAGGCACAGGCCGCCCACGCCGATCGACGCCAGCGCCAGCCAGCCGCGGGACTTCCGGTTCCCGGCAAGGCGCAACGACACTTGCGGCGCGAAGCGTGCGGCGGTGCCGGGCCACCAAGCCTCCGGCGGCGGGCCGAACCACTGCTCGTAGCAAGCCAGGGTGTGCGCGTATTGCTCGCGGTGCCGCCGCGCGTCGCTGGCGCCGCCACGGGTTGGGCCGTGGTGCAGTTCCATGCCGAGCACCTTGGGGCAGAACTCGCGCCAGTAGTCGTGGGTATGGATCAGGTGCAGATGCCAGACCTCGTCGACCTCGCGGCTGGGCGTCATCTCGCCGGCGCCGCAACAGGCCAGAAAGCAGAACTTGCGGTACTCGTCGACCGCCTGGCGCGCCTGCCCCAGTGTCCAGTCCTGCTCGCGCGCCAGCCGCCGGGTGAAGTCGAGGCCCTGGTCGGGTGCTTCGAAAGGATGCGCACAGAGGCGTTGCCAGCGCGCCAGCTGCTCCTCGTCCATCGACCGGCAATCAATCGGGTCCATCGCTTCCCCCAGTGGCCGTGCCCATGGCGATTGTAGACTCGCCAGATGACAATGCGGCCTGCGCCGCCGGAGGCGAGGATGAAACGGACGATCCTGTGCATGGCGCTGGCTGCTGGCAGCGCCGCGGCGGCGGGCGAACCACCGGCATTCATGGCGGGCGACTGGTGCGCGGTGTCCGGCGAGCGCCGCTTCGAGGAGCGCTGGACTGCCCCGGTCGACGGGCGCATGCACGCGCTGGCGCGCAGCTTCAAGGGCGAGCGCCTGACCGGCTTCGAGTTCCTGCGCATCGAGGCGCAAGACGGCGTACTGATTTACCTGGCGCAGCCGGGTGGCGGTGCGCCGGTGCCTTTCCGTGAGAGCGAGCGCGGCGAGGCGCGGATCGTCTTCGCCAACCCCGCGCACGACTACCCCCAGCGGATCGAGTACGTTCGTGACCAGGACGGATTGCACGCTCTGGTCTCCGGGCCGCCGACGCCTGGCGAGACGCCGCAGCGGATCGACTTTCGCCCCGGGCTGTGTGCCAATGCCCCTGCGGCGACCGCCGCACCTGCGCCGGGCCGCACCATGGCCGAAGTGATCGCCGCATCGAAACCCACGGACTGGCGCACACCCGACCCGGCGCGCACCTTGTACCTGGAACTGGCCAGCGGCCGCGTGGTGATCGAACTGGCGCCAGCCTTCGCCCCGAAGCACGTCGAGAACATCCTTGCGCTGGCGCGCAGCGGCTATTACGACGGCCTGGCGATCTTGCGCGTGCAGGACAACTTCGTCGTCCAGTGGGGCGACCCGGACGCCAGCGACGAGACCAAGCGCAAGCCGCTCGCTGCGGGCGTGCGCACGCTGCCGGCCGAGTTCACCCGACCGGATACCCGAGACCTGAAGTTCACCACGCTGCCCGATCCGGACGGCTGGGCCCCGCAAACCGGTTTTGCCGACGGTTTTCCCGCCGCGCGCGATCCGCACGCCGGCCGCGCCTGGCTGACTCATTGCTACGGCACGCTCGGCGTCGGTCGCGACAACGAGGTGGATTCAGGCGGCGGTACCGAGTTGTACGTGGTGATCGGCCACGCCCCGCGCCAACTCGACCGCAACATCACCGTCGCCGGCCGCGTGCTGGTCGGCATGGAGCTGTTGTCCGCCCTGTCGCGCGGCCCGGCGCCGATGGGTTTCCACGAGAATCCCGCGCATCACGTGCCGATTCAGCGCGTGCGCGTTGCCAGCGACCTGCCCGAAGCCGAGCGCGCGTCGATCGAAGTCATGCGCACCGACAGCGACGCCTTCACCGACCTCATCGAATCCCGCCGCAACCGCCGCGACGCCTGGTACAAGGTGCCGGCGGGGCATATCGACGTGTGTTCGGTGCCCGTCCCGGTGCGCGAGGCCAATGCAGCGGGTTGACCGGGCTGCGGTCGGGCTGGGTCGCTGGTTGCTGGTTGTCGGTTGTTGGCAGCAAGCGCGGGCGTGCCGATGGCAAGGTGGGAGCGGCTTCAGCCGCGATCCTGTCGTGGCGGCCGCCAGGCGATCGCCGACAGAGTCGGCTACCAAAGGTAAAGGTGCGTCGGTACGCGAGCTTTGCCGCCCACAACCCACAACCCACAACCCTCGCTCAAATCGCAGCGCGTTCCACCGAGAAGCTCTCGCCGCAGCCGCACCCGCCGGCGACGTTCGGATTGCGGAAGGAAAACTGGCGGTTCAGGCCCTGGCGCACGAAGTCGATCTCGGTGCCGTCGAGCAAGGGCAGCGCCTTGGCATCCACCACCACCTTGACGCCGTCCTGCTCGAACACCTGGTCGTCTGCGGCCAGTTCCCTGGCGACATCCACGGCATAGGCCCAGCCGCTGCAACCCGTGCGGCGGACGCCCAGCCGCAGGCCGATGGCTCCGTCCTGCGCGCCCACGAACTCGCGCACCCGGCTGGCGGCTGCGGTGGTCAGCGTGATCGACATGGCTCGCTCCTTGCGATTCGATGACCCGAAGGCTAGCAGGCACTGGCGGAATGGTGGGTGAGTGGCGAGCGCGCAAGGCGGGGCTGGGGACTGGGGCGTGTGCGCGGTGGACGGGGTCGGGTCGGGAGCTGCCCCAGCAGCGCGTGCCGGCACGCCAGTCCTTCACGGCACCGCGCCCGCTTCCCGTATGATCCGCGGCCTCGCCGCGACACGCGGCAATCTGCACGGAATCAGGAACATGGCTTGGGTGACGGTCAAGGACGCGCTGGCGGGCAAGCATGCCGAGGGCACGGCGATCACGGTCAAGGGTTGGGTGCGCACGCGGCGCGATTCCAAGGCCGGGATTTCCTTCGTCCAGCTCAACGACGGCTCCTGCATGGGCAACCTGCAGATCGTCGCGCCGGCCACGCTGCCGAACTACGCCAATGAGGTGCAGCACCTGACCGCCGGTTGCTCGATCGAGGCCGACGGCACGCTGGTGCGCTCGCAGGGCCAGGGCCAGGCCTTCGAAATCCAGGCCAGCGCGGTGCGCGTGATCGGCCTGGTCGATGATCCGGAGACCTACCCGATCCAGCCCAAGGCGCATTCCTACGAATTCCTGCGCGAGGTGGCGCACCTGCGCCCGCGCACCAACACCTTCGGCGCGGTGACCCGCGTGCGCCACGCGATCATGCAGTCGATCCACCGCTATTTCGACCACCACGGCTTCTGCTGGGTCAACACGCCGATCATCACCGCCAGCGACGCCGAAGGTGCCGGCCAGATGTTCCGCGTGTCCACCCTGGACCTGATGAACCTGCCGCGCACGGATGCCGGCAAGGTCGACTTCAGTCAGGATTTCTTCGGCAAGGAGGCCTACCTGACGGTGTCCGGCCAGCTCGCGGTCGAGGCCTACTGCCTGGCACTGAGCAAGGTCTACACCTTCGGGCCGACCTTCCGCGCCGAGAACTCCAACACCCCGCGCCACCTGGCCGAGTTCTGGATGATCGAGCCGGAGATCGCCTTCGCCGACCTGAACGACGACGCCACTCTCGCCGAGGGCCTGCTCAAGCAGGTGTTCCGCGATGTGCTGGAGCGCTGCGGCGAGGACCTGAAGTTCTTCGACGACCGCGTGCTCAAGGGCGTGATCCAGCGCCTGGAGCAGTTCGTTTCGGCCGAGTTCGCGCGCATCGACTACAGCGACGCGATCACGATCCTGCAGCAGTCCGGCAAGGCCTTCGAGTACCCGGTCAGCTGGGGCGTGGACCTGCAGACCGAGCACGAGCGCTACCTCAGCGAAGAGCACGTCGGCCGCCCGGTGGTGGTGATGAACTACCCGGAGCAGATCAAGGCCTTCTACATGCGCATGAACGACGACGGCCGCACCGTCGCCGCGATGGACGTGCTGGCGCCCGGCATCGGCGAGATCATCGGCGGCAGCCAGCGCGAGGAGCGCCTGGACCTGCTCGATGCGCGCATGGTCAAGTTCGGCCTGGAGCCGCACGCCTACCAGTGGTACCGCGATTTCCGCCGCTACGGCACCGTGCCGCACGCCGGCTTCGGCCTCGGCTTCGAGCGCCTGGTGGCCTATGTCACCGGCATGGCCAACATCCGCGACGTGATCCCGTACCCGCGCACGCCGGGGAATGCGGCGTTCTGAGGCAAGTGCGGTGCCCTCCGGGGCGGGCGGACATTGGCCCGGGGAAGCGGGGCAGGGGGCAGGGGGCAGGGGACGTGGTGTGCGCCACTGTCGGACCCTGCGGCGGGCGGGTTGGTCAGGGGGTGAAGCGCGGCAGGGATCTAGGGGCAAGGGGTATCGCCTTGCGTCACAGGCGGATCACGCGGCAGGCCAGGTCCCATGCCCCCTGACCCTTTCCCCGTTTCTGGCCGTCAGGGGACCCGCCGCAGGCTCAGCGTCGCACGCTGTACGCGCCCTCGACCACCCACTTGTAGCTGCACAACTCGCTCAGGCCCATCGGGCCGCGGGCGTGCAGGCGCTGGGTGGAAACGGCCACCTCGGCGCCGAGGCCGAGTTCGCTGCCGTCGGTGAAGCGCGTGCTGGCATTCCAGTAAACCGCGGCGGAATCGATGCGCGCCAGGAATTCGGCCGCGAGCACCGGATCCTCGGTAAGGATGCCGTCGGAATGGCCGCTGGAGTGGCGCTCGATGTGCGCCAATGCCGCCTCGGCGTCGGCGACCACACGCACGCCGAGCACCAGCGACAGCCATTCGGTGTCGTAATCGTCGGGACCGGCAGGGCGCACGCGCGCGGCGGCCACCGCATCGGCCAGCGGCAGGCTGGCGTCGTCGCAGCGCAGTTCCACTCCGTCACCGCCGAGCAACTCCGCCAGGCGCGGCACGAAACGCGCCGCAATGGCGTGGTGCACCAGCACCGTGTCAAGCGCATTGCACACGGTCGGGCGCTGCACCTTGGCGTTGCGAATCACCGGCAGGGCGCGGTCCAGGTCGGCGTGCTGGTCGACATACAGATGACAGATGCCGATGCCGCCGGTGATCACCGGGATGCGGCTTTCGCGGCGGCAGAATTCGTGCAGGCCGGCACCGCCGCGCGGGATGATCAGATCGACCAGGTCGTCCAGTTGCAGCAGTGCGAGCGAGGCCTCGCGCGCGGTGGAATCGATGAACTGCAGCGCGTCGCCGGGGAGGCCGCTGGCGGCCAGCGCCTCGCGCGCGATCCCGAGCAGCACGCGGTTGCTGGCGATGGCCTCCTTGCCGCCGCGCAGCACCGCGGCGTTGCCGGTCTTGATCGCCAAGGCGGCGACATCGATGGTGACGTTCGGGCGCGATTCGTAGATCACGCCGAGCACGCCGAGCGGCACCCGCCGCTTGTGCACGCTGATGCCCGAGGGCAGCACGCGCGCGTCGAAGCGCTCGCCCAGGGGGTCGGGCAGGGTGGCGACATGCTCGACATCGCGCGCGATCGCCTCGATGCGCGGGCCATCCAGGCGCAGGCGGTCGAGCATCGCGGGCGCGAGGCCAGCGCGCTCGCCGTCGGCCAGGTCGTCGCGGTTGGCGCCGATGATTTCGTGCGCATGGGTGCGCAGCAAAGTGGCCAGCGCGCCGAGGAAGGCGTTGCGCTGCTCGCCGGGACTGCGCTTGAGGCGGGCGCTCGCGGCGCGCGCGGCGGCCGCCTGGACGCGCACTTCAGGAATCGGGTTCACAGCATCACCAAGTCGTCGCGATGGATGAATTCGGGACCGAAGTCGTAGCCGAGGATGGCCTCGACTTCGCTCGAGCGCTTGCCGGCGATGCGCTTGAGTTCGGCCGCGCCGTAATTGGCGATGCCGCGTGCCAGCGCGCGGCCGTCGGCGGCATGCACGGTGACGGTGTCGCCGCGGTCGAACTCGCCGCTGACGCTCTTCACGCCGACGCCGAGCAGGCTCTTGCCCTGGACCAGCGCTTGTTCCGCGCCGCCATCGATGCCAACCCCGGTGCCGGTGCGCAGCCCGCTCAGGATGTAGCGCTTGCGCGCCTCGCGCGGCGGCGTCAGCGCAGTAAACCGGGTGCCGACTTCGACGCCATCGATCAGTTGCGCGATCACCGCCGGGTCCGCGCCGCTGGCGATCACCACCTCGGTGCCGCCGCGGCGGGCGATGTCGGCTGCGCGCAGCTTGGTCAGCATGCCGCCGGTACCGAGCATGCCGGCCTTGCCGCCGGCTGCCTGCCACAGTGCTTCGGGAATCTCGGGCGTGTCGACCCGGCGCACCAGGGTCGCGTCCGGGTTGTGCCGCGGATCGGCATCGAACAGGCCTTCCTGGTCGGTCAGCAGCACCAGCAGCCGCGCGTCGACCAGGTTGGCCACCAGCGCGGAGAGCTGGTCGTTGTCGCCGACGCGGATCTCATCGGTGGCCACGGTGTCGTTCTCGTTGACCACCGGCAGCACGCGGTGGGCGAACAACTCCTCGAAGGTGCGCCGCGCGTTCAGGTAGCTCCGCCGCCGCTCCAGGTCCCAGCGGGTCAGCAGCACCTGGGCCACGCGCTGTCCGTAATAGCCGCAAAGCTCGCCATACAGCGCCATCAGCCGCGGCTGACCCACCGAGGCGAGCATCTGCTTGGCCGCGACATGACGTGCATCTGGCGCGATCCCGAGCGCCTCGCGCCCGGCCGCCACGGCACCCGAGCTCACCCAGGCGATCTCATGTCCCGCCGACGTCAGGCGTGCCAGCGCCTTGGCGTAATCGAGCAGTCGCGGCGGCGACAGCCGGCCCTGCTCGGTGGCGGTGGAAGTGCCGATCTTGACGACGACGCGCATGGGGCCGGGGAGTTGCGGGGACCGGCGAGTCTAGGGGGTGGCGGCGTGGAGTTTGCACACCACGGAGGGTTGTGGGTTCTGGGTTCTGGGTTGTGGGCGGCAAAAGCACCGCTGACATGCCCGAACTCGACCGCCCTGCTGCCCACAACCCACAACCCACAACCCTCTGCTCAGAACGTCAGCATCACCCTGGCCTCGAGCACATCCGGCTGCACGTCCACGCCGCGACGCTCGCCGTCGACGTGCACATAGTTGGCCGCCAGGCGCACGTGCTTGCCGAGGTACCAGTTGGCGCCCAGGGTGTAGTTGCGGGTGTCGCCGCCGCGCACGCTGCCATCGTCCAGGTCGAGTTCGCTGATGCGCGCGGCGATCTCCACCGCGCGCCCGTCTTCGCCGAGGTCGGGGATGTCGATCGCGCCATCCTTGTAGGCAGTGTGGTCGCCGCTCAGGAACCAGCCCAGTTGTGCGTACCAGCCGCCGAGCGCGGCATCGCTCGCGCTGCGGCGCGACAGATCGGCGCGCAGGTATTCGCCCTGGACCGTGAACGGGCCGTGGATCCATAGCGCCTCCAGGCCGGTGCGGCGGATGCGGTCGACCCCGGCCAGGCTGCCGGTATCGAGGCGCGTGCGGCCGATGCCGCTCTGCTCCACGCGCGAGGAGAAGCGGGCCAGATCGCCCTCCGGGCTCTCGCTGCCGGCCGACAGCGCCAGGTGCAGCAGGTTGCCGGGCTGCGCCCAGGGCGTCCACACCACCCGGCCGACCGCTCCGGCGCCCTTCTGCAGTCCGCGCAGATTGCCGTCGTAGCCGCTAAGGCTCAGACGCCAGTGCGCAGTGGCATAGGTGTACTCGACGCCAAGGCGGCGCGCCAGCGCGAAGCTGCCGGGCAAGCCCTGCTCCATGAACATGGTGTAGCGGTCGCTGGTCAGTTCATCCAGAAACATCGGTTGCTTGTACTGGCCAAGGCGCACCGCGTGTCCCTCGCCACGCCAGCGCAGCCAGGCATCGGTCCAGGTGTTCGTGTGCACATCGAACTCGACTTTGGCATCGACGCCTGCGGGTGCCTTTGCTCCCAGCGAGAAGCGCGTCCGGCGTGCGTTCGACAATGGCGTCGACTGGTCGTTCTCGTCGGTACGCAACCAGTCGTATTGAATGTTGCCGCCCAGGGCCCATTGCCAGTCGGATGCCGATGCGCCCCTGGCGGTGGCGAGCATCAGGGCGAGGGGCAGCAGCAGGCGGGTGCTTGGGCGCATTGTTTCACTCTCGCGACGGAATGGTGACAAACAGGTGTATTTAATGTTGCACATGAATGACAGTGACGACACTCCGGCGACATGAAACCGCTGCCGTGCGGTCCTTTGCGTCGGGAGTGTCATATCAATGTCATGTTTCCGCCACAGACTTCCGCGACTTCCATCGAACGAGTGCCCGCCATGAGCGCCCCGCGTCTGAGCCTGCTGTCCATTCTCATCATCGCCGGCCTGGTGGCCTGCGGTTCGCAGCCTGACTCGACGGGCACGCCGGCAGCGCCCACGACTGCGCCTGCTGCGCCGGTCGCTGCGGCCCAGGTCGTGCAGATCGACGGTTCCAGCACGGTCTATCCGATCAGCGAAGCGATCGCCGAGGAATTCCAGATCCAGAACCAGGGCACCTACAAGGTGACCGTCGGCGTCTCCGGCACCGGCGGCGGCTTCAAGAAGTTCTGCCGCGGCGAACTCGACATCGCCAACGCCTCGCGCCCGATCCAGAAGTCCGAGATGGAGACCTGCGCGGCCGCCGGCATCAAGTACTTCGAACTGCCGATTGCGTATGACGCGCTGACGGTCGTGGTCAACCCGCAGAACAGTTTCCTGTCGACGGCCACGGTTGAGCAGCTCAAGCAGATCTGGGCGCCGGAATCGCAGGGTACGGTCACCCGCTGGAACCAGATCGACCCGAGCTGGCCGGACGCTGAATTCAAGCTCTACGGCGCCGGTTCCGATTCCGGCACCTTCGACTATTTCACCGAGGCGGTGGTGGGCAAGGCCAAGAGCAGCCGCGGCGACTACACCGCCAGCGAGGACGACAACACCCTGGTGCAGGGGGTCGCGCAGGACGTCAATGCGCTCGGCTATTTCGGCTATGCCTACTACGCCGAGAACCAGGACAAGCTGAAGGCGGTCGCGATTGCCCCGACGGCCGGCGCGCCGGGGGTGCTGCCGAGCGACGCGACGGTGATCGACGGCAGCTACCAGCCGCTGGCCCGTCCGATGTTCGTCTACGTCAGCGAGAAGTCGCTGGCGCGCGCCGAGGTCAAGGCCTTCATCGAATTCTACTTCGCCAACATCGCCGAGCTGGCGCGCGAAGTGCGCTATGTGCCGCTGCCGCCGGAAGCCTACGAGACGGTCAAGAAACATCTGGCCGAGGGGAAGTTGGGCACCGTGTTCAAGGGCGAGCCAGCCACCGCCGTGACCATCGAGGACCTGTTGCAGCGCGAAGCGGCACTGTAATCCGGCCCGCGTAGACTCGCCGTTCCCCCGCTCGCCTGCGGGCGGGGAAACGACTGTCCTTCTGCGCACACGACGATCCCATGACCGCCACCCAGGCCCCACCCGCTGCCGCAGGCCGCCTTGCCCACCGCCGCTCGCGCCATCTGCGCGAGCGTTTCATCGAGGCTGTGCTGCTCGGCGCGGCGCTGGTGGCGGTGGCGACCACCATCGGTATCGTGTTCATCCTGCTGAAGGAGTCGATTGCCTTCTTCAGCCGGGTGTCGATCGTCGATTTCTTCACCGACGGCCAGTGGACCCCGCTGTTTTCGGATCCGCACTTCGGCATCTGGGTGCTGCTGTCGGGCACCCTGACCAGTTCGGCCATCGCGCTCTCGGTGGCCATCCCGGTCGGCACCGTGCTGGCGATCTACCTGTCGGAATTCGCCAGCAGCCGCGTGCGCGAGGTTGCCAAGCCGGTGCTGGAACTGCTGGCGGGCATCCCGACCATCGTGTTCGGCTACTTCGCGCTGTTCTTCGTCACCCCGTTGCTCAAGAACTTCATCCCGTGGCTGCCCGGCTTCAACCTGCTTTCCGCGGGCCTGGTGATGGGCGTGATGATCGTGCCCTACATCTCGTCGATCAGCGAGGACGCGATGCGCGCGGTGCCGATGTCGCTGCGCGAGGGCGCTTACGCAATGGGCGCGACGCGCCTGCAGGTGGCGCTGCACGTGGTGGTGCCGGCGGCGTTCTCGGGCCTGGCCGCCGCCTACATCCTCGGCATCTCGCGCGCGGTGGGCGAGACCATGATCGTCGCCGTGGCCGCGGGCATGCAGCCCAACTTCACCTTCAACCCGACCGACCAGGCGGCCACCATCACCGCCTACATCGTGCAGGTGGCCAAGGGCGATCTGCCGCATGGCAGCACCGGCTACCTGACGATCTTCGCCGCCGGCCTGACCTTGTTCGTGCTCACGCTGGTGTTCAACCTGCTCGGCTTCTGGCTGCGCCGCCGCTTCCGTGAGGAGTACTGACATGTCCTCGGTCGCTCCTGCACTGCGCCAGACCATTGCCAGCGCCAAACGCCGCGACGTGCTGTTCGTTGCCCTCGGCGTGGCCGCGCTGATGTTCGCCGCCTGCACCTTCGTTGCCTTGTTCATCGACATGGTCGGCGACGGCTGGCAGCGTCTCAACGGCGATTTCTTCACCCAGTTCGCCTCGCGCCGCGCCGAGCGCGCCGGCATCCTGGCGGCCTGGGTGGGCAGCTTTGCGGTGATGGTCGTCACCGCGCTGTTCGCGGTGCCGCTCGGGGTCGCGGCCGGCATCTATCTCGAAGAGTACGCGCCGCGCAACAAGCTGACCGCGCTGATCGAGATCAACATCAACAATCTCGCCGGCGTGCCGTCGATCGTGTACGGCCTGCTCGCGCTGGGGCTGTTCGTGCACACCTTTGGCCTGGGTGCCAGCGTACTGACGGCTGGCCTGACGCTGGCGCTGCTGATCCTCCCGGTGGTGATCGTCGCCACCCGCGAGGCGATCCGCGCCGTGCCGGGCGCCATCCGCGAGGCGGCCTACGCGCTCGGCGCGACGCGCTGGCAGATGGTGCAGCACCATGTCCTGCCGTACTCGCTGCCGGGCATCCTGACCGGCGTGATCATCGGCCTGTCACGCGCGATCGGCGAGACCGCGCCGATCGTCACCATCGGCGCGGTCAGCTTCATCGCCTTCCTGCCGCCGCCGCCGGTGACCGCCAGCTTCCCCTGGCTGAGCTTCGACTGGCTGGCCTCGCCCTTCACCGCGATGCCGATCCAGATCTTCGGCTGGACCAGTCGTCCCGAGGAGGCCTTCCAGGCGAATGCCTCGGCCGCAGCGCTGGTGCTGGTGGTGATGACCCTGCTGATGAACGCGATCGCGATCTGGCTGCGCTATCGCCTGCGCCGCAATCTGAACTGGTGATGGCGATGGCGGAGCGCGGGCCCCCCCCCCCCCCCCCCCCCCCCCCCCCCCCCCCCCCCCCCCCCCCCCCCCCCCCCCCCCCCCCCCCCCCCCCCCCCCCCCCCCCCCCCGCCAACCCACTCCCCGATGAACGACGAGCCGAAAAAGCCCGACCTGGCCACCCTGGCGAAGAAAGCCGAGGCGCGCGACCTCAATTTCTACTATGGCCAGAAGCAGGCGCTGAAGGGCATCAACCTGCCGATCTACGACAAGAAGGTCACCGCGCTGATCGGCCCCTCCGGCTGCGGCAAGAGCACCTTCCTGCGCTGCTTCAACCGCATGCACGATCTGTATCCGGGCACCCGCTACGAGGGCGAGATCCGGCTGCACCCGGATGACGTCAACCTGCTGGCGCGCGAGGTCGACCCGATCGAGGTCCGCATGCGCCTGGCGATGGTGTTCCAGAAGCCCAATCCCTTCCCGAAGTCGATCTTCGAGAACGTCGCCTATGGCCTGCGCATCCGCGGCGAGAAGCGCCGCACCGTGCTGATGGACCGCGTCGAGGAAGCGCTCAAGGGCGCCGCGCTGTGGAACGAGGTCAAGGACCGGCTGGATGAGCTGGGCACGACCCTGTCCGGCGGCCAGCAGCAGCGTTTGTGCATCGCCCGCGCGCTCGCCTGCGACCCGGAACTGCTGCTGTTCGACGAGCCCACCAGCGCGCTCGACCCGATCGCCACCGGCAGCATCGAGGAACTGATCCACGAGCTGCGCGAGAAGGTCACCATCCTGATCGTCACCCACAACATGCAGCAGGCCGCGCGCGTGTCAGACTTCACCGCGTACATGTACCTCGGCGATTTGATCGAGTTCGGCTGGACCGACGATGTGTTCTTCCGTCCGCGCAAGAAGCAGACCGAGGATTACATCACGGGGCGCTTCGGTTGAAATGACGCTGTTTTCTTGTCCGCAAAGGACGCAAAGGACGCAAAGGAGAGCAGAGGAGGGCGGGCTGCCGTCGCGCGGTGCCAATCGCTTTTCTTTGCGTCCCTTGCGTCCTTTGCGGACTATTGCTCTTCCTGATGTCGGCCCGGCGTTCGTGTCGCGGGCGAGCGGAGTAATGCGATGAACCCCACCGAACACCAATCCAAGCAATTCGATGCCGACCTGACCGCGCTGCGTTCGCGCGTGGTCGAGATGGCAGGGCTGGTCGATGAGCAGTTCCGCCGCGCAGTCGAGGCCCTGGCCACCGGGCGCACCATGCTGGCCGAGGACGTGGTTGCGAAAGATGCGTCGGTGAATGCGCTGGAAGTGCGCATCGACGATGCCTGCGCCCACTTGATCGCCAAGCGTCAGCCGGCGGCGAGCGATCTGCGCATGGTGCTCGGCGTCAGCAAGATCGTGTCGGAACTGGAGCGCATCGGCGACAAGGCGCGCAAGATCGCGCGCCTGACGGTCAAGGTGCGCGACGGCGGGGTGACCGAGGGCGGCTGGGTTGGCGACATCGAGCGCCTGGCCGAGCGCGCGCGGCAGATGCTGCGCGGCGCACTGGATGCCTTCGTGCGCAGCGACCTGGAGGCGGCCGTCGGCGTGCTGCGCAACAACCGCGACTTCGCGCGCGACACCTCGGTCACCAGCAACGAGGTGGTGCAGCGCATGTCGGCGCAGCCTGGCGATGTGCCGGCGCTGCTCGACATGCTGTCGATCACCCGCGCGGTGGACCGCGTGGCCGACCACGCAGCGAACATCGCCGAGCACCTGGTCTACATCGTGCGCGGGACCGATGTACGCCACGCGACGCTGGAGCAAATCGAGCGGGAAGCGCTCTCTCCCAGGAGCTAGGAAGCGCGGGTTCTGGGTTGTGGGTTGTGGGTTGTGGGCAGCGAGGCTCGCGTTCCCATACCTGTGGGAGCCGACTCCGTCGGCGATCTCTGAACCGCGGGTTGTAGGTTCCGAGTTGTGGATTGTGGGCAGTGAAGCTCCCGCTGCGACACCTGTGGGAGCCGACTCCGTCGGCGATCTTTCCTGCGGCCGCTGGACAGGATCGCGGACAGAGTCCGCTCCCGCAGGCCATCGGCATACCGGCCCACAACCCAGAACTCACAACCCGAAACCACAACGCGGAAGCGATGCGCAATGGAGCCGCGGACCCACATCTGGCCGCTATGCTCCGTCCCCATGTACACCCAATGCGACCGCTGCTTGACCGTTTACCGCCTGCAGGCGGAGGCCTTGGCGCGTGCGCGGGGGCAGTTCCGCTGCGGGCATTGCGGCAGTGTGTTCGACGGGCTCGAACGCCTGACCGAGCGCCTGCCTGAGGGGCCGTTCCAGGAGTTGCCGCACGAGGAATCCAGCCCGACGCCGGTGGTGCTGAATATCCCGGCGATGCGTCCGGCGCCGCGCCAGCCGGCGCTGTTCGCGGGCGCGCATGAGGACCCGACGCCGCCTCTGCCCGGGGTCGGCGGTGGTCGGCGCGAGCCGCGCTTGCCGGGGGAATGGATCGCCGCCGAGCGCGCCGATCGTGGTCGAGGTACCGCCACGCGCCAGCCGGTCGCGCCTGAGTTGCGCGCTGCGCCGCGCATCGAAGGTGCCAGCCGGCGCGCGGCCGCGGCGCGTACGCCCAGCAATGGCGGCTGGTGGCTCGGGAGTATCCTGCTGGCGCTGGTGCTGACTGGTCAGGTCGGATATGCGGAGCGCGAGCGCCTGCTCGAGGATGAACGCGTGCGGCCCTGGCTGGACCAGGTGTGCGACCGCTTCAACTGTCGCCTGCCGATGCGCAGCGCGGTGGATGCGATCCGCCTGGTCAGTCGCGAGGTGCGCCCGCACCCGGATGCGCCGCGCGCATTGATGATCAGCGCGAGCATGGTGAACGATGCCGGATTCACCCAGCGCTTCCCGGTGGTCGAAGTGACCCTGTCTGACCTGGGCGAGCGTGCCATCGCCCAGCGTCGGTTCCAGCCGGCCGAATACCTCGCCGAGGCGAGCAGCATCGAGCGCGGGTTTCCGGCTGGCGCGACCGCACCGCTGGTCTTCGAGGTGGCCGACCCAGGCAAGGAGGCGGTGGCCTTCGAGTTCAGGTTCCTGCCGGCGGGCAACTGAGGCGCGGTACGGGCTCGCGCCGGCGCAGGCAGCGATTCAGCGCAGGGACCGCGGGAAGAGCGCCGGAGAGGCGCCGTGCGCCACTCCGGCCTACGCCTTCCAGCGGTAGCCGACACCGTGCACCGTGTCGACCGAATCGAACTCACGGTCGACCGCCACGAACTTCTTGCGGATGCGCTTGATGTGGCTGGTGATGGTGGCCTCGTCGACCACCACCTGCGCTGCGCTCATCAGCTGGTCGCGGTTCTTCACGTGGCCCGGATAGCGCGCCATCGCGTGCACGATCCAGAACTCGGTCACCGTCAGCGGCACCTCGATGTCCTTCCAGGTGGCGCGCATGCGGTCGCCCTCGAGCTTGAGGTGCCCGTGTTCCAGCAACTGGTCCTTGCCGGCCGGCTGGCTCAACGCCTCGACCCGGCGGAACAGCGAGACGATCCGCGCCAGCAGATGCTGCAGGCTGATGTCCTTGGTCAGGTAGTCGTCCGCGCCCAGGCGCAGGCCGGAGATGATGTCGAGGTCGGCATCGCGCGCGGTCAGGAAGATGATCGGCAGCGCGGTCGAGCGCTGGCGCAGTTCGCGGCACAGTTCGAAGCCACCTTCGGGCTCGTCACCCAGACCGATGTCGATCAGCACCAGGTCCGGCATGCGCAGGGCGAACGCACTCGACGCCTGCGGGCGCGAGGCGAAGGTCTGCACATCGTAGCCGTAACGCTTCAGCGCATCGGCATAATTCGCGCGGATGGCGGGTTCATCTTCGACGATGGCAATCTGGCGGGCCATGGGGCTCGTGGCAGGTGGAGTCGGCGCGAACGGTAGGCGGCCACGCCGCTCCCGGCAAGCATCGGCCGTCGCTTGTCCCCGATTTGCCCGATGCTGACCTGCGCAGGATCGGGTACCGAAAAGCAGGACGCAGAGGGCACAGAGAAGAAGCAGAGAGAACGCAGAGGAAACGCTGAATCGAGTGCAACGAGGCACGTCCCCGATGTGTCAGACGGGTGTTCAGTGCGACGCTGGGCACGGAAGCATTCGCCATCTCCGGGCCCGTGCCTCGGTCAACCCCAACCCTCGCTCTCTCCGTGTTCTCTCTGCTTTTCCTCTGTGTCCTCTGCGTCCGGTTCTTTTCACCCCTACGGAGCAGCAGCGGCGATCTCGGCGCGCATGCGGGCGATGGTGGCGGCGTAGTCGGGCGAGTTGAAGATCGCGGAGCCGGCGACGAAGGTATCGGCGCCGGCCGCGGCGATCGCGCGGATGTTGTCGGCCTTGACGCCGCCGTCGACTTCCAGCCGGATCTCGCGGCCGCTGGCGGCGATGCGCTGGCGCGCGGCGCGCAGTTTGTCGAGGGCGCCGGGGATGAAGGACTGGCCGCCGAAGCCGGGGTTGACCGACATGATCAGGATCAGGTCGAGCTTGTCCATCACGTGGTCCAGGTGGTTCAGCGGGGTCGCCGGATTGAACACCAGCCCGGCCTGCATGCCGTGCTCGCGGATCAGGCCGAGGGTGCGGTCGATGTGCTCGCTGGCCTCGGGATGGAAGCTGACCAGGCTGGCGCCGGCCTTGGCGAAATCCGGGACGATGCGGTCCACCGGCTTGACCATCAGGTGCACGTCGATCGGCGCCGTGATGCCGTACTTGCGCAGCGCCTCGCAGACCAGCGGGCCGACCGTCAGGTTCGGCACGTAATGGTTGTCCATCACGTCGAAGTGGACCCAGTCGGCACCGGCGGCAAGGACTTTCGCCGTGTCTTCGCCGAGTCGCGCGAAGTCGGCGGAGAGGATCGATGGGGCGATGATCGGGGCGGTCATGGGTCGTGCCTCGGCGAAACGCGGGAGGCGGCATGCTAGCGGTTGGCGTCAGGTCGCGGCATGCGCTGCGACGCAGGCATCAGCTGTGCGACAGCCGGCGCCCTTAGAATCGGCCGTATGCAGCGCAATCGGATTCCATGAAGACGCTCGGCAAGCTGATCGGTGGTGGCCTCGGGCTGGCGGCCGGCGGGCCCTACGGCGCCATCGCCGGGCTCGCGCTCGGCCACGCGCTGGACGCCGGCTGGCTGCGTTGGCGCGTCGCCGACGGCGTGCGCATGGCTGACCCGCGCGGCGCGCGCGTCGACTTCCTGTTCCTCTGGCTCGGGCACCTGGCCAAGGCCGATGGGCGGGTCAGCGAGGGCGATATCGCGGCCGCCGAGCAGCTGATGCAGCGCCTGCAGCTCGACGAGCCCGGTCGCGCCGGGGCCATCCGGGCCTTCCAGCGTGGCCGCGCTGGGCGCCTGGACATCGTCGGCGAGGTCAGCCAATTCCGCCGTGTGGCCGCACCGCAGCCGCAGGAGCTTGCCGACATGTTGCGCGCGCTGGCCGATTACGCGCGCAACGACGGGCGCATGACCCCGGCCGAGCGTGGCGTCATCGAGCGCCTGGGCAGCGCCTTTGGCATGAGCCGCGAGGCGGTTGCCGCTCAGATCGCCGAGCGCGCCAAGGGCCCGCCACCGCTGCCGCTGGACGACTGCTACCGCACGCTCGGCTTGGCGCCATCCGTCAGCGACGACGACCTCACCCGCGCCTGGCGTCGCCTGCTGGCCCAGCACCATCCCGACAAGCTGCAAGGGCAGGGGGCCGACGAGGCCGCGCTGAAGGCCGCCGACGCGCGCACGCGCGAGCTGCGTGCGGCCTATGAGCGCATCGTCGCCGCGCGGGGTCGGGCCAACTGATGCGCGCCCTGATTTTTGCCGCCGGCAAGGGCGAGCGCATGCGCCCGCTGACCGACACCCGGCCGAAGGCATTGCTGGAGGTGGCCGGCGTGCCGCTGATCGGCTGGCACCTGCGTGCCCTTGCGCGCGCTGGCGTGGTCGATGTGGTGGTCAACACCGGCTGGCTCGGCGAGCAGTTGCCGGCCACCCTGGGTGATGGCGAGGACTACGGCGTGCGCATCCGCTGGTCGCATGAGCCGCCGGAACCCTACGAGACCGGTGGCGGCATGCGTCGGGCGCTGCCGCTGCTGGGTGAGGCGCCCTTCATCGCGGTGAATGCGGACATCCACACCGATTTCGACTACGCCAGCCTGCCCGTCGCGCCCGTGGGCCTGGCGCACCTGGTGCTGGTCGACAATCCGCCGCAGCACCCTCGCGGGGACTTCGTGTTGCGCGAGGGGCGCGTGCACCTGTGCGGCGCGCCGCGGCTGACCTTCGCGGGCATCGGCGTGTACCGTCCGGAGCTGGTTGCGCATTATCCGCTGGGTCGCTACGGGCTGGCGCCGATCCTGCGCGAGGCGATCGACTTCGGCATGGTCGGTGGCGAACACCATCGCGGGCGCTGGTCGGATGTCGGCACGCCCGAACGCCTCGCTGCGCTGAACCTGTCGCGACAATAGTTCGCACAAGTTTCCTGCAAGCTGGTTTGCGGTGACGCTTGCGCGCGGCTCTACTCGCGATACCTCCATTGGCATCGTTCTGCATGTCGCGTCGAATGACTCCGAGCCGGTTGAAACTGTGGGCCAACTGGTGGCCACCCTTCCTGTTCGCGGGCGTGCGCGTGCTCGAGATCGGCGCGGACTGGCGCTACGCCAAGGTTCTGCTCAAGCTGCGCTGGTACAACCGCAACTACGTGGGCACCCAGTTCGGTGGCCTGCTGTTCGCGATGACCGATCCCTTCTGGATGATCCTGGTGATGGAGAGCCTGGGACCCGAGTACATCGTCTGGGATCGTGCGGCGAAGATCGAGTTCGTGCGCCCAGGGCGTGGCGACGTGCAGGCCGAATTCCGCGTCCGCGAGGAAGACCTGGACGAGATCCGCAAGGCCGCCGCCAGCGGCGAGAAGGTGCTGCGCTGGTTCACGGTCAATGTGCGCGCGCCGGACGACAGCATCGTCGCGGTGGTGCAGAAGCAGCTTTACGTGCGACTGAAGTCGGCCAACAACTAGTGTGGTGTTCCGTAATTAAGTTGAAGAAATTTCCGATGAATCTTGCGGCGAGGCAAGGCGAGAGGAGGGTGAAAGCCGGCGGCTTGCGCGGCATGCCGCGCGCCGCATCGGCGCAACTGGCGGGCGGGACGCTGGTCATAGGCTATGGCGACGACGAGCAACGCCGTATCGGCGCCAAGGCGCGAAGAAATTCTAGGCATTTAGGCCACGCCAGGCGAGAGGAGGGTCCCGCAAGCATCGCAGGGTGCCGCGCGTCTTTGCGCCCGCAACTGCGTTGCCGTTGCGCCATAGAACCACAAGCCGACTACGAGCACGCCTGTATCGGCGCGAAATCCGGGCTTCTTCGCGCTACTTGCGGAACAGGACACTAGCCGTCTGCGAGCGTCAGCGGTCGTCGATCAGGATCGCGTTGAGCCGCGAGGCCAGCCGCAGCAGCACCTCGCGCAGCAGGAACTCGGGGGCCAGGCGCCCATCCAGGTGCCAGCAATCGGGTGGCGGCGGATCGAAGCGCAGAGCGTCGCTGCGCACCAGGGCTTCATCGCGATCCGGGGCTGGATGGCTGGGGTCGGCACGCACACGCTCGCAGGCTACCTCCACCGGCAGGTCGAGCCAGCACCACTGAACCTCGCCGCCGGCGTCCTCGACCACCTCCTCCAGCGCGACCCGGTCCGGACGCCGCGCCCAGGTCTTGCCGTCGACGATCAGGTTCAGTGCCGCGCGTACGCCGGTGCCAGCGCGGCGCAGCAGCAAATGATCGGCTTCCTCGCGCGCGGCGTCACCGGCGTCTCCGGGGTGGCGCTCGAAGCGGATCTGGTCGCGGTCGAGGAGCGACCATCGGGTCGCCGCGGCCAAACCGGCGGCGAGTGTCGACTTGCCGGCGCCAGGAAGGCCCATCAACGCCAGCACCAGCACCGCATGGCCGGACGGCGGGCACAGCGCTAACATCGGTTCATCGCTCCGCCTTGGCTCGATTGCCCATGTCCGACTCCCGCCTGCAACGTGCCTACGATAGCGCCCGCCGCTGGCTGCGCGAGGAATTGCCGAATGCAGAGACGCACGCGGCCGAATCGCTGCTGCACGTGATGGGCAAGGTCCGCGAGTACCTGGTCGCGGCCGAAGAATTGACGGCCGACGAGGCGCAGAAGGTCGCCGACACCCTGCGCTGGGATCTGCGCGAGGCCGCGCACCACTGGCATGACCTCAAGCTCGAATATGTCGACTGGGCGCGCTTCGACGTCGAGCAGATCGAATCGGCCATCCTCGACAAGCTGCTCGCCGCGGCCGACCCGACCTGGGTGGAGCTGGCGCGCTTCCAGCAGGGGCGCGGACGGCTGGACGACGAGTCCTGACGCAGGCGATCAGCGGCGGATCGCGGTGATCCGGATCCAGTCCTCGCGCTGGGTCACGACGAAGTCGCGGAACAAGCTCTGGTAGCGCGCGATGAACTCGCTTTCCTGGCCCTTCAGCATGCCGGAGAACACCGCCTCGCCACCTGACTTGACTGTGCCCGCGATGCGATCGGCCAGTTCGATCAGCGGACTCAGCAGGATGTTGGCGGCCAGGCGATCGCATGGCGGCGGCAGCGCGTCGCGCACCGACAGCAGCGACAGCCGCTCGCCGACGCCGTTGCGCTGCGCATTCTCCTGCGAGGCGATCAGCGCCTGCGGATCGTTGTCCAGGCCAAACGCGTGCCCCGCGCCGAGCCGTAGCGCCGCCACCGCGAGGATGCCCGAGCCGCAGCCGTAATCGAACAGGCTCTCGCCGTTCCACGACAGGCCATCCAGCCATTCCAGGCACAGCGCGGTGGTCGGGTGGGTGCCGGTGCCGAAGGCCAGGCCCGGGTCCAGGCGCACCACCACTGTGTCGCCGCCGGTGGGCGGCTCCACTGTTGTCGGGTAGATCCACAGCCGCTGGCCAAAGCGCATCGGCTGGTAGTGGTCCATCCATGCGCGGGTCCAGTCACGGTCGTCGAGCTTGGCGAAGCGCGCACTGCGCAGCACGTCCTCCGGCAGCTTGCCCTCCAGCTCCACCAGCAGTTCCAGAGGGTCGCGCTCAGCCGCGAACAGCGCCTGCAGCTTGAGCTGCGGCCATAGCGGCGTCTCGCCCGGCGCCGGTTCCAGCACCGGATTGTCCTCGGCATCCGTCAGCGTCTGCGCCAGCGCGCCGACCTCATCGAGCGCCTGCTCGACGGCCGCATGGTCGGAGGATTCGAGGCGCAGGTGGAGTTCTAGCCAGGGCATGGGAGAGCAGTCAAAAGTGAAAGGTGAAAAGTGAAAGGTGATGAATCAGGCGCGGGGAAGGTGTGAGGTTCAGGTGTTGCCGGATCGGCTCGCCGATCCGGCCTTCACTTTTCACTTTTCATTTGTCACCGATTCCATCACTTCCTCGCCTCCGCCAGCCGCCGCTCCAGATAGTGGATGTTGAACCCACCCACCTGGAACATCTGGTCGAGCATGTTCGACTGCTGCAGCGGGATGTTGGTCTTGATGCCCTGGATGACCAATTCCGAGAGCGCCACGCGCATGCGGGCGATGGCCGTGGCGCGGTCGGGACCGTGGGCGATCAGCTTGGCGATCATCGCATCGTAGTTCGGCGGGATCTTGTAGCCGTCGTACAGATGGGTCTCCATGCGGATGCCGGGGCCGCCAGGCGGATGGTAGCGGGTCACAGTGCCCGGCGAAGGGGTGAAGTTGAGCGGGTCCTCGGCGTTGATGCGGCACTCGATGGCGTGACCGCGCATGACGATATCGGACTGCTTGTAGCGCAGCTTCTCGCCGGAGGCGACGCGGATCTGCTCGGTCACCAGGTCAACGCCGGTGACCATCTCGGTGACCGGGTGCTCCACCTGGATGCGCGTGTTCATCTCGATGAAATAGAACTTGCCGCGCTCGTAGAGGAACTCGAAGGTGCCGGCGCCGCGGTAGCCGATGCGCTTGCAGGCCTCGACGCAGACCTCGCCGATCTCGGCGCGCTGCTTCTCGCTGATGCCGGGGGCCGGGGCTTCCTCGATCACCTTCTGGTGGCGCCGCTGCATCGAGCAGTCGCGCTCGCCGAGGTGGATCGCATTGCCCTGGCCGTCCGCCAGCACCTGGATCTCGATGTGGCGCGGGTTCTCGAGGAATTTCTCCAGGTACACCTGGTCGTTGCCGAAGGCGCTCTTGGCTTCCGCCTTGGTCATCGCCACGGCGTTCAGCAGCGCCATCTCGGTATGGACCACGCGCATGCCGCGCCCGCCGCCGCCGCCCGCCGCCTTGATGATCACCGGGTAGCCGATGTCTTTGGCGATGCGCGCGTTCTCCGCCGGATCATCGCCCAACGGCTTGCCGGAGCCCGGCACGCAGGGCACGCCAGCCTGCTTCATCGCGGTGATCGCGCTGACCTTGTCGCCCATCAGGCGGATGGTCTCCGGGCGCGGCCCGATGAAGACGAAGCCGGATTCCTCCACCCGCTCGGCGAAATCGGCGTTCTCCGACAGGAAGCCGTAGCCGGGATGGATGCCCTGCGCATCGGTCACTTCGGCCGCCGCGATCAGCGCCGGGATGTTGAGGTAGCTGTCCTTCGGCGGCGCCGGGCCGATGCACACCGACTCGTCGGCCATCGCCACGTGCTTGAGGTTGCGGTCCACGGTGGAATGCACCGCCACCGTCTTGATCCCCAGCGCCTGGCAGGCCCGGAGCACCCGGAGCGCGATTTCGCCGCGATTGGCGATGACGATTTTTTCAAGCATGTGAATGGACTCCAGATCTGCGCCTGGTCAGTTCGCCGGCGCATAGCTTCTTCTTGTCCGCAAAGGACGCAAAGGACGCAAAGAACGGCAGGAAAGAAACCGGGTCAAGCATCGGGCGGCAGGAGCTTCTGGATCGTCGATCCATCCGAGCAAAGTCCGCGACCATCCGGACTTCGCTCTTCTTTGCGTCCTTCGCGTCCTTTGCGGACCAATGCTCCTTGCCCGAAGGCTCCGTCACTGCACGACGACCAGCGGCTCGTCGAACTCCACCGGCTGGCCGTTCTCGACCAGGATCTTGACGATGGTGCCGGCGACTTCGCTTTCGATCGGGTTGAACATCTTCATCGCCTCGATGATGCCGAGGGTGTCGCCGACCTTGATCTGCTGGCCGACCTTGATGAACGGCGCGGCGCCGGGGGCGCTGGCGGCATAGTAGGTGCCGACCATCGGCGAGCGCACCACCTGGCCCTCGTGCTGGGCTTCGGCGGGCTTGGCCGGCGCGCTGGCCGACGCGGCGGTAGCCGGGGCGGCTGCAGCCGGGGCAGCCATCTGCACCTGCATCGGCGCCATCGTGGGCGCGGCGGCCATCGGCAGGTTCTTCGGCCAACGCGACAGGCGCACGGTCTCCTCGCCCTCGCGGATCTCGAGCTCGGCCAGGTTCGATTCCTCCAGCAACTCGATCAGTTTCTTGATCTTGCGAATGTCCATGGCCATGGCCGTACTCCCGCGGCGTACGCCGCTCGTGTAGAGGAAGGGGATGCTCAGCCGACGCGGCGCATGGCCGCGTCCAGACCGAGCCGGTAGCTGTCGACGCCGAGGCCGGTGATCACACCGACCGCGATGCCGGAAAGGTACGAGTGCTGGCGGAACGCCTCGCGCGCGTGGACGTTCGACAGGTGCACCTCGATGAAGGGGATCGCCACGCCCGCCAGGGCATCGCGCAGTGCGATGCTGGTATGCGTGTAGGCGCCCGGATTGATCAGGATGAAGCGGGTGCCATCCTCGCGCGCCGCATGGATGCGTTCGATCAGCACATGCTCTGCGTTACTCTGCAGCGTTGTGACCTCATGCCCGGCGGCGGCACCCAGCGCCACCAGGGCCGCATCGATCTCCGCCAGCGTGGTGCGGCCATACACATCCGGCTCGCGCGTGCCGAGCAGGTTGAGATTGGGGCCGTTGAGCACCAGGATACGCGCCATGCGGACGGTTGGTCGGGCCGGGAAGGGCGCGTAGTCTGCGTGTGCCGGCGGCCCCTGTCCAGACGCGATCGTCGCCGATCACTGTACGATCTTCGCCATTCGCGGCAGTATGGATCGGTAGCGACCCCGCCCGGGCTCGCATGTGCGACGACTGCTGCGCCGCGGGTGTCGGCAGGAAGGCGGCGCGGTGTGAAGCCTTCGTCTGCGTTGAACCCCCCGGACCCCATCCTGTAAACTCGCACGGTTTCGGGGCCCTGGGGTTCGGTCGCCGAATGCTCTTTCGTTCCGCATGGAGTCAAGCATGGCAGCAGAGTCCGTGAATCACGGCCGGCGCCGCTTTCTGACCGCGTCGACCGTCGTGGTGGGTGGGGTGGGTGGCGTCTACGCCGCTGTCCCGTTCATTGCGGCATGGAAACCGAGTGCAAAGGCCGTCGCGGCCGGCGCGCCGGTGTCCGCCGACATCAGCAAGCTCGCGGTGGGTCAGCAACTGACGGTCGCCTGGCGCGGTCGCCCGATCTTCATCGTCCGGCGCAGCGAGGAAATGCTCGCGGCGCTGCCGGGCGAGGACGGACGCCTGAAGGATCCGCAGTCCGCGGTGGAGGAGCAGCAGCCGGCGTTCGCGAAGAACGCCCACCGCTCGCTGAAGCCCGACGTCCTCGTGCTCGTGGGTTCGTGCACGCACCTCGGCTGCTCGCCGAAGCTGCACACCGAAGTCCAGCCGGAACCCTGGGATGCCGAGTGGAAGGGCGGCTATTACTGCCCCTGCCACAACTCGAAATTCGATCTCGCAGGCCGCGTCTACGAAGGCTCGCCGGCACCCACCAACCTGGTGGTTCCGCCCTACCGTTTCGACGGTGACAGCCGGGTGATCATTGGCGAATCCGAAGGAGCGGCGTAATGGCTGGCGAACGCACTTCCACCGCGACCGGAATCCTCGGCTGGTTCGACCAGCGCATGCCGGTAATGGACTTCTGGAACAAGCACCTGGCGCAGTACTACGCGCCGAAGAACTTCAACGTCTGGTACTACTTCGGTTCGCTTGCGATGCTGGTGCTGGTCAACCAGATCGTCACCGGCATCTGGCTGACGATGCACTACAAGCCGAGCGCGGCGGAGGCCTTCGCCTCGGTCGAGTACATCATGCGCGACGTGGAGTGGGGCTGGCTGATCCGCTACATGCACTCGACCGGTGCCAGCTTCTTCTTCATCTGCGTCTACCTGCACATGTTCCGCGGCCTGTTGTACGGCTCCTACCAGAAGCCGCGCGAGCTGGTCTGGGTGCTCGGCATGCTGATCTTCCTGGCGCTGATGGCGGAGGCCTTCCTCGGCTATGTGCTGCCGTGGGGCCAGATGTCCTTCTGGGGCGCGCAGGTGATCGTGTCGCTGTTCGGCGCCATCCCGTATGTCGGTGAAGGTCTGGTGCAGTGGATCCAGGGCGACTACCTGCCGTCGGACGCCACCATCAACCGCTTCTTCGCGCTGCATGTGGTCGCGCTGCCGATCTCGCTGCTCGGCCTGGTGGTACTGCACCTGGGCGCGCTGCATGAAGTCGGGTCGAACAACCCGGACGGCGTCGACATCAAGAAGAAGAAGGATGCGCAGGGCAAGCCGCTCGACGGCATCGCCTTCCATCCCTACTACACGGTCAAGGACCTGTTCGGCGTCGGCGTGTTCCTGATGCTGTTCGCCTTCGTGATCTTCTTCGCCCCCACCTTTGGCGACCTGTTCCTGGAGTACGACAACTTCAACCCGGCGGACCCGATGGTGACGCCGGCGCACATCAAGCCGGTCTGGTACTTCACGCCTTACTACGCGATGTTGCGCGCGATCCCGGACAAGCTGGCCGGTGTGGTGGTGATGGGCGCCGCGGTGATGATCCTGTTCCTGATCCCGTGGCTGGACCGCTCTCCGGTGCGCTCGATCCGCTACCGTGGTCCGCTGACCAAGATCGCCCTGGCGCTGTTCACGGTGGCCTTCGTGACCTTGGGTTACCTCGGATTGCAAGCGGGCAGCGAGATCCAGAAGCTGATCGCGCAGATCTGCACCGCCATCTACTTCCTGTACTTTCTTCTCATGCCGGTCTACACCAAGATGGATTCGGTGAAGCCGGTGCCTGATCGGGTGACCATGCATGATTAAGCGCCTGCTTCCCTGGCTTTTCGCCCTCGTCGCCGGTTCGGCCATGGCCGCCGGCGACGGCCCGGTGCTGCAGCAATCGGGCGCCAACATCTCCGATCGCGCCTCGCTGCAGCGCGGTGCCCAGTTGTACTTCAACTACTGCGCCGGCTGCCACTCGCTGCAGTACATGCGCTATTCGCGCATGGCCACGGACCTTGGCCTGACCGAAGAGCAGGTGATGAAGTACCTGAACTTCACCGGCGCCAAGTTCGGCGAGACCATCCACTCTGCCATGCCGGCCGGCGTCGGCGATGCGGGCATCGGTGGTGAGGACTGGTTCGGCAAGGCACCGCCCGACCTGTCGCTGATCACCCGCGCGCGGCATGACGGCGTGAACTACGTCTACACCTACCTGCTGTCCTTCTACCCGGATCCGACCCGTCCGATCGGCTGGAACAACACGGTGTTCCCGAACGCCTCGATGCCGAACGTGCTGTGGGATCGCCAGGGCATCCAGACCCTGCGTCCAGCGGAGGAAGGCGAGGAGGCGCACGGCGGACACGCGGCCGGCCCGAAGTTCGACCTGGTCAAGCCGGGCAGCCGCAGCGAGGCGGAGTTCAAGCAGGACGCGCGCGACATTACCGCCTTCCTGCAGTACGTCGGCGAGCCAGCGGCGCTGGACCGCGAGAAGTACGGCATCTGGGTACTGCTGTACCTGCTGCTGTTCACTTGCGTGGCTTGGCTGCTGAAGCACGAATACTGGAAAGACGTGCACTGAGGCGGCCCCTGCCGCACCAGGAAAGGCCCCGGCAACGGGGCCTTTTTTGTGTGCGTTCTCCAGGGTTTGTGAGTGCAGGTCTTGCCGGCGCGGACTTGGCCCGAGTGCCCGCTGTGATGCCGCTGGGCCCGGCCACGGGCAATCCCAACCAGGGTTTCAACCCGTTGGGCGTCGGCGCACTGTCGACGTCCCGGTTGCCCGGTGCACTCACGCCGGCGCCAGCCATGCCGCGCCGGCAGCCGACAGGAACAGCGACAGCAGGAACATCCCGACAGCCTGGAGCACCGCGTTCCGGCCCTCGGGGGCCAGGTCGGGAGCTCAGCAGGTACCACGGGATGCCCACTGCAGCGATCAGGATGACGGTTGCAGTCAACGGGGTGGTGCGCGGGAAACTGCGCTGGTCCGAGTCGACGCGGTACCAGAGGTAGATCAGGAAGGCCATCAGGCAGATCCACACGGGCTCCAGCTGCTTCTGTCCGACAGTGGCACCCGAGATGAAACTCACGGCGCAGAAGCCCATCAGCACCTGGCGCTTGACCGACTGGTAGCGCGCAGCCAGCGCGAGACCCTGGGCCGGCTCCGGCACATCGGCCGTGGCAGCATCGGCGTGCCACGGCGTTCGACGACCCGGGTGGCTTGCGTTGATCCTGTCGGCGGGCACGCCGGCGCGCGCCAGCAGTTCCTCGAAATACCCGCGTTCCCGCAACTCGCGATTGTCCGGCTGCGCCACGCAGATCAGCATGCGCGCGAGAATCAGGCGCGAGTTGCCTTCCACCGGTTGCGCCGGGCCGCCATGGGCATCGACCCAGGCCCACAGGCGCGCCTCGATGGCATCGAGGTCGGCGAGGTCACCGTTGACCCAATAGCCGCGAAGTGCCGGCAACTCCGCTTCTGCGAGCGGGAACTCGGGCCATTCGAGGGCCTCGATCCAGCGCAGCATGTAGCGGGCATAGTCCTGGTTGGCGTTGGAATCGAGCATCTGACTCGGGTGCGAAGAGTGCCGGGACCGCATGATGCCCGCGCGCGGCGTTGATCGACAGTCAATGCCGGTACGCAGTCCGCGCGGGCCGGCCCGCGCGTTCTCCCGGATCCCCGCGCCGAGCTACCCGCCCGGGCGCGGCTGGATTCATCGACAGCCGTCCGCTAAGCTCGCGGCGCGCGCCACGGCCGGATCGACGCCGCGCACGCCGCAGACCTCGATCCAAGGAGGACGCCGCCTCATGTCGCCGCCGGGCCCGCGATCGCGCAGTGCGTTGACGCTCTATTCCCACGTGGATTGCCCGCGCTCGCATGCGATCCGCTTCGTGCTCGCGCTCAAGGGGCTGCCGCACGACCTGGTCTACGTCGATCCCGCGCATCCGCCGTCGGAGCTGGAGTCGGTGATGCCCCGGCTGGTGCTGCCGGTGCTGGTCGAGCGCGACGTGGTGCTTTACGAGCCCAGGATCATTGCCGAATACCTGGACGAACGGTTCCCGCATCCACCGCTGCTGCCCAGCGATCCGCTGGGCCGTGCCCGCGGCCGGCTGACGGTTTACCGCATCGAGCAGGAGTGGCTTGCCCAGCTCGACATGATTCGCCAGGGCGACCAGGCCGCCGCGGCGCAGGCGCGGGAGGCCCTGCGCGCCGATCTGTCTGAATCGGACCCGCTGTTCAGCGCCGCCAAGTTCTTCCTGAGCCCGGATATCTGCATGGCGGACTGTATGCTGTTGCCGATCCTGTGGCGCCTCCCCGCGGCGGGACTGAAGCTCCGCGACCTGGGTCCTGGCATCGACGCCTACGCGCAGCGCCTGTTCAACACGCCGCTGTTTCAGCGCACGCTGTCGGACACTGAGCGGGCGTTCGCGGGCTGACTCCGCCGGGGCCGTCGCAGTCACCCACGGCATGCCGGGCACCAGCGCTGATCAGCCGAATCCGAAGGAAACGAAAATGGACATGACCCCCACACGACCCTACTTGGTGCGTGCGATCTACGACTGGATCATCGACAACCGCTGCACGCCCTACCTCTTGCTGGATGCGGCAGTGGCAGGCGTGCGGGTGCCGCGCCAGGCGATCAAGGATGGACGCGTTCTGCTCAATATCGCGCCGCATGCGGTGGATCGCCTTGAACTCGGCCTCGACGAGATTCGGTTCAACGCGCGTTTCTCCGGCGTGAGCCAGTCGATCGTCGCACCGAGCTCAGCGGTGCTTGCGATTTACGCGCAGGAAAACGGGCAGGGGATGATGTTTCCTGCCGAGGACCAGGGTGAGGATTCCAGCGAGGCACAGGGCGCGGCCGAGGCCGAGACTGAGGCAGTGGCCAGCGACGACGTCGGCCAGGATGTCGCCCCGCCGCCGGCCCCGACCCCAGAGCGCCAGCGCCCCTCGTTGCGCATCGTCAAGTAGCCTTGGCGGCAGCGGCCGCCTTCAGTTGCGTCGGCTCCTAGTGTCCGCTGCCCTTCGTTGGTTGAAGGAATTTCCGATGCATTTTGGCCCGAGGCCAGGCGAGAGGAGGGTGAAAGCCGGCGGCTTGCGCGGCATGCCGCGCGCCGGCTTGAACGCCAGCAACTGGTTGCGGGCGGGAACCGGAGGTCATGGCAGGGCTATGGCGACGACGAACAACGACGCATTCGGGGCAAAAGGCGCGGAAATAATTCATCGAACCAATGGCAGGGGACACTAGCGCGGAAGGCCGCGCCGGTTGCGCGCGTCAACCCCCGCAGGATGCGCTGCAGCGCCCGGCTTGCCGCGTCGAACGAGAAGTGCGACTCGATGTTCGCCAGCCCCGCATCGGACAGCCGCAGCCACAGCTCCGGGTCCCGGTACAGGCGCACGATCTCGTCGGCGAAGCCCGCGGGTTCGGCAGCGACCAGGGCCTCGCTCCCCGCAGCGATCTCCATGCCCTCGACGGCGATCGGCGTGGCCACCACCGGCTGGCCGTAGGCCATCGACTGGTTGACCTTGCCCTTGACGCCGGCGCCGTAGCGCAGCGGGGCGACGGCGACGCGGATGCCGTCGAGGAAGGGCTCGATGTGCTCGACGAAACCGTGCACGACGACGCCGTTGCCGGCCAGTGCGGCCACTTCGGGCGGGCACTTGCTGCCGACGATGTGGAACTGGACCTCGGGCAGCGCGATACGCACGCGTGGCCAGATCTCGGCGACGAACCACTGCACGGCGTCGACATTGGGTTGATGCTGGAAACCGCCGACGAACCACAGGTCCTTGCGCACCTCGAAACCGGCGCGACGGCCGTGCACTTCGTGGATGTTGGACAGCACCTCGACGCGCCGGCCGGGCGCTTCGCGCGAGAGCAGGTCCAGCTCCACCGGGCTGACCACGATGGTGACGTCGCAGCGACGGATCAGGTCAAGTTCGGCCTCGCGGGTGGCTTCCGCCTGCCTCGCCAGCGCCTCGCTCTGCTCGACCTTCGCCGCGCGCTGCTCGCGCAGGTAATGCAAATCGACGGTGTCGAACAGCACGCGTGCCTGCGGCGCGTGTTCGCGCGCCAGATCGACATAGTGCCGGGCGACGTAATGGCGGCTGAGCATGATCGCGTCGAACTGGCGCCCGCGTTCGCGGAAGAAGGCCACCGGATCATTCAGCCAAGGGCCGTGCAGCACTTCGACGCCGAGCGCGCGCAGCTCGTCGGTGTAGCGCGGGACGTAGGCGCGGTTGTCGGCGAAGAAGGTGCATTGCCAGCCGAGCGCGTTCAGCACCCGCACCAGGTTGATGTAGCGAACCGAGCCCGAATCCTGGTCGGGTGTGGGCGTGGTGGCGTCGATCAGCAGGATCCGGCCCTTCGCGCGATGGGTCGCGGCGCGCCAGATGCCCGCGTGGTCGGTGGGTGCCGGCTGCCGCGCCAGGGCATCCTTCCAGCGTTCGAGGAACTTCTGCTGGTTGATCACCTGGTAGCGCTTGGTGCCGCTGCTGGTATCGGTGCCGCCGGTGACGCCCTCGAAGTGGACTACCTTCGACGCCGGCTGGTAGACCACGCGCAGGCCGGCCGCGCGCACCTTGAAGGCGAGGTCGGTGTCTTCGTAGTAGGCCGGCTTGTACAGGCTGTCGAAGCCGCCGAAGCTGGCGAACAGCGCCTTCTCGATCAGGATCGCGGCGCCCGAGCAGTAGTCGGCTTCACGCGGGTAGTCGTAGCGCGGATCGTCCGGGTGGTCGAAGCGGCCATAATTCCAACCCGAGCCGTCGTTGAACACGATGCCGCCGGCCTCCTGCAGCCGGCCGTCGGGGTAGATCAGCTTGGACCCGACCAGGCCGACGCGCTCGAACTCATCGTAGCTGGCGATCAGTGGTTCCAGCCAGCCCGGCTGCACCGCGGTGTCGTTGTTGAGGAAGAACAGGTACTGGCCGCGCGCCAGCGCCGCGCCGGCATTGCAGGCGCCGATGAAGCCGAGGTTCTGCGGGTTCTTGTGGAAGCGTACGCCGCCGACCTTGGGCACTTCGACGGCGGTTGCGTCGGAGCTCCCATCGTCGACCACGATCACTTCGAAGGGCACGCTGCCGGCGGTGTCGGCGAGCGCCTTGAGGCAGTTCCAGGTGTGGTGCAACTGGTTGTAGACAGGCACGATCACCGACACGCGTGGCGTATCGCTGGTGGCGATCGCCAGCGGCGCATAGGTCTCGGCCGGTTGCGGGGTTTCGACCTGCACCGTGACCGGCGCTTGCTGCGACTGGTCGCGCAATTCCTGGCGCGCGCGTGCAAAGGTGCCACGCAGCCCGCGCCGGGCCAGGCTGCCGCGCACGCGTCCGGCCAGGCTGGCCAGGCGTAATGCGCGGAAGCGCAACGAGGCGCGGATGCGCTTGAGCACGCGGCCGATGGCGCGCAGCGGTTTGGTGATGCGCCAGCTGGTGCTGGCGATGATCTCGGCACGCTGCGCCGCGAGGGCGTCGCACTCGCGTTGCAGGTGGTCGCGCGCCGCAGTCAGTTGCTGCGTCTGCAGATCGAGTTCCGCGCGTGCCTGTTCCAGGTGCGCCATCCTTGTTCGCAGCGATTCGAACTGCTGGTCGCGATCGTCCAGCACGCGCGCCATGTCGTTCATCTGCGCTTCCAGCGCAACTCGCTGCTGCTCTGCTTCTTCCATGATCCTGCTGAGCTCCCCCTGAAGCCGGGTCAGACTGAGGTCCAGTTGCGCGCGCTGTGCCTCGGCCGCGGCCAGCGATTGTTCGAACACGCTCTCGCGCTGGTTCAGCCAATGCCGCGTGCGGCCGAGTTCCTGGTCGAGGTCCTGCGCCCAACGGGTGCGCTCGGCGAGCTGGCGGTTGAGATCGAAGCCCCACTCGGCGCGCCGCGCGAGCTCCGCCTGCTGTTCGGCGAGGCCCGCGAGCGCATCGGCCAGGCGCAGTTGATGGTCGCACAGTGCATCGGCATGCACGGCGAGCGCGAGCGAGGCGCAGTCGGTGCGCCGCAGCGGATAGCGCAGCGGCGCGCGCTCGCCTGCGGGCAGCAGCGCCTGGTAGTCGGCGAGCATCTGCGCCAGCGAGCGCGGGCTGCGTTGCTGCAGGTTCTCGCGGATGCGCTGCAGCGGCGCGCGATCAAGCGCCAACTGCGCGATCGCAGTGGCGACGCTGGCCGCATCCGGGTCCACCAGCATGCCGTCGACGCCATCCTCGATACGCTCGGCGAAAGCGCCGAGGCGTGTGGCCACTGGCGGGATTGCCAGGCGCCACAGTTCGCTCAGGGTGTAGGAGAAGGTTTCGGCGACGGTGCCGGGCAGCAGCGCCACGTGCGGTCGGATGCGCCCCAGGATCGCGGGCAGTTCGGCATGCGCGTAGTCAAGCAGCACATGCACGCCGCTGGTACCGAACAGCGCCTCGGCAGCCTTGCCAGCGCCCACCAGGTAAAGATCGCAGTGCAGCGAGAGTCCCGGCAGCAACTGGCGCAGCAGATCGAGTCCCTTGGCGCCGTTGATGCGTCCGAGCACCACGACACGCAGCTTGCCGCCCGCATCGAAGGGAGCCTCGCGCAGGGCCGGTTCTTCGCCCGACCAGCCCGCGCTGCCATGCGCGATGCAGCGGCGCGGCAGCGCGGCCAGTGCCGGTGCCACGCGTGCGAGGTTGGCGAGCACGCCACGACCAGGGGCAACGATCTCGGCGCGCGCGGCGAGCAGGGCCTCGATGGCCTGCTGGCGCAGCGCTTCCCACCAGGCCGGATCGCGCTCCGCGAACGGGCCTTCATCGCGCAGGTCGGCAGCCATTTCGGCGGCGTCGAAGCGTGCGTCGGGGGCGCCGAAATCGCGGTGCAAGGCCGGCCAGAACGGGAAGTAATCGTGCGCAACCCAGCGCAGCGGCAGGCCCGTGCCGAGCGCATCGAGCGAGTGGCCGATCAGCGACGACACCCAGATTTGCTCGACCGCGTAGTCGGCGATGACTCCCGCGAGCGCCTGGCGATAGCCTTCGTGGCGTGCAACGAGGGCGCCGATGGCCGGCGACATCAGCATCCGCCGCAACGGCGGTCCGCCACGCGCGTCCGTCAGTTCGATGAACTCGCCGTGCCGGCGCCGGCTGGGGTTGCCGACCGCGCGCAGCAGCAAATGGTGGCGCGCGCCATCGCTGCGGGCCAGGTCGCGCACAAAGCGCTCGGCCCCGCCGCCCCAGCCGTGGAGGATGTGCAGCACCACCGGGCGCGCGTCGCGTGCGGCCGCAGTCCAAGGACCGGCATTCGTGGCGACCTCGCGCAACGCAAGGCGCAGCGCCGCCAGCGCATGCGCAGGCGCGCGCTCGCGGCGGTCGGCGGGCGTTGCCAGCCCGATGATCGGTCCGGGGACGTGCGTGTAGACGTGGTCGACCAGTTCCAGGTCGGCGCCTGGATCGGCGCCCGGCGCCAACACCAGGATCGCCGGCGCGGTCGCGGCGACCGGCTGCAGGCGGCGTTCTCCGAGGGCGTGCACGGCCGCGTCGATGACCGCCGGTTCGCTGTCCAGCGTGGTGTCCGGGCTGGCGACCGTCAGTTGCGGATCGCCATTGAACAGCGCCGTCATCGGCCCGCGCGCGAGGCTCGCCGCGTGCAGCAGTCGCGCCAGCGCATCGTCGGCCAGCCAAAGGTCCGGACGGCGCACGCGGACCAGGGTGGCTACCGGGAAACGCTTGCGCAGCGCCGCCAGTTCGGCGCGCCAGTCCGGCGCCACCGGACGCGGGAACAGGGTGGCGCCAGGCGTCGCGGCGAGCGCCTGGAGCTCGGCGCTGCAGTCATCGACCGGCAGGCACAGCACAAGAGCCGATGGCGGCGCAGTCGAGGGGTCGGAAGCTTGCATCCAGTCTCGTTCGGGCGGCGCAGCCAAGACCGGCGCGCACGGGGGCGCGGATTATCGGTCAGGCGGGCGGGGAGCGGAAGCGTTGGGGCTTAGGCAAAAGGTGGGGCGGGGCCCAAGCAAAGGCGGGGCAGGGGTCAGGGGGCGGGGGACCGGGCTCAAGGCGTGGATGGTCGGATGCGGTGTTCACCAGATTGCCGGTGCTGGTACCCACGCTGCCGGCAGGGTCATTGCCCAGCAAGCCAGGTCCCCCGCCCCCTGCCCCTTGCCCCTTGCCCCGCTGCCCCTTTTTTGCTCCACCCCCTTCCTGCCCGCCATTCGCCCGCCTTCAGTTGGCCGGCGTTGGCAGGGTCCGCTTATGCTCCGCGGCATGAAACTCTGGTTCTGGCGCGTTTTCTGGTTCGGTCTGGGCCTGCTGCTGGGTGCGGCGGGGCCGACCATCGTGTATCTGAACCGGCTGATCGACGCGCGCTTCGACCTCGGCAGGCAGCCGGTCGCGAGCCGCGTCTACGCGCGCCCGCTGCTGCTGGCGCCCGGCATGCGCATCAGCGCCGACATGCTGCAGATCGAATTGTCCGAGGCGCGCTACCGCAGCGATGTCACCGCTGCCTCGCCTGGCAGCTATCGCCGTGACGGCGGTCGTTTCGAGATCCATACCCGTGGTTTCACCTACGGCGACGGCCGCGAGCGCGCCGAACGCATCGAGGTGGTGATCGACGGCGGCAAGGTCGCGCGGCTCAAACGCCTGTCCGACAACAAGCTGCTGCCGCACAAGCGCCTGGATCCGGCGCGCATTGCGACCATCCTGCCCGAGGACGACACCGAGCGCCTGCCGCTGCCGATCGCGCAGATGCCGGCGCTGTTGGTGGCCGGGATCCAGTCGGTGGAGGACCGCAATTTCGGGCGACCATCCCGGCATCGACCTGTGGGGCATCGCCCGCGCGATGTGGGCCAACCTGAAGGCGCGCCGCTGGGTCCAGGGCGGCTCGACCATCACCCAGCAGCTGGTCAAGAACACTCTGCTCAGCAATGACCGCGAGTTCAGGCGAAAGGCGCTGGAAATCGGCCTGGCGCTGGTGATCGAGGCGCGCTTCGACAAGCGCACGATCCTGGAGTCCTACCTCAACCGTGCCTACATCGGCCAGAACGGCGCGCTCGCGGTACATGGCTTCGGCGCCGGCGCGGAGTTCTACTTCGGGCGCCCGCTCGAATCGCTGGATCCGGCCGAGATCGCGCTGCTGATCGGCCTGGTCAAGGGCCCGAGCTACTACGATCCACGGCGCAACCCGGAGCGGGCGATCACCCGCCGGCGGGTGGTGCTGGGGCAGATGGCCGAGACCGGATTGCTCAATCCGGCGCAGTTGGAGTCCGCGCTCAAGGCGCCGCTGGCGGTGGTGCCGCGGCCGCCGTCTCGAGTGCGCTATCCGGCCTTCGTCGAACTGGTGCGGGGGCAGATCCGACGTGATTACGACCAGTCGCGGCTGCAGAGCGAAGGCCTGACGATCCTGACGACGCTGGACCCCGGCGCGCAGGCACTGGCTGAAGCAGCGATGACCGCGTCGCTGGCCGCGGTCGACAAGGAACAGGTGGTTCAGGGCGCGGTGGTGCTGACCCGTGCGCGCGATGGCGAGGTGCTCGCCCTGGTCGGCGGTCGCGATTCGCGTGCGTCGGGCTTCAACCGGGCACTGGAAGCGCGCCGGCCGGTCGGTTCTCTGTTGAAGCCCTTCGTCTACCTGCTGGCGCTGTCGCAGCCGGCGCGCTACAGCCTGGCGAGCCTGATCCCGGACGATCCGATCGCGCTGAAGCTGCCCACCGGCAAGACCTGGGCGCCGAAGAACTACGACCGCAAGAGCCACGGGACCGTGCCCCTGGTCGACGCCCTGGCGCGCTCCTACAACCTCGCCACCGCGCGCGTCGGCCTCGACATCGGCGTGCGCTCGCTGGGGCAGTTGATCGGCAACCTCGGCATTGAAGCGCCGGCCGATCCGCAGCCTTCCCTGATCCTCGGGTCGATCGACTTGTCGCCCCTGGAGGTCGCCCAGCTCTACCAGAGCCTGGCGAGCGGCGGGCAGGTGGTGCCGATCTCATCGGTGCGCGAAGTGCTGGACAGCCAGGGCAAGGCGCTGACGCGTTTCCCGCGGCCGGCCGGCAATCCCGCGGGCGCTGACGTGGTCAAACTGGTCACCGTGGCGCTGAACGAAACGACTTTGTCGGGTACCGCCAGCAGTTTGTCGAGTGGCAGCGGCATCCGCCTCGATTCGGCCGGCAAGACCGGCACCTCGGACGAGTCGCGTGACAGTTGGTACGCGGGCTACACCGGCGAGCACCTGGCGGTGGTCTGGCTGGGCCGCGACGACAACCAGCCCACCCGACTGACCGGGGCCAGCGGCGCGCTCAAGGTCTGGACCGCGCTGTTCCGCCAGTTGCCGAGCGCGGACCTGCGCCTGGAATTCAGCGATGCGATCCGCTGGCTGCCCTTCGACACCGGCGACGGCTGCCAACGCATCCGCTTCTACCCGGTGTTGCCACCCTACCAACCGGACAACACGCGCTCGTGCCTGGAAGCGCTGACCGTGCCGTGATCGGGCGGGAAGCGGGACGCGGGAACCCCGTGGGGCGCGCGTGCTTGGCGGGTGGCGGGCTGTCGAACGCGCGCTGATCGCGAGTTGTGGAGGCGGCGGCGATGACCCGCTAGGCGCCTCGCGGATTGTCGCCCGCGGCGGCTCCGATCGACGTGGATTCCGTTCTTCACCACCCCGGGCGCGCGGAGCAGTTCGCTCCTCGGATGCGTCGGCGACCGCGGAAATCGGATGATGCGGCGAGGGCCCTCGCCGGCGCAAAAAAGAAAGGGCGGCCCGACGGCCGCCCTTTCACTCCCTGCTTACCGCGCCGGACCGCACCGGAGTGCGGTCCGGCGGCTGGCGATCACGCCTGGCGGCGCACCGCCACGAAGCCCATCAGGCCCACCAGCAGGCCCAACAACATCAGGCCGAACTGGCCCAGCGTCGGGATCTCGTTGAACGGATAGCCAACGACCACGGAGACGCCCGCCGTATTGTTGTTGGGGACCGGGTCGGTGGTGGCTGACCCGGTGCTGGCGTTCACCGCGGTGTTGCCTTCGACGTTGCTGAAGGCCACGACCGTCAGGGTGCGCGTAGCGGCCGGAGCAGTGGCGCCGGCCCAGGTACAGACGATGGCGCCGGTGTTGCCGACCTGCGGCGTGGTGCAGGTGGCGCCGCTGGCGGTGTGGCTGCTGTAGCGGAAGTCCGGCGTCAGCGTGATCGTCACCGAGACGTTCTGGGCATCGGACGGGCCGCCATTGGTGCTGATCGCGGTGAACGTCACCGGCACGTTGATCAACACCTGGGGGACCGAGGACGTCAGCGCGACCGACAGATTGGCCTCGGCAACCACGGCGGTGCTGGCGGTAGCGCTGTTGTTGGCAGGGTTCGAGTCGGTGGTGGGGGAACTGGCCGAGGCGGTCGCGGAGATCGGGCTGCTGCTGGCGGCGGACGCGGCAACCAGGACCACGTAGGTCACGCTGCGGCTGGCACCCGGCGCGGTGGCGCCGGCGAAGGTGCAGTTGGTGCCGGCGCAGGTGCCGCCCGCAGCGGTCGCCGACACCAGCGTGGTGTTGGCCGGCAGCGGCAGGTTGATCGCGACGTCCTGCGCATCCGACGGACCGGCGTTGGTCGCGGTGGCCACGTAGGTCAGGTTGGTACCGGCAGTCACCGGATCCGGCGAGTCGGTCAGAGTGATCGACAGATCGGCCGAGGTGGCGACGGTGGTCGTCGTGGTCGCGGCGTTGTCCGGCGGATCCAGTTCGTTGGTGGCCGAGGTTGCGGTGGCGGTCACGCTCAGGACCGCGGCGTTGGCTGTGCTGGCCGGGACCGACGCGACCACGGTGACATCGCGCGAGGCGCCGTTGGCGGTGTTGCCAGCCCAGGTGCAGGTCACGGTGCCATTGGCGCCGACTGCCGGGGACACGCAGGTGCCGCCCGCGCTCGGCGTGGCCGAGACGAAGTTGCTGCCCGCCGCCAGCGGCAGCGCGACAGCGACGTCCGTCGCGTCGCCCGGGCCGGCGTTGTTGACGGTCGCGACGTAGGTCACATTGCTGCCGGCGGTCACCGGATCCGGCGTGTCGGTCAGGGTGGTGACCAGATCAGTGCCCGGCAGCGTGCCTTCCAGCGTGATCGGGAAGCCCTGGGCCGGCGTGCCAGTGCCGCCATCAAGCGCAGGAACCCACGTGCCCGCCTGACTCTGCAGGCCGTTGCCGGTGACCGCCTGACCAAGGATCGAGATCGCCGGTGCCCATGGACCCGAAGCAAGCGTGCCGCTGAGCGCGAAGTCCAGCCAGTAGGTGCCGGCCGGCAGGGTGATGTTGAGTCCGCTCGCGGTGACCGACATGATCGGTCGATTGGTGGCACCCACCGTCGTCTCGGTGGTGCGATAGATGTTCGCGAAGGCAGCGCTGCTGAACCGGTTGGTGGTGGTGTCGCCGAAGACCACCGCAGAGCCGGCGACGTTCGGCGGCCCGTTCCAGATCTGGAAGGTGATGCCGTTGTGGGTCGGGGTGGTCGTCGAACCGGTCTGGTAGGAATAAACCGTCACGGCGTTGATGGTGTAGCCGCCCGCGGGCACCACGAAATCATCGGCGATGCGATTCGGAACCGTCTGTTGGACGCCGAAGCCGATCGTGCCCATGCCCAGGGACGTGGATTGCAGGCGGCTGTCATCGGTACCGCCAGCGCCGGCGCCGGGATGGGTCACGAGCAGTGCGCGCTGATCCTGCAGGATCGTGCCGCGCGGGCCGCCGGTCGGACCGGGAGTGTAGGCCGGGCCCGGGGCTTCGTTGGCGCCGAGCACGTCGTAGGCCTGCGAGAACGCAGACGAACTGCCGAGCGCGAGTGCGCCCAACAACAATGGGGTGAGGAATCGCATGGGCGTCTCCGAGGTTTTTATGGGTATGAACCGCTTCGCTAGGCTAGAGGACAACGGGTTCCCGGTAAAGGATTGTGCGCGCGCCGTTGGTCGGCTCGGCGCCGGCGCTGGTTCCGCGCCCGGCTTTCGCCGTAGCCTTGGCGCAACTCCCGCGGGTTCTTGCACACACCAATGACCAACACTGCCCAGATGACGATCGCCCGCGGCACGCGCGACCTCTCCCTGCTGACGCGCTACGCCAATCGCCACGGCTTGATCGCCGGCGCGACCGGTACCGGCAAGAGCGTGTCGCTGATGCTGCTGGCCGAGGAATTCAGCAAGCGCGGCGTGCCGGTGTTCCTGGCGGACGTCAAGGGTGACCTCGCCGGGCTCTCACAAACCGCTGTGATGAGCGACAAGCTGCGCAACCGCCTGAAGCTGCTCGGGATCGAGCAGCAGTGGCAGCCCGGCGCCAATCCGGTGGTGTTCTGGGACATCTACGGCCAGAACGGGCATCCGCTGCGCACCACCATCAGCGAGATGGGTCCGATCCTGCTGGCGCGCCTGATGGAACTCAACGAGGTCCAGTCGGGTGTCCTCAACATCGTGTTCCGGGTGGCCGACGAGGAAGGCCTGCTGCTGCTGGACCTGCCGGACCTGCGCGCCATGCTGAATTACGTGGCGGAGAACGCGAAGGAGATTTCGGCCGAGTACGGCCTGGTGTCGGCCACTTCGATTGCTGCGGTGCAACGCGCGCTGCTCGGCCTGGAGGATGCCGGCGCGCGCGCCTTTTTCGGCGAGCCGGCCTTCGAACTACGCGATTTCTTCGCGATCGACCCGGCCGGCCGCGGCGTGATCAACGTGATGAGTGCCGAACAGCTGATCATGAAGCCCAAGCTGTATTCGAGCTTTCTGCTCTGGCTGCTGTCGGAACTCTTCGAGCAGTTGCCCGAGGTGGGCGACCTCGACAAGCCGCGCCTGGTGTTCTTCTTCGACGAGGCACACCTGCTGTTCGACGATGCGCCGCCCTCGCTGGTGCAACGAGTGGAGCAGGTGGTCCGCCTGATCCGCTCCAAGGGCGTCGGGGTCTATTTCTGCAGCCAGAACCCGGACGATGTGCCGGGCGACATCCTCGGCCAGCTCGGCCATCGCGTGCAGCACGCATTGCGGGCGTTCACGCCGCGCGACCAGAAGGCGGTCAAGACCGCGGCGGAGACTTTCGTCGCCAACCCGGGCCTGGATGTGGTCAAGGCGATCACTGAACTGGGCGTCGGCGAGGCGCTGGTGTCCTTCCTCGAAGAAGGCGGGCGCCCGGCGATGGTCGAGCGCGCCTGGATCCTGACGCCGGGTTGCCGCATCGGCGCGATCACACCCGAGGAGCGCGCCGCAGTGCGCGCGCGCAGCCCGGTCGGTGGCAAGTACGACCAACCGGTGGATCGCGAATCCGCCTATGAGGTGCTCAAGCGGCGCGCCGAGCCCCAGGCCGAGGCCGCGCCGGAGCCGCAGGCAACCGGCGGCGGCTGGAGCCTGAACTGGCCCTGGGGCAAGCAGACGCCCGCGCCGCCACCGCCGCCCGCGCCGCGCCAGCGCGCCCCCGCACCGCGCCCGGCGCCGGCGCCCAGGCCCGCCCCCGCGCCACGCGGCAGCAATCGCCAGGGCGTGGGCGAGGCCTTCGCCAAGTCCGTCGCGCGGACCGTCGGCAACCAGCTCGGGCGCTCCTTGCTGCGCGGCATTCTGGGCGCGATCAAGGGGCGCTGAGGGGCATCAAGGGCGGACTAAGACGTCGCTTCGGGCCGCCTTTCCCGTTGCGGCAGCCCGGCTGAGCCCCAGGCCCTGACTGCCAGCGCATCGGGCAGTGCCAGGCAAAGCGATGCTTGCTGCGCGTCGCTGCAATGCGCGCGCGCCAGCGCGCCGAGGCGCTGGAACCAGTCCACCGGGCCATCGTCCAGCAAGTCGGTGTTGCCGGACTGCAAGGCGTGGAGCAGCCAGTGTTCGCCCAGGTCTTGCGGCCAGCGCTGCAGCAGACGGCGCGCGTGACTGGCCGACCACGCTTGCGGCGCGGCCAGCAGCGTGAGGTCGCGCCATTGCGGGTGCTGCCACAGCCGCAGGCAGCGTTGGGCGTCGAAGCTGCCGCGCAGTTGCCGTTGCAGCCAGCCGCGGGCCCATGCGGGTGGCTCAGGATGATCGATCAGCGCATCGGTCAGCGAGCGCGCCTCCGGGTGTGCTTCCAGCAGCGTCAGCGACGCTTGTTCCGCGCGCTCGTCCAGGGACTGCCATGCGAATCGCATCGCCCCGAGGGCGCTGGCGCCGACGGCCGCGCGCAGCAGGGCATGCGCCTCGTGTGCGCGCTTGCGCTGGCTGCCCGCGCGATGGGACTGCCGGCGCAACAGGCCGCGCGTCTCGTCGATCAGCCCGGCGTCGCCGATGTCGCCGAGGATGCGCGCGGCGATGAGGCTGTTGTCGTCCAGCGCGGCCACGATGGCCGGCAGCGCCGCGCGCCAGGCGGTCGCCACCTGGCGTGCCCAATACGCCTCGATCGGGCTGCAGGGCGAGAGATCGCCCGGGCGCCGGGCGTAGCGGCGCAGCGCTGGCCACAGCGCCGGCCAGTCGCAGATCGCATCGCCGAGCGCATTCCATGGCGGTGCATCCGGCCATTCGATGGTGTCGATGCCCAGTTCGTCCGGATCCGAATGGCGCAAGCGCGCGGCGAGCTGCAAGGGATGCGTACGCAATGCGGGGTGGCGCGCGACCAGTGCTTCCAGTGCCCGTCGCACCGCGCGATCGGGCCTTGGTGGCGCGAACAGCGGCAGGGCAACGGGTGCCGCCAGATGCTCGCGTGCGGCCAGCGCAAGCAGCCAGCGCGGCAGGCGCTCGCCAGTGTGCCGCGCCTGCAGCAGACGCAGCATGCGCGGCGGATCCGGATCGCGCCGCCAGGCGCCGCGCAGGGCGCGCAGCAGCCAGTCTTCAGAGGCACGCACGCAGTCGGCGCAATCGGCAGGGAGGCCATCGGCGAGCCGTTCCCAGGCGGCGCGAGCAAGGGCAGCTGCGCAGCGAGCGCCGTGAAGGAAAGGGTCTCGACCCAGCGTGGCAGCAGCGTCAGCAGCGCGTGCTCGAAACTGTCGTCGTCAAAGCGTGCGTCCGCCGGTTCGGTGAGCAACTCGCGCAGGGCGTGGCGGATCGACTCGTCGTCGATCGGGTTGTCGCCGAGGTCGCGGCCGAAGCCGACCCGCGCCGGATCTTGCAGCTGGCGACGCAGCTTCAGCAACTCGCCGAGTGGCGCCTCGCGCAGCGCTTCGAAGCGGTAGCGGTCGCGCCGCTGCGGATCACCGAGCAGGCGCAGCAGCCCGCTGCGGCCGTAGCGCGCCTGCAGCAGCGCGAGGTTGCGCAGGCCCGAGGGTCGCGCGTCGTACCAGTCGGGCAGCGCCGCGACATGTCCGGCGCGCGCGAGCGCGTGGCGACGCGCTTCGTTGGCCAGGTCCAGCCCCGGGATATCAAGCGCGCCGATGCCGAGTTCGCCGAGGTAGGCCTCGACCTGCTGCGCGGCCTCGCCGGCCTCCGCGCGACGCCAGGGGTGAGTGCCGTCGTCGTACCATTCGCGGCCGTTGAGCGTGTCGGGCTGGCCGTGATCCGCCGGCTCGATGCCGCACTGCGCAGCCAGTGCGCGGGCGTAGTCGTTGAAGGCGTCGATCAAGCCCTCGCCGGTGCCGATGCTGGTGTACACGCGGTAGCCGATCAGCTGCCAGTCGCCCGAGATCGCGATCAGCTGGCGCGCGAGGATGCGTCCGCGCGGATCGCGCAGGTAGACCACCCATTTGTTGGCGTCGAGCGCATTGATGATGGCGCTGTGGCGATTGCAGCCGGCGTCGATCGCGAGGCAGGAGTCGAAGGGCAGGCCCATGCGCAGCGCCTGCAGCGGATCGCGCTCGGCGGCCATGGTGCACGTGCTGCCGCGCCAGGGAAAGCTGTGGGCCGGCGGATCGAGCCAGGCCGCGGCGTCCAGGTGCGTGGCCGCGCGCGCCAGCCAGCCGGCGTTGCCTGGCAGGCGCAGGCGCCAGGCTGCCGCATCGCCGGACGCGGCGGCGCGCAGCAGGCCCTTGAGTTCGGCGTGGTTCAAGTCGACCGCCAGGTACAGCCGCGCCGCATCGCGCCAGGCCTCGTCCCAGCGCGGCGCCGGGCTGCCCACGGCGCGCGCCAGCGCGTCGCGCAGTGCGCCGTCGACCTGTTGCATCCGCCAACGGAGTTCGAGTTGTGTGCATTCTGCGGCGATGCGCCGGCGCGTGCGCGCGGGATCGCTGGCAGCCGGCCGCGCCAGTCGCGCGCGCCGCGGATCGTCCGCGGGCAGCGCGTCGAGAAAGGCGCGCTCGACTTCCCCGCGCTGCGCGGCCGCATGGTCCTGCCGCAGCCGCCGCGAGATCTCCACCGGCTCGCCGAGAGCCTCGCGAAGCGACAGGTAGCGGTCCACCAGCGCCGCGTCACCCAGCCAGTCGACGAAGCCGAGGTCGACGCGGGCGCCGAGTCCGGGGCGCAGCGGCGCCGCTTTGCGGCAGCTGACCAGCGCGCATCCAGCCGCAGCGCGCTGTCGGCCAGCGCGAGCGTCTGTTCGATCGCCCCCGGATCGCTGCGCAGCACCTGGTCCAGCGCGCTCGCCAGCGCCAGCAGCGTGGTGCTGCGCCCGCCGGCCAGGCGCGCAAACTGGTCCGGTGCCAGGTTCAGGCGGCCACCACCCGGCGTGCGCAGCAGGGCGGCGGTCAGGCGCAGGTAGACGCCGACCGCGTCCAGCGGCCAGTCGGCCGGCGGGGCCGCACGCGCACGACTTGCCGGCGGCCAGCATGCGACCGCACGCGGATCGACGCCGCGCGCGAGCCACGACCACCACGCATCCAGCGCATCGGCCGGCCAGATGCTGGTGGCGGCGGTCAGCGCTGCGGCAACGTCGGCTTCGCGCGGGCCATGGGTGGTGATGCGCGACAGCGCCTGTGCAAACACGCCATCGTCGCAGCCGTCGAGCATTGCTGCGTGGGTCGGCGGCGTATCGCACAACCAGGCCAGCGCCTCGCCGCGCGCATCCAGCGGCGGCAGCGGGGCGCCATCGAACCAGGCTGCCAGTGCGTCGCCGTTCGTTGGCGCGCCCATCCATGCCGACAGCCGCTGCACCCGCTGCCGCTGCGCCGCCAACCAGGCGCGGTCGCGACGTTGACCCGCGAGCCAGCGCGCGGGCGTGTCTTCCAGTTCATCCACATGCATCTGCAGCACCGCGAGCGCATGCGTGGCCGCCGCCAGGTGCTGGCGCGACAGCGGTTCGCAATGCGTGCCCTCGGTGAAGCAGGCCTTCAGTTCATTGCGCGCGACGCCGGGCCGCTGCAGCAGGGCGCGCAACGTGTGCACATCGCGCAGGCGGCCATCGCGCACCAGCCACAGTCCATCGGCCAACCGCAGCGCACGGCCATCCAGAGCCAGCAGCAGGCGCACCTGCCGCTTGAGTTCGGCCGGGTTGCGATCGGTCTTGGGCATGGGGGTGGCGGTGCAAAGGCCGGATTCTGCCCGAAGCGGACCGGGATGAACGCCCGTTCTTCAGTCCGCGCGCTCCAGGCGATTGCGGCCGTTCACCTTGGCCCGGTAGAGCGCGTGGTCTGCACGTGCGATCAGCGAATCGCTGTCTTCGCCGGGCAGGGCGCAGGCACAACCTGCGCTGCTGGTGATCCGCAGCTCGCCTTGCGCCGAGCGTCAGGGGCAGGTTGGCCAGCGTCTGCAGGCAGTGCTCGGCCAGCACGGCGGCGTCGTCGCAAGGCGGCTGCGGCAGGACCAGCAGGAATTCCCTCGCCGCCATAGCGCCCCAGGCTGCCCCGGCTGCCGATCTCCTGCATCAGGACGGCGCTTGCATGGCGCAGGGCCGCATCGCCCGCCGGGTGCCCGTGCTCGTCGTTGATGCGTTTGAAGTGGTCGAGGTCGAACAGCACGATGCTGCAGGGTGCTTGCGCATGATCCAGTGCCGTCCGTAGCCCGCGCAGGATGGCGCGCCGACTGCGGGTGCCGGTCAGCGCGTCAGTGCTGGCTTCAATCGCCAGCGCCTCGCTTTCGCGTTCCAGTTGCTGGTGGGCAGTCGCCAGCGTGCGGTGGCTCGCGGCCAGCGCTTGCTGGCGCCGGCGCAACTCGCGCATGCGCAGCCACAATGCGGCCGCCAGGGCGATCGCAAGCGCGGCGATCAGGGCCGCACGCAAAGCGCGTTCGCGCTCGCCCTGGGCCGCGAGTTCGGCGATCTGGCGCGCCTGCGCTTCATCCCGCGCGCGCCGCTTCGCGCTCGCGCGCCTGGCCTTCCAGGAACACCGCAATCTGTTCGGTACTCGCGGCGCCGCGGGCGCTGGATTCAGCCGCCTCATAGTCCAGCCTGGCGGCGTAAGCGTCGCGCATCTCGCCCGAGCTGATGCAAGGCGTCCGCTCGCAGGCGCAGCAGGGGGATGCGTTCCTGCGTGCGGACCACGCGCTGCGCGGTGGCCAGCGCTTCGTCGAGCAGTTGCAGCGCTTCGGTTTGCGCGTTCCAGGCTGCAGGAGCGCCTCGGCTTCGATGGTGGCCGCCGGCAACCAGTCGCTGATGCCCCTGGCTGGTCGCCAGCGCCTCGCGCTCCGCGCGGGCCAGTGCCAATGCCCGCGCCGGCCGGCCTTCACGCAATGCGGCGGCGGCCTCGCTTCGGGCGCATGCGGATTCGGATTCGGGAATGCCGCGCGCCAGCTCGCGCGCCTGCGCCAGGGCCTCGCTGGCCGCCGCGATCTCACCCGCGGCGTGGAGTGCGTCGGCAGATTCGCAATGCGCGTTGGCGCGAACCCGCGGATCCGTCGTCGGGCCCAGTCCGGCAAGCCCGGCGCGCCAGTGATGCAGCGCCCGCGCCGGGTTGCCGCCACGCAGGTGCAGTCGCGCCAGGGCCAGTTCCGCCTGTGCCGCGGCCTCGCCGCCGATCTTCAGCCGCAGCTGGGTCGCCTCCTGCATCAGTTCCAGCGCACGCAGGTATTCGCCGCGGTCGCTGTGGACGCTCGCGAGCTGCTGGATCGATGCGGGCAGCAGTTCCGGCAGGTCGTCCGTCAGCGTGCGGCGCAGCGCCAGCGCGCGCTCGAATGCCTGCATGGCCGCCGCGCCGTTGCCCATGCGTCGCTCGACGATGCCGATATTGGTGAGCGCATTCGCCTCGCGTCGTGGATTGCCGCGGGCGAGGGCCAGCATCTCGCGGTTCAGCGCAAGCGTTTCGTCGAAGCGGTACTGGGAATACAGCACGACGCCAAGTGCCAGCATCGGATCGAAGGCCGCATCGGACTGGCCCAGCGTGCGGTAGAGCGCAATCGATTCGCGGAACGCGGCTTCAGCGCCCGGCGCATCCTTGAGGCGCCAGCGGGCGCGACCCAGCGCGATCAGCGCCTCGGCGACCATCGCCTGCTGCCCTGCACGCCGGGCTTCGTCGATGCCGGCGCGCAGGATCGGTTCCCAGTACGCGGCGTCCGCGTTGACCTTGTCCTCCCGCGCCCTGCCGCGCAGGGCCATCAGGGCATTGAACTCGGCCGGTGCGCCCGCCAGGGTGGCCCAGGTGAGTGGGTTCTGGCGCGCAGTCGGTGCTTGCGCCGACAAGGGTCCGGCCGAGATTGCGCCCAACAGCAGGGCAGTCAGTCCCAACAGCAGGCCGGTCTTGCTGGTCACTGGGCGCTCCGCCAAACGACCTGCCGATTGTAAAGGCTCGCCGACCGGGGCGGGCTTACCATCAAGCGCGGTCCCCGCGCAGCGCGCGCACGTCGGCCTCCAGCAGCGCCGCCGTGGCGCCTTCCGGCGGGCGCGGCGTGCCCACCACCAGCCCGACGCGCGACCAGAAGCGGCGCGGCAACTTGAGCGGCCCGATGCCCTTGTCGCGGCGCGAGAACACGCTGCCCCACAGCCCCTGCAGCGCCATCGGCACCACCGTGACCGGATCGCGCGCCAGGATCCGCTCCATGCCGGGGCGGAAGGGCGCGATCTCGCCGTCGCGGGTCAACCCGCCCTCGGGGAAGATGCACACCAGGTTGCCATCGCGCAATTCGCGCGAAACTTCCTCGAAGGCCTTTTCCATCAGCGCCGGGTCTTCCTTGCGCCCGGCGATCGGGATCGCCTTGGCCCAGCGGAACACCTGCTTGGCGATCGGCATGTCGAAGATCTTGTAGTACATGACGAAGCGGATCGGGCGCGGCACCGAGCCCATCACCACCAGCGCATCGACGTAGCTGATGTGGTTGCACACCAGCAGCGCCGGGCCCTCGTCCGGCACCGCGTCGAGGCCGCGGATGCGCAGCCGGTAGAACACGTTGACCAGGATCCAGGCGATGAAGCGCAGCAGGAATTCCGGCACCAGGGTGTAGATGTAGACCGCCACCACCGCATTGCACAGCGCGGTGACCAGCAGCACCTGCGGCAGGGTCAGGCCGATGCCATTCATCAGCCCCCAGCCAAGCAACGATGCGGCCACCATGAACAGCGCGTTCAGGATGTTGTTGGCGCCGATCACCCGCGAGCGGTGGCTGGCCTCGCTGCGCTGCTGGATCAGCGCGAACAGCGGCACGATGAAGAAGCCGGAGAAGATCGCCATCAGCACCAGGTCGATCACGATGCGCCAGCCGTAGGCGGTGGCGAGGAAAGCGGCGATCGACAGGCCGCTGTTGCCGCTGGCCGCGGGCAGCGCGAAGTAGAGGTCGAGTCCGAACAGGGTCATGCCGATCGAGCCGAAGGGCACCAGGCCGATCTCCACCTTGCGCCGGCTGAGCAGTTCGCACAGCAGCGCGCCGACGCCCGTGCCGACCGAGAACAGCGCCAGCATCAGGGTGTAGACCGGCGTGTCGCCGCCGATCACGTCGCGCACGTACACCGGCAGGATCAGGAAGTACATCGAGCCGAAGAACCAGAACCAGCTGATCCCCAGGCAGCTCAGGAACACCGTGCGGTTGCCGGTCAGGAACTTGAGGCTGCGCCAGGTCTCGCTGAAGGGGTTCCAGTTGATCTGCAGGTCTGGCGCCACCGCGGCTGTTGATGGCATCGCCAGCGCGGCGATCCAGCCGATCAATGCGGTGCCGACCGCGACCACCGAGATGAGCACCAGGCCATCGCCCGGGATGCCGACCAGCGCGGTGCCGACCAGCGTGCCGAGCAGGATGGCCACCATCGTCGCGCTCTCGACCAGGCCGTTGCCGCCGGTGAGTTCGGCCTCGCTCAGCACCTGCGGCAGGATGCCGTACTTCAGCGGGCCGAACAGGGTGGCCTGCAGCCCCAGCAGGAACAGCACCGCCAGCAGCAGCGGCGCGCTCTTGAGCAGGAAGCCGACTGCCGCGAGTGCCATCAGGAGCACTTCCAGGCCCTTGATCCAGCGCGCCAGCCGCGCCTTGTCGTACTTGTCCGCGAGCTGGCCGCCGAGCGCCGAGAACAGGAAGAAGGGCGCGATGAACAGCGCGCCGGCCAGCAGCGAGAAACTCGCGGCTGGCATGCCCACATCGATGGCCCCGACGAACACCACCAGCGCGACCAGGCCCTGCTTGAATACATTGTCGTTGAACGCGCCGAGCGACTGGCCCAGGAAGAACGGCAGGAAGCGGCGCTCGGTCAGCAGGCCGAACTGGGATTGGCTGGACATGCGGGAGGCCGGTGAGTGGATGCGCTGGCGAGGCTAGCACCGCGGCCGCGCCGCGCGGGCCGCTGCGGCTGCGGGATCACCGGGTGCGCCCGCGGGTATCGCGAGGGGCGCGTCGTCCGGCAGTTCGCCCATCGACCCGTGCCCCGGCCCCCAGGCCCCCCGGGCCACGCCCGCGGGCCCCCCGCCGCCCTCCCTTCCTTTCCCCCCGGGGCCCCGCCGGCGGGAACCGGAAAAACAAAGTGGGGGGCGCCCCCCCCCCCCCCCACTACGATGAGCGCGCCCCCCCGGGGCCCGGCCCGCCCGCCAACAACTACGCAACCCAGAAGGCACGCTCGACGCGTTGCCGCCTGGCGCCCCGCCTGGGCCCCGCCCCGCGCCCCCCCCCCCCCCCCCCCCCCCCCGCCGCCCAGCACCGCCAGCCCCGCCCAGCGGCCCCGGCGCCGCCCCGAAGCCGGCCCCCGAACGACCGACTGCGAGGCCTTGCGCGAAGTCGGGTAGCCGCTACAGCGCCTTCCCGCACTGCGCGCAGAAGCGTGCACCGGCACGCACCGTGGCGCCGCAGTGGCTGCAGTGCGGTACGGCAGCTGCGGCTGGCGGCCCAAGCAGGGCGAGCAGGTCGGCGGGGGAGGGTGCGGCGGCGCCCGGGATGGCCGTGCCCTCGGGCAATCCGCCGGTGCCGAGGAGTTCGCCCAGCAACTGCACACAGTAGGACGGCCCGGTGACCAGCAACTCGGCGCGGCCCTGCGCGAGCGCGCTGAGTTCGGCGACCACGATGCCACCGGGCGTGCGCCAGCCGGCGATGCAGGTGGTCTCGACGCGCTCCGCGGACACGCGCTCGCTGCGCGCCAGGCCGAAGGCGATGCCGCCGTTCGCCAGTCCGCGGCACAGGAGGTCGAGTCCCGCGGCCGGGAGCACCAAATCGCCCAGCGGATCGCCGGGCGTAGCTTCGAGCACAACCACGAGGCCAGCTTCCTGCAGGCTTTTCAGCGTGCCGCGCAGCAGCGCCGGGAAGTCGCCGGGCAGTGCCTCGGGCGCCAGCAGCGCCGCCAGCGATACCGCCCAGCCGGGGTTCGGCCGCGCAATGCCCGCATTCCAGGCGGCCTCGATGTCGCCCACGGTCACGCCGGTCGGCGGCCCGCTGGCGCGCGCGGCCTGACGCAGTGCAGCCGCGGTGCCGAGCGCGTCGACCAGCGCCAGCAGGGTCCACAGTTGTACCGCATCGAGCGCGAAACGCTCCGGCGGCACTTCGGCGCAACTGCCCAGCGCCAACTGGTTGAGCAGCGAGAGTTCGACGTCCTCCAGCGTCAGCGGGCCTTGCGCGTCCAGCGTATCACGCGCAACGCCGATGCGGAATCCGGGGCCGAGGCCCTGCGGCTGCGGCCACAGGTACTGGCCGAGCAACTGGTCCTCGCGGTCGGCGACGATCAGGCCGAGGCTGAGGCCGGGGTCGAGCAGCGCGGCCGGCAACGCCGACCAGTCGCCTGCCAGTCCCTTGAGGGCGCTGGCCAGGGCGTCGCGATCGGGCGCGCCCTCCGGCGCGGCGATCCGCGCCAGCGGCGACAACGCGCCGCAACACAGGCCCGGAAGCTGTGCCAGCGCCAGCAGCGCGGCCAGCGGCAGGCTGCGGTTTTCGAGGGCTTGCGGATCGTCTGGCATCTGGGTTCCCCTCTCAGTGCTGCAGGCCGAGGCGCTGCATCAGTTCCGCCGGATTGCGGATGCCCGCATCGCGCAGCATCTGCGCGGCGATGCGGGGATCCTTCTGCCCGGCCACCGCGCGCACCACGCGCGTGGTCGGTTCGTCCAGCGCCAGGCCGACGCTGCGGCCGCGGTTGGCGTACTTGACCATCTGGTTCATGTCGCCGCGCTCGAAGGCGTGGTGGATGCCTTCCAGCTGTGCCTGGCGAACCACTGGCCATTGGTCGCGCGGGATGCGCACCGGCGCACCCTGATGACCCTCCCAGACACCCTCGCGCAGCCATTGCTCGCGGCTGATGCCGGGCGGCGGGTCCAGCGTGCGCCGACCGGCTAGCACGCCCTCGCGGCCCTGCGGCGTGGACACATGGTCGCCAACGTGGATGTTGCCCTTGCGGTCCACATACACGGGGTGGTGCCCGGCCGTGCCGGTGGTCTGGCCGATGTTCTCGAGCATGACCTGCGCGTTCGGCGCCGCGCCGCCCGCGTCCATCAGTCCGCTGCCGGGGCGGTAGATGTTGATGTCGAGTTGCTGCTGGGTCATCCCGCCCGGGCCGCCGACCCGGGCGCATTCCTCGCGGATGATCGCTTCGGCTTCCTCGCGGCTGACGTGCTTCAGGCCGAGCAGGGTCTGGTAGAGATCTGCCTGGACATTGGAACCCGAGATCCGCGAGCGGCTGCCCTGGGTGGCGTTGAAGGTGTCGAAGCGGCGCGGGATCGGCTGTCCGGCAGCTTGCAGCGCACGCACCTCCTGCTCGATCAGGCGCTTGCTCGCGGCGTTCACCGCCTGGTCCTGCAATTGCAGCTTGCGCGCGGTGATCAGCGTATGCGCATCCTGGGAGATCAGGCCCTGCACCTGCAGGTCGCGAAGCGCGTTGCCGCCCTGGTTGGCGCGAATCGCGTCGTCGATCGCCTGCACCAGCGCCGGGTTGTCCTTGAGCGCATGCTGCGCCTGCTGGAGATTGCCGAAGGCTTCCCGCGCGCGCATCGCCTGGCGTGTCAGCAGTTCCACCTCGTGCGCCTTCTGCGCCGATTGCGCGGCGATGCGCGCCTGCTCCAGCGCCTTCTCAGTGCGACCGATCATCTGCTGCACGGTCGCGTTCGGTGCCTTGCCGCCGGCCTTCTGCAGCGCGCCGAGCTGTTGTTCCAGGCGACCAACCTGCTGCGCCGATTGCGCCGACACCTGCGCGAGGCCGGCGGCCGCGCGGCGGTCCAGCGCATTGTGCAGTGCGGTACCCCAGCGCGTGGACGGCAGCGTGGTCGGCTTGACCCGCATGGTCGCGATGGAAGCGATCTTCAGCACCGCCGCCGGAAAGGCCCACAGGCATTCCTCGGCGGAGGCATGCGGGTCGAAGAAGGACTTGAACTCGTCCCACGGCAGATCTCGCGGCGCACCCACTCCCAGGCGCCGCCAAGGGTATGGCCGGCGGTCTTGAGCATGCCCTGCGCCAGCGCCTTCAGTGCATCGCCATAACGGCCCTCGCGCAGGCCCTCGCCGAAGGCCTTGTTCTCGGCGGCAAGGTGTTCGCGGCCAAAATTCTTCAGGATCTCGCGCACCCCGCGCTCGAAATGACGCGGGTTCATCAGGCCGTGGGCGATGCCCTTGAGACCGCTCCAGGCATTCGCGCCGAGGTTGAGGATCCCGGCGCCAATGCCGTACACGGCCTTGCCGACGCCGAAGGTGAGTTCCATGAGCGCGGTGCCCGAGGCACGCGCGCTGTCGCCGAGCACGCTGGTCGGCTGCGGGATGCCCTGGTCGAGCTTGCCGAGCGCCTCGCGCAGCGCCTGCTGGGCGTCCTTCCAGGCGGCCGGGTCGAGCTTGCCGTCCTTGCCGATCGCCTGCGCGCGCGCATTCGCCACTGCCTGCGCGAGTTCCTTGTCCCCGGTGGCCTGCGCCACCCGCGCCAGATGGTCGAGCGTGCGCTCGGCGCGCGTCAATGCCGGGTCGCTGGGTTCCTTGGGGGCTCCCGGTCCCACTTTCGCCTTCGCCTTCGGCTTTGGTTTCGGCTTGGCCTTGGGCGGCGGCGGGCGCCGCGGCGCGCGCGCGCCGCGCAGGCCGCTCGCGAGGGCACCCAGCAGTCCGATCAGCGGCGGCGCCAGCACGCCCACCAGCGCTTCCTTCAGGCTGCGTGGCGGCGGCAGCGGGCCGACCGGGCCGATGCCGGATGCCGGCGGCGGCGCGGTGCCCCAGGCGGGCAGCACCGTCTGCTCGACCAAGCCCTGGCCGGCGACGCTGACCTGGGTCTCGATCAGGGTGCGCTTGCCGTCCCAGACGACCGAGTTGGCGAACCGCCCGTTGATCAGGACAACGATGCCGCGCACGTCCGCGGCCGGGCGGCCCTGGGCATCGAGCACCTCGACGCTGGGCGACAGCACCTCGCCTGGCCTCAACGGCGGGATCCGGATCAGGACCTGGTAGGTGCCAGCGGTGGCGGTGACGATGTTGCCGTCGAGACCCTGCGCGAGCACGCCGCGGTGGATCGCTTCGGCGACCGGGCGCAGCGCGGCGCGCGCCTGCTCCCGCGAGACATCGCCCTCGGCCATCGGAAAGCTCACGCGCGCCGCGACGACATGCTTCGGATAGCTCCAGTACCACCACATGTGGCCGGGGATCGGCTGGCCCTCGTGCTGCGCGTCGGGCCGCCACATCGGCGTCCAGGTTTCCTTGAGGGTGCCGCCCCAGGGCGCCGCGGCGGCCTCGCCGTGAATCTCGGCGAGGCGCGCGGCCGCGTTCTCCATCGGTCCCTGGAGCTCGATCTGGAACGAGCGTTCGCTTGGATGGAAGACCTCGCCCGATTCGACGGTCGCCCTCGGTGCTACGCCGGCGTAGCGCGACTCGCGGTAGTGCACCCCGCTGCCGACCATGCGCGCCGCCTCTGCCAGCGCGGCCGTCTCCGAGTTCTCCACCGCCGGCTGCGCCAGCGCGGACGAGCCTGCGGCGAGCACCAACCCGCAAAGTGCGCCGATGAGCCAGCGCGCGCTCACGGTGCCGCTCCCTGCGCGGCGAGCGCGACCACCCAGCTCCAGCCGGCGACCAGCGGCAGCAGCACCAGCATCGGGGCGAGCGCGCACCACAGCGGGTGGCCGCCATCGCGGCCGATTTGCGCGCCGGCGACGCTGCCGGCGGTCAGCAGGCCGGCGCCGACGAACGCCGGCGCGAGCGACCAGCCGGGGCCGGCGGCGACCAGCGCCGCGAGCACGGTGTAGGGCAGCAGCAACAGGAATCCGGCGTCGATTGCGGCGCCAACCTGCGCGGTGGCTTCGCCCGGGCTGGCCTCCGGCAACCCTGCGCGCAGCAGCCGGTCGAGCACCAGCACTCCGATGCCGCCTGCCGCCAGTGCACAGACGGCTGCGCCGCCGACCATCGCCGCGTCGACCGGCGGCACGCTCAGCGCACCCAGCGTGGCGAGGCAGGTCCAGCGCAGCAGCCGCGCGCCGAGGCTCACGGCCCGACTCCCCACCACACCCAGCCGGACAGCATGCCGGCGCCGCACAGGGTCGACAGCAGTGCAGCCACGCCAGCGCGCCCGCCGGCCAGTTCGCGCAGCGCCAGGAACAGCGGGCCGAGTGCCCACAGCAGCCCGGTGACGCCGCAGGAGATCGCGGTGTTCCAGCCGAGCACGAGGTTGAGGCCCAGCCCCACCAGTCCGTAGACCAGCGCGCTGGCATAGGCGCCGCCGACCGCGCGCAGCGCCGCACCCGGTCCGGGGCCGCCGAAGGGGCGCGTCAGCACCCACGCGGCAAGTCCCATCGCAGCCACGCCGGCACTGCCGAGCAGCGCGCCGCGCAGCACCAGGCCGGCCAGGTCCGCGGCCGCGTCGCCACGCGAGCGCGCGAGATCGAGCGCCGCCTGCAGCGAGATCGTGGTGAAAGCGAGGGTCGACAGCAGCAGCGCGGCGGGCGCACCCACCCCGTCCAGCGAGCGCGTCACCAGGCTGGCCGGGTCGACGATCAGCGACCACCAGCGGGCGCTGCTGGGCTGTTCGCCGGCGGTGTCGGCGATGGCTGCCTCAGGGCGCGACACTGGCGACGCCCTCGTCGATCACGGGCTCGGACAGGCCGAGACCGTCCTGCTCCAGGCCCTGCAGGAAGCTGCGCATCTCGGCGCGCGCAGCGGCGAGATCGCCGCTGCCGTTCGCGACATGGTGCCGGTAAAGACCGCGGCCGAGCGCGACGATGTTGTCGTTGAGGCGAATGCGCAGCTCTGGATGGTCCCCAGGGCCGGCAAGGATCGCTGCGACATGCGCGCGGTTCGCGCTGGCCACGGCTGCCTTGAGCCTCTCGATGTCCGCGCGGCTGACCGCCGGCGTTGCCGGTGCACGCTTGACCGGCGGCGCCTCGGCAACCACGGCTGGCGATGCGGGAACAGCCGGTTCGGGCCGTGGTTGCGCGGCGCCAGCGCCATGGCGCCGGCGCGGACCGCCAGCCAGCACCGCCAGCGCCAGCAGCAGCGCAGGGCCGCGCCCACGCGCCGGTGCGCCTGGCTGCGCTGCGGGCAAGCGCGCCGCGGGCGCGGGAGTTTGCGGCCGGGGATCGGCTGCTGCCGCGGCAGGTTCCTGCAGCGGTGCGCCGCAGGCCTCGCAGAAGCGCGCACCGCGCACCAGTTCGGCGCCGCAGGATTCGCAGAAGCGCGGGGTGGGCATCGGCGACTACTCCCCGGAGTCGCCGAAGTCGGCCACCAGCAGCGCCGGCAGTTTTCCGCGCGCGCCGCGCCAGCCGATCCACGCCAGGGCCGCCAGCGCCAGCACCAGCACTGCCAGCATGCTCCAGTCGTCGCCACCGTAGACGGTCCATGCGGCATAGGTCTCGCCGCGGTGGATCCACGACTCGCGCACACTGAAGGCTCCCAGCAGCAGCGCACCCACGATCATCAGGTCGACCCCGATCAGGACCCAGCCGAACAGCCCGATCAGCCAGATCGTGGCGAGCCCGAAACACAGTTGCAGCAGCGGCAGCAGCAACGACAGGTCGAAAGCATCGACCGCGGCGAACAGCGGCACGCAGGCCAGCACCAGCAGCGCGCTCCACCCCAGGTAGCGCGGCAGCGGCGAACGCAGCGGCAGGCGCCCGGCGGTGCCGTGGCGCTGGATCTCGTCGGCGATCCGCTGCGCCACCGCGGCGTAGTTCTCCGGCGTCGCGTACACCACCAGCAGCCGGCGCCAGCGGTTGCACAGGATGACCTGGTGGCGCTGCGGCCGGTATTCGGCGCGGAAGGCGCCACGCCAGCGCAGCGAGCGCTGCTCCTGGGTGGTGGCGATCAGCCCGGCGCCGGTGGCCTGCGCGCTGCCGCGCAACAGGCCGAGCGCCAGCAGCAGCCGGTTGCCGGCGCGCGCGCGGCGGTCGATGGTCGCGAACTCGATGCCGTCGCCATCGACACTGAAGCGGCAGTGCATGCGGTTGCCGAACACCAGCAGCATGACCAGCACTGCGAGCACTGCCAGGCCCGCGCCGACGCTGAGGAAGGCCAACCAGATCGGCCCGATCGCGTCGTATTCGCCCTGCACCGCGAAGATCAGGCTCATCATCGCGGCGCAGATGACGGATGCGAGCAGGAACACCCGCAGCAGGCCGCCGGTGATCAGCGGATCGCCGAGCAGCGGCACGGCGATCTCCCAGTGCAGGATCCCCCGTTTCCGGCATCGCCGGCGTCGTGACCCACTGCGTCGCTACTCGTCTGGGTACACCCGCATCAGAACGCTGCGGCGCATGCGCCGCCTTGATACGGGTCAACGGCAGGCGGGACCGGTTTTACGGATCAGCCCTGCGCGGAGATCCAGCGCTCGATCTTGGCTTCCAGCACATCCAGCGGCAGCGAGCCGTCTTCCAGCACCTGGCGGTGGAAGGCGCGCAGGTCGAAGCGGGTGCCGAGGCGCGCTTCGGCGCGGGTGCGCAACTCGCGGATCTTGAGCTCGCCGATCTTGTACGCCAGCGCCTGCCCCGGGATCGCGGCGAAACGCTCGGCCTCGGAGACGGCCTGGGTGTCGCCGGCGGCTGAGTTGGCGCGCATGTAGTCGAGCACCTGCTCGCGAGTCCAGCCCTTCGCGTGGATCCCGGTGTCGGTGACCAGGCGGATCGCGCGCCACAGCTCGGCGCCGAGCGCGCCGAAGCGCATCACAGGGTCGCTGTAGACGCCGAGTTCGGGACCCAGCGATTCGGCGTACAGGCCCCAGCCTTCGGCGAATGCGGTCTCGCCGTTGAAGCGGCGGAAGCGCGGCAGTCCGGTCAGCTCGCGCTGCAGCGCGATCTGGAAATGGTGGCCAGGGGTCGCCTCATGCAGGTACAGCGATTCCAGCGCCCAGCGCGGGCGTGCTTTCAGGTCGAAGGTGTTGGCGTAGAAGATGCCTGGCCGGCTGCCGTCTTCGCTGGGCGCATTGTAGGAGCCAGCGGCGGCGCTGGCGGCGCGGAAAGCCTCCACCGCGCGGATCTCGAAATCGGCTTTCGGCTGGATGTCGAACAGCGCCGGCAGGCGCGGGTCGACCGTGGCGCGGAAGTCGCGGTAGGCCTTCAGCAACTCTTCCTCGCTGGTGAAGTAGTTGCGCGGGTCGGCCTGCATCGCGGCGAAGAAATCCTGAAGCGAACCGGCGATGCCGAGCTGCTGCTGCACCTTGCGCATCTCGCCATGGATCCGCGCGACCTCATCCAGCCCTATCTGGTGGATCTCATCGGGCGACAGTGTGGTGGTAGTGCTCTGGCGTACCTGGAAGGCATACCAGGCCGCACCGTCCGGCAGTGCGCCCAGGCCAAAGCTGGTGCGCGCGGCCGGGATGTACTCGTTGGCCACGAACTCGCGCAGCCGGCGATAGGCCGGAACCAGTTGCCCGGCGATCAGCGCGCGATATTCGCGGGTCAGACGTTCGCGCTCCGCGGCGCTGAAGTCCGCCGGCAGGTTGCGGATCGGGCCCCAGTAGGTGCTTTTCTCGACCTCGTCGACGATCTGCGCTTCCAGCTGCGGCAACACTTTCTCCATCAGCACGCGCGGCTGGGTGATGCCGGCGGCGATGCCCTCGCGCATGTTCGCGATGCCCTGGTCGAACAGCGCCGGCACCGCCCGCGCGCGCTTGAGCCAGCGGTCGTAGTCGGCCACGGTCTTGAACGGCTGCGCGGTGGTGCCCGAGCCGAGCACCGCGAACTGGCTGGCGAAGCTGTAGAACTGGTTCAGCGGGGCGAGGTGGCGCGGGTATTCCATCGCCTCCAGGTCCTGGCGCAGCCGGCGCACGAACAACTGGTAGGAGAGCAGGTCCTGGCCGCTCAGGCCGGCCTCGCCGATGGCCGTCGCGCGCGCCAGGAAATCGCTGTTGTAGCGCCGCATCGACTCGCGCCATTGCGGCGACAGCGTGTTCGGAAGCAGATCGTTGTAGCGCGCGTCGCCGATCTGGGTGGCCTGCAGCGGGTTGAGCTTGAGACCGGCCTCGAACCACCCCTCGTACAGCGCGTGCAGTTGCGCCGCGCGGCTGGGGGCGGCCGCCACGCTGCCTTCGGCGGGCGGGGCGGCGCGTTCGGTGCTGGCGCAGGCGCCGAGGACAGCGCACAAAGCGATGGCGAGCAAATGGCGGGTCATCGTTCGGCTCCTCGGCAGGGGCCGCGAGCGTGCTCGGGCGTGCGCCGGCGCACCCGTGCCGGAAGTCCCGGTCCGGTGTGGCCGTCTCGATCTGCTACCGTCGTGCAGCTCAGTCGGGCCGCGAGGCCTTGCGCCTGCGGCAGGCATCCGAACAGTACTTCACCAGCTCCCAGCAGCGCTCCCACCGCTTGCGCCAGGTCATCGGACGGCCGCAGGCCTCGCAGGTCTTGGTCGGGCGCGGCGGGCGCTTGCTGTCGCGGGCGGGCATGGAACTGCAAGTAGTCGGGGTCGCCAAGGATCACCGGCGGCGTGTGAACGATGCGCCAGGGCGGAGTCGCACAGCCCGGTGTGCGCGCGCCGCGCGTTCACCGGGTACTTGCCGCGAGCACCGGTGAACGGCTGGCGCCGCACACCGGGCCACGCAAGTCGGCGTTCTCTCAGAATGAGGCTTTGAACTCCACGCCCCAGATGCGCGGCTCGTTGATGAAGCCGGTCAGGTTGTTGAAGTCGATGCCGCCGACGATGACTTCCTCGTCGGTGATGTTGCGGCCGAACGCAGCCAGTTCGTACTTCCCGTACTCCCACAAGTAGCCAATCCGCAGGCCGCCTTCGAGCAGCGATTCGCCGCGGAACTCCTCGGCCTCGTAGAGGAAGAAGTTGACTTCGCCGCGGTAGGCCCAGTCGGTATAGACGAAGAACTCGCCGTCGCCCATCGGCATCGACCAGCGCGCGGTGACGTTGGTGATCCATTTGGGCGCGTTCGGCAGCGGGTTGCCGTCGATCAGCACGGTGCCTTCCACCGGGCCGTCCGGATCGGTGACGGTGCAGCCGCCGCCACAGGGTGCGATGGCCAGGTTGTCGTCTTCGATCTCGGTGTCGTTGTAGTGCTGGCCGCCCACGGCGGTGAGCTGCTGGTCGTCGACGCGGTAATGGAACACCGAGAACCCGGCGCGCGCACGTTTGTCCCAGAAATCGGTCTTGATGCCGGCCTCAACCGACAGCACGGTCTCCGAGTCGGCCACGGAGACGATGTCGCCGAACAATACGCGGCCCTGAATCGACGGCGCGCGGAAGCCCTCGGCCACGCGCGCATAAAGATTGGTGCTGTCGCTCAGAGCAAACACGCCGGAGAGATCCCAGCTGAGATCGTCCGCATCGGTCTGGACGCGCACCGGCGCCAGCGGGCCGACGCCGAGGAAGGACAGCGGCGACTCGAAGCGCTCGGCGACGAAGTCCTTGTCGTCCTGGGTGTAGCGCAGGCCGCCGCGCAGGGTGAAGCGCTCGCTGACGGCGTACTCGCCGGAGACGAACAGCGCCCAGGCCTCGTTCTGCTGCCGCTGCCGGGCCGAGCCGTTCTCCACATTGCCGGCCAGCGGGTCGTAGCTGAAGCTGTCGATGGTGATGTCTTCGTCGAGCCAGTACAGGCCCGCCTGCCAGTCGAAGGCACCCCATTCGTTCGACGCCAGGCGGAATTCCTGGGTGAACTGCGAGTGGTCCGGCAGGCCGTCGGCGGATTCGGCGGTGAACGGGATCAGGCCGGGGCCGCTCGGCGGCGCGAACACCGCACCGAAGCCGCCATCGATGTCTCCGCGGCTGTAGCTGTCTGCGCTCTCCCAACCGGTGATCGAGTACAGCGTCACCGAGCCGAGGTCGAAGCTGAGCCGCGCGCTGGCGCCGAGGTTGTCCACCTGCTGCTCGTTGATGCCGTCCTGGGAGACCTCATAGCGGTCGAAGCCCGCGACCAGGTCGTTGCTGCCGGGGCGGATGATGTTGGCGCGGAACACCCGCGCCGAGCCGTCGAGGTTGCGGCCGTGCACATTGAACAGCGCGCTGGACGATTCGCCCTCCCACAGCAACTGGGCGCGCGCGGCGAAGTCGTCGTAGCCCTCGAGTTCGTCTTCCGGGCCGTCGAAGGTGTTCTCGACGTAGTCGTCGCGCGACTGGTACAGCGCCGACACGCGCATCGACACGCTCTCGCTCAGGCCGCCGCCGACGGCGCCTTCGAAGTTCAGGCTGCCGAAGCGGCCATAGCTGACCTGGGCGTAGCCCTCGGCCACCTGGCTCGGCCGGCGCGAATCGAACTTGACCACGCCCGCCGGCGTGTTGCGCCCGAACAGCGTGCCCTGCGGGCCGCGCAGCAGTTCCACCCGGTCCAGGTCGAACACCGGGAAGCCCTTGATGATCGGGTTCTCCTGCACGATCTCGTCGTACACCACCGACACCGGCTGCGAGGCGTTGAGGTCGAAATCGGTGTTGCCGAAGCCGCGGATGTAGAAGCGCGGGAAGGTGCGGCCGAAGGAGGACTCGATCACCAGGCTGGGCAGGCGCCCGGACAGGAAGCGCACGTCCTCGCCGCCGGAGCCGATGATGTCGAGTTTTTCGTCGGCGACCGTGGTGATCGCGATCGGCACTTCCTTGACGTCTTCTTCGCGGCGCTGGGCGGTCACCGTGACCGTTTCCAGGGTGGCGGGTTCGTCGGACGCTGGCGATTGCGCCCAGGCGCTGGGTGCGCACAGGGCAAGGACGATGGCGGCTTGCAGCGGAGCGAGGCGATGCAGCTTCATGGCGCGGGTCCTCCGGGTAGGGCGGGCAAGGCCGCCGACTGGGCAGGTCGTTAGAATTTCGTTGGCCGATCACAGCAGAATGTCGCGGACCGCGCTACCTCCGATCGGCGAACCGGAGGAACCTGTTGGACGCAACCGGCGCACAGGCATGCACATCCTGCTGACAGGTTCCAGCGGAAGGATCGGCCGCGCCATCCAGGCCGAGCTTGGGACCGCACACCAGGTGACCGGCATCGACCGCCTGCCGGCGCCAGGCACCCATGAGGTGGTCGACCTGCGCCACACGCGGTCCATCGTACCCCTGCTGCGCGGTGTCGATGCGGTGATCCACTGCGCCGCGCTGCATGCACCGCAGGTGGGCGTGGTCGCCGATGCCGAGTTCACGGCCACCAATGTGGATGCGACGCGCCGTCTCGCTGAAGCCGCGCGTGACGCCGGCGTCCGTCGCTTCGTCTACACCAGCACGACGGCGCTCTACGGCGATGCATCCACGCCGGCTGGCGCCGCAGGCTGGGTGGATGAGGATCTGCCGCCGCAACCGCGGACCATCTACCACCGCAGCAAGCTGGCGGCCGAGCTGGCGCTGGCCGAGGTGTGCGCGCCGGCCGGCATTGCGCTGACCTGCCTGCGGATGTCGCGCTGTTTCCCCGAGCCGGCGCCCCTGATGGCGGCGTTTCGCCTGCACCGCGGGATCGACGCGCGCGACGTGGCCAGCGCGCATGTCGCCGCGCTCGCGCTGAGCCACGCTGGCACCGGACCTTCGTGATCTCCGCGCCCACGCCCTTCGAGCGCGGCGACCTGGGGGCGCTGAAATCCGACGCCCCCGCCGTGCTGGCGCAGCGTGCCCCCGCGCTGGTCGCGGCCTTCCGAGCACGCGGCTGGGAGCCGCCGGCATCGATCGACCGCGTCTATTCCCCGGCGCGCGCGCTGGCCGTGCTCGACTGGCAGCCACGGCATGGATGGGAGTCAGTGCTGCTGGCGCTGGATGTTGGATCACCCGAGGTGCTGGCGCCGGCTGGCTGAGTCCCTATCCTTGCCGCTCCCTTCGACTGTCCCAGGTGGATCCGGTGAACTTGCGCAACCTGCTGGTGATCTTGGCTGTCGGCGTTGTGGTGGTGCTCGGTGCGCGCCACAGCCGCGATCCGCGCAATACCGAGCTGCCCTTCGGTAGCACCGACCTTTCCAGCGTGCAGGCGCAGCTGGCCAAGCTCCCCGACGAGGAGCGCGCGCTGGTGGAGGACTACGTCAAGCGCACCAATGGCGACTACCTGCCGGCCGGCATGGGCGATCCGGACGACCCGATGACCGCGCGCACCTTCGCCGAAGCCATCGCGCTGGAGCGGGCCTGGAAGGAAAAGATGCAGGGCGAACAGGCGCAGGCCGACGCGCGCCAGGCCGAGCGCGACGCGCGCCTGGCGCCGCTGCGCGCGCTGGTCGACGCCCGCGTGGTCAAGGCCGAGGTGCTGAGCAGCAGCGAGTTCGCCGCGCGTCGCGGACAACCGCAACCAGGCCAGGCGACCATGCGCGGCGAGGGCGAGACCTTCGTCGTGCGCATCCGCGTTCAAAACACCGGCAATGAGACGATCAACGCGATGACCGGCTCGCTGAAGGCACGCGACCGCGACGAGTACCTGCCGCTGGACCTGTGCTGGATCGACTTCAGCCACCACGCGCCGATGGCGCCCGGCGCCAGCGAGGAGATCGAATGCGGCGGCCGCGCCGGTGTCAGCGACCAGCAGCGTGCTTTCGCCGCTGGCACGCCGGGGCGGTTCACCGTGGTCTGGGAGCCGCGCCAGGTGGTCCTGGCGAGCGGGCGCAGGCTGGAAGCGGATTAACGGGGCACGGGGGACGGGGCACGGGGCACGGGAAGACCTCGGGCCAGGTTCTGATTTGAGCGCTGACTGCGGATTTCGTTGAAGAATCGGGTTGACAGGCCGTTTCGGCATGCGAGCCTCGCCCTTGCCGGCCTGCGAGCCCTCCCGTGCCCCGTGCCCCGTGCCCCGTGCCCCGTGCCCCGTGCCCCGTGCCCCGTGCCCCGTGCCCCGTGCTCAGAACACAAACCCGATCCCAATGATCCAGCCGTCGCTGTCGCCGTTGACCAGCGTGCGGTCGCTGGCGTCCGACCATTCGCGGTTGAGCTTGAGGATCCAGCTGTGGTCGGGCTCGTAGCGCAGGCCGAGGACATGCTTGCGCTCGCGCGCCACCAGGCTCGCCAGGCTGGTCAGGTCCTCGACGCTGACGTGGTCGTATTCGTAGATCAGGCTGAGGCGCGCATCGGGGAAGGCCTCGTTGCGCCAGGCCAGCGGCAGCCATTGCTGCACATCGTAGGCGGCGCGCGCATAGCCGCCGCGCAGGTCGGCGGATTCGCCTTCGGCGCGTTCGGCGCGCATCCACAGGTATTCACCACTGAGGCGCCAGCGCTCATGACGCCAGTTGAAGTCCAGGCCTAGTCCGCGCAGGCCCAGCTGCCCGGCTTCATCGTAGTCGCCGTCGTAGAGGCCGAGGCCGAGCGCCAGCTGGTCATTGCGCCGCAGCGTCAGGTGCGCGGCGAGCGCCTTGTCGTTGTTGTTGTCCTCGCCGAAGCCCTGGCGCGCATTGCGCAGGCCGCCGGCGTCGATGCCGTCGTCCAGGCCGGCAACCAGGTAGGCCTCCCAGTCCAGCTGCCAGTCGGCCGAGAGCTCGTGGTGGCCGACCAGGCCGAAGGCGTTGTCGGTCCAGTCCGAGGGCGCGATCAGGCGGGAGGACAGGGGACGGACAATGACTTCTCGCAGCGGCGCGTAGTGATCCGCCTCGTTGTTGCCGAAGGGAACCAGGATCACGCCGCCGCGCAGCGCCAGGTGGTCGCTGATGGCGTAATCGACGTAGGCCTGTTCCAGCAGCACCTCGCCGCCGCGCGCGCTGCCCACGGCGGCGGCGCGTTCGAACTCGATCTCGCTGAAGAAGCTGACTTTGGGGTGCGGTTGGCCGCTCAGCACCAGTTCGAAGGACTCGGCGTCGATCACCGAATCCTGGCCCGAGCGCTTGCCGATGTTGACCGCGCCATAGCTGCTGATCGCGATCTCACGCTGGCGCGAGGCGCTGGCGGCGGCCAGCGCATGTCCCTGGTTCTCCACTTCCCCGCGGACGGCGGCGAGATCGGCGCCGAGCGCCTGCACCGTCTGGCCGATGGCCGCGACCGCCTCGGGCGCCGCCGCGGGCGCGGCTGGCTGGTTGCGTTCGAGCAGCGCACGCAGCGCGGCGATTTCGCCTTCCATCCGGTCCCAGCGCGATTCAAGCGCGCTCAGGCGCGCCTCGACGCTCGCAGGGTCCGTGGCGCCCGCCGGTGCGGCGAGCGCGAGCGCCAGCAACACGGCAAGCCGGCGCGGAAGGGTGGTGCATTTCACAGGCTGATCTCCAGCAGGATGGGTGGATGGCGCAGGCCCTCGCCCTGCAGCAGGACGGCATAGCTGCCGAGCGGCACGCCGCGCGCCACGTTGAGAGTGAACTCGAGCGCGCCATCGCCCTCATGGCGCAACTCGCCGACACGAAAGCGGGCATCCGCCGCGCCACCGCTGGCGATCACCATGCCGGTGACTGCGGCGAGGCCGCTGCCTTCGATGCGCACGCTGGCGCTGCGGCCGGCGCGCAGCACGCGCGGGGTGACGCGATCGATGCGCAGCTCGATCAGGGTCGGAACGGTGACCGGCGCCGGTGCCGGCTCGGCCGCCGTAGCGGCGGTTCGTGGTGCCAGCGGTTCCGTTGACGTGACGTGCGCCGGTTGCGCGAGCTGCGACTCGGCCACGAGCGGTGTGTGGTCGGTGGGCGTCGTCGCGGGTCCCGTGGCCGACGCCACGGCGACGGGTGCGGGTGGTTCGGGTCTGGGTTTCGGCTCGGTCTCGGGCTTCACGGCGGACGTCGCCGCTTGACTCGGCTTCACGGCCGGCCCGCGCTCTTCTGAGGGGGGCGTCGCAGGCTCTTCGGCCAGGGGTTCGACCTGGGTTCCGGCGTCCGGCAGCGGCAAGGGCTGCGCGGGGACGTCCGGGGCGGTCGCAATCGAATCGGGCGCAGTCGCGGGCTCACCGCGGGTGCCGTGGGTTGGCGTCGGCGCCGGCGGCGGCTGCAGCAACCACCAGCCAGCGACGCCCGCCAGCACCAGCGCCAGCCATGGCCAGCGCTGGGCCGCCTGCGGCCGTGCCGGCGATGCCTTTACCGCAATCGACGCACGCGTGCGCGCCGGTGCCGGCAGCGGCTGCGGTGCGGTGTCGCCCGCCTGCGGCAGTTCGCGCAGGGTGGCATCGGCCGCGACTCCTGCGCGGATCTGGCGCAGGCTCGCGATCAGCTGCGCGGCGTCGGCCGGCCGCAGTTCTGGCTGCTTCGCGAGGCAGGCGTGGACCAGGTCCGCCAGGCCGGCCGGCAGCCCGCCCAGACGCTTGTCCAGCCGCGGCACCTCGCGCTGGATCACGCGCGCAACGGTGGCCTGGACGGTGTCGCCGCGAAAAGGGTTGTCGCCACACAGCAGCACATAGCAGAGCAGGCCGAATGCGTAGATGTCGGCCGCTGCGGTGTGCGCCGCGCCGGACATCACTTCGGGGGCGACGAACTCGGGAGTGCCGACGAAGTATCCGGAGGCCGTGAGCTGCCCGCCGCCGGACTGGGCGATGCCGAAGTCGAGCAGCTTGCAGCGACCGTCTTCCAGGACGCGCACGTTCTCGGGCTTCAGGTCGCGGTGCAGCACGCCCATGCGATGCGCCGCGGCGAGCGCCTCGGCGACACCCAGCATGACCCCGAACTGATCACGCAATCGCTGCGGACGCAGCATCCACTGGCTCAGGTCCTCGCCCGACAGGAACTCCAGCACCAGGAAAGGGGTGTCCGCATCGACGCCGTATTCGAGCAAGGTGACGATGTTCGGATGGTTCAGCCGGCCCATCGTCTGCGCTTCGCGGATGAAGCGCTCGCGCGCCTGCGGATCCGCGCCGAGCGTCACCCGCTTGATCGCCACCTGGCGGCCGATGTCTGGGTCTTGGGCGAGGTAAACCCGCCCCATGCCGCCACTGCCGAGCAGTCGCAGCACCCGGTACTTGCCGATCTGCGTGGGCAATCCCGCCGCCGTCACCCGCACTTCCTCGCGCATCGTTTTGCGCGGCAATGTACGTGGCTCTCCTTTGCCCGGCATTAACTTCGCGCAAGTCCCGCGAAGACCCAGGCTCCGGGCGTCTCAGCGCTGTTCCAGATCCTTCAAGTGCAGGTTCAGCGCAACCGCCGACAGCTGGATCTCGCGCACCGACAAGCCCAGCGACGCCAGCAGGAGCAGCAGCGCGACAGCGAACACCAGCTTGCCGACCAGCACCAGGCCGGCGAACAGCAGGAACATGCAGAGCACGCAGAAGAACAGGCTGAGCACGCCCACCGCCTGCATCTGGCGGATCAGTTCCACCCGGTGGCGCAGGCTGGCGAGTTCCTCGTGGTACTGCGCCTGTCCGCCCTTGATCTGCGCGTGCAACTGGCGGATCACCGCCGCCACCGCGAGGAAGCGGTTGGTGTAGGCGAGCAGCAGCAGCGAGATCGCCGGAAACAGCAGGGCCGGGGTGGTCAAGGTGAGTTCCATGGGCGCTCCGATTGCCTGGCGTGATTGTAGGAGTTCGTGCTCCCTGGCCGGCGCGATTGTTCGCTGATCGAACCGTGTCGCCAGGATGTGACCTGTATTTCCAGACGCAAAGGACGCAATGGAGATCAAACGCGATCAGGCGCGATGGCGTGCTCGGATGTCTCCGGCATTTGCTGGCTTTGCGTCCTTTGCGTCCCTTGCGTACTCAATCACAGGGTCGTTTTTCCGCCCAGAAAGAACGTGCCTTGAGTTCTCGCTCGTTGCACGCCGGACTGGTCGTGCCCGGCCCGCGCCCCGTCGCATCCATCCGTCGCCCGTCGCACGCCGCTGGCTGCCCGCGCGGGTCGTTGCGCATCCTGCTGGCAACCAAAGCAATCCAGGAGCACAAGATGGCGATTCGTTGGCGCAGGTGGCTGGCAGGCAGCGCGGGGCTGGCGGCAGTCGGGGTGGTGGCGGGCATGCTGGTGCTGAGCCACGACTCGCCCTGCGGCGAGGCGCCTGGGGTGGGCGGGGGCGAGACCATGCAGGCGGTTTCCTACCGCTGCTACGGTTCGCCGGACGTGCTGCGGCTGGAAACCCTGCCCAAGCCGGTGCCGGGCGCGGGCGAGGTGCTGGTGCGGGTGCATGCGGCCAGCGTCAATCCGGTCGACAAGCACTATCTCTACGGCACGCCCTACGTGGTACGGCTGTCCGCCGGAATCGGCGCGCCGACGGTGGCCGGCTTCGGCACCGATTTCGCCGGCACGGTGGAGGCCCTCGGTCCGGACGTCACCCGGTTCCAGGTGGGCGATGCGGTGTTCGGTGTCGCCGATGGTGCCGTCGGGGAATACCTGGTGCGTCGCGCCGAGGGCGCCATCGCGCGCAAGCCCGAGGCGCTGAGCTTCGACGAGGCCGCGGCGATGCCGGTGGCGGCCATCACCGCGTTGCAGGCGCTGCGCGACAAGGCGAAGGTGGCGCCGGGCCATAAGGTGCTGATCAACGGCGCCTCGGGCGGTGTCGGCACCTTCGCGGTGCAGATCGCCAAGGCGCTCGGCGCCGAGGTCACGGGCGTGTGCTCCACGCGCAATGTCGAACTGGTGCGCTCGCTCGGTGCGGACCACGTGATCGACTACACCCAGGAGGATTTCACTGAGGGCCAGGCGCGCTTCGACGCGATCATCGACATGGTCGGCAATCACGGGATTGGCGCGCTGACCGACGTGATCGTGCCCGATGGGGTGCTGGTCCGGGTCGGGTCGACCTCCTACAACCGATGGCTGCAGCCCTTCGCATCGATGGCGGTGGTGGCGGTGCAGTCGGTGCTGCGCAGCCAGCGCATCGTGGGCATCCTCGCCTCGATCCAGCCGGCGGACCTGGAGCAACTGGCGGAACTAGCCGCCGCCGGCAAACTGCGCCCGGTGATCGACCGGCGCTACCCGATGGCGCAAACCGCGGACGCGGTGCGCTACCTCGAGACCGGCCGCGCGCGTGGCAAGATCATCATCGACATCGGCGGCTGAGCAGGACGCCCCAGCCGGCAGAATGCGGACTGATCCTGGAGACCATGCACCCGTGACGCAGCCCATCGCCCGCAATCTTGCGCCCTTGTGGAGCACCCTGTTCGGCTGGCAGCGCCTGCTGGTCGCCGCAGGGGCCGCGGCGGCGGTGTTCCTGGTGCTGGCGCAGGGCTGGAAGTCCGAGCTTTCGATCCTGGGCCTGCGGATCGCGACTGCCGCCGTCGCCGCACTGCTCGCTTTTGGCCTGGTCGAGCGCTGGCCGGCGCGGCTACCGCAGTGGTTGGCGCGCTGGCCGCTGCAACTGCTGGCGGTGGGGCTGGTATTGCCGCTGGTGAACCTCGCGTACTACATCGGCTCCACCCCGGCGGGCGCGCCGCCGTTCTGGGAAGAGCAGGACCGGTTGATCGGCTTCTGGTCGCTGACCGTGCTGGAAGTGATCGTTGCGCCGTGGGTGGCGCTGGGTGCGCTGGTGCGCCAGAAGGAAGCGCTGGTGCAGCACCAGGCACTGCAGTTCGCGCTGGAGCGCAGCCAGCTCGAACGCAGCGCGCTGGATGCGCGCCTGCGCCTGCTGCAGGCGCAGGTGGAGCCACACTTCCTGTTCAACACGCTGGCCAATGTGCGCACGCTGGTGGACGTGGGCTCGCCCAAGGCGGCGCAGGTGCTCGACCGGCTCATCGCCTACCTGCACGCCGCGGTGCCGCGACTGCAGCGCGCCAGCAGCACCCTCGGCGAGGAACTGGAACTGGTGCGCGCCTACCTCGATGTGATGCAGCTGCGCATGCCGGACCGCCTGGCGTTCTCGGTCCAGGCCGATCCCGGTTGCCTGGGCCTGGAATGCCCGCCGACCGCGCTGCTGACGCTGGCCGAGAACGCGGTGCGCCATGGCATCGATCCGGGCGAGGAGGGCGGACGTATCGACATCGACGTGCGCATGGACGGCGCGCGCTGCGTCGCGCGGGTCGCCGACACCGGCGTGGGCCTCGGTGGCGGCAGCGGCATCGGCCACGGCAGCGGGCTGATGGCGCTGCGCGAGCGCCTGCAACTCGCGTTCAAGGGCGAGGCCGAGCTGCGCATCGCTTCGCGCGAGCCGCACGGGGTGGTCGCCGAACTGCACCTGCCGCTCACAGGAATGCGTGCATGAGCGTGTCCGTGCTGGTCGTCGACGACGAACCCCTGCTGCGCGAGGCGCTGGCGTTGCAGCTGGCCGAGGCCTGGCCGGAGGCGCAGGTGGTGGCCAGCGCGCGCAACGGGCGCGAGGCGCTGGAGCTGTTCGAACGCCACCAGCCCATCGTGTGCTTCCTCGATGTGCAGATGCCGGGGATGTCGGGTGTCGAGGTGGCGCGGCGCATCGGCGCGCGTGCGCACATCGTCTTCGTTACCGCCTACGATCGCTATGCGGTGGAGGCCTTTGCTGCGGGCGTGCTCGATTACCTGGTCAAGCCGGTCGCGCGCGAGCGGCTGGCAATGACCGTCGCGCGCCTGCGTGAGCGCCTCGCCGGAAGCGTGGCCTCCTCCGCCACCGAAGCGCTGCTGGCGCAGCTTGCGGCGCGCCTGGAACGTCCCGCGACGGCCACCCTGCGCTGGATCCGCTCCACCGTCGGCAGCACCACGCGGCTGATCGCGGTCGACGACATCGATTACCTGCGCTCGGACGAGAAATACACCCTGGTCGGCTGGCGCGGCGACGATGGCCGTCCCGCGGAGGCAATCGTGCGCACGCCGCTGAAGGAGTTGCTCGCACAACTCGACCCCGTCGAGTTCGTCCAGGTGCACCGCGCCGCCGCGGTGCGCCTCGGCGCCATCGACCACCTGGTGCGCCACGACAACGAGACCGCCACCATCCACCTCAAGCGCGGCAGCCAGACCCTGCCGGTCAGCCGCAGTTACCTCGGGCAGTTCCGGCAGATGTGAGGGCGGTTGCGAGAGAAGCGGGGAAAGGGGTAGGGGGCAGGGGCCGAGCAGTACGCCGCTGCCTGACCCTGCGTTGTGGTGCGTCCCTTGCCCCCTTCCCCTCGCCCCGCGTTCCGGGGCTGGGAAGGGCCAGAGGCTGAACCCCGCGGCGCTGCCTGGCCGTGCGCTGTGGCGGGTCCCTTGCCCCCTTCCCCTCGCCCCGCTCTCAGGGACTGAGAAGGGCCGGAGGCTGAACCCCACGTCGCTGCCTGGCCGTGCGCTGTGGCGGGTCCCTTGCCCCTTTCCCCTTGCCCCGCTCCTGCTTGCCTGCCCTCAGCGCGACCCATCGTGCCCCGGCACCCCGCGCGGCGGAATTGGCTGAGTCGCAGGCTGGGTCACCGGCGCCTCGGCAAATCGCTTCTTCAGGTAGTCGATGGCCGCCTGCAACTGGGCGTCGCCGCCGGTGGCGGTGGCGTAGGGCGGGTTGTCGACCTCGATATCGGGCGCCACACCCTGAACTTCGATGAGCCAGCGGCCCTTTGCGTCGAACTGGCCGAACTCGGCGACGCGCGCGATGCCGCCATCGACCAGGCTGTTGCGATCCGATAGCCAGATGCCGGCGCCGCTGGTGCGCTTGCCGATCACCGGCGCGAGCCCCAGTGCCTTGATCCCGGCGGCAAAGGTCTCGCCGTCGGAGTAGGTAAACTGGTCCGAAAGCACCGCGAGGTGGCCGCGATAGCTCTGCTGCTGGTTCCATTGCGGAACCGTGCCCGGCGGATGCCAGTAGGCCCAGGCGCGGCGCATCAATCGGTCGATCACCCAGGAATCGATGTTGCCGCCGCGGTTGCGGCGCACGTCGACGATCAACCCGTCGCGGTCCAGCTGGGCGTAGAAGTCGCGCACGAAGGCGGCCATGTCGCCCGCCGTCATCGCGCGCAGGTGGAGGTAACCGATGCGCCCGCCGGAGGCCTTGGCCACCGCCTCGGCGCGGCCTTGGACCCAGTCGAGGTAACGCAGCGCGGCGTCGCGGTCGGCCGGCACCGGCACCACCACCGTGCGATGGGCCGCGGCGCTGCCGCGCTGCAGTGTCAGCAGCACCTGCTGGCCAGCCTGCTGGCGCAGCGCGCGGGCCACGTCGCCGGCGCTGCGCACCGCGCGGCCGTTGATCGCCAGCAGGCGGTCGCCTTCCTGCGCCTCCACGCCCGGCTGCTGCAGCGGCGCGCATTCGGCCGGCAATTCCGGATCGGTGCGATAGATGTGCTCGATCCGCACGCCGGCGTCGTCCACCGCCAGGCGTGCGCCGAGGAAGGCGGTGACCGGCGCCTCGGCGTCTTTGCGCAACTCGGCGCCGCGCACCTGCGAGTGGAGGATGCCGTGCTCGGCCGAGAGCTGCGCCAGCAAATCGTCGAGGTCGGCGCGGTCGGCGACGCGCGGCAGCAGCGTCGCAAAGCGCAGGCGCAGGGCATCCCAATCGGCGCCGCGCATCGCCGGGTCGAAGGAGAACTGGCGGTGCATGCGCCAGGCGTCGACGAACATCTGGCGCCATTCGGCCTGCGGATCGATCTCGAAGCTCCAGTCGGCGATCCGCACCTGCGCCGCGTCCGGCTTGTCCGGGAGCTTGGCAGCGCTGTCGCCGAGCAGGATCTCGCCGATGCCCGATCCATCCGCACCGGAGCGGACGATCAACATGCGCTTGCCATCCGCCGACAGCGCGAAGTCGCGCACGTTCTCGGCCAGCGGCTCGACTTTCGGCGCTTCCGCAGCGTAGGCCAGGCTGGCCAGCCGCGGTTGCGCGCGCGCGCCGGCGTCGCGCTCCAGCAGGTACAGGCGCTCGGCGTGCGCGAGCAGGGCGTAGTAGTTGCCGCCCGGCACCGGCACGTCGTACAGGCGCTCGCGCAGGCCGGCGAGATCGATCGCCGGAAGCGCCGGCTTGGCGTCCTTCGCCGGCTCCTGTGCCGCCGGCATCAGTTCGTCGCGCGGCGCGAACGGGAAGCGTAGGCCGGGTTGCAGCGCCAGCGCGTAGATCCGCGCGCGCTTGTCGAACATCGGCCCGGTGTTGCGGTCGCCCCAGGGCGCGCCCGGCGTCGGCTCGAAATTGCGGTTGGACAGGAAGTACAGCCAGCGCCCATCCGGGGTGAAGGCCGGCGCGAAGGACTCGTAGCGGTCGCTGGTCAGGGTCTGCGCTTTGCCGCCGGCCACCGGCAGCAGCACGATCTGGCTGCGCTGCTGCGCGGTGTCCGGGCGCGCCAGCGCGAGGTACTTGCCGTCGGGCGACCAGACCACCGCCGCGTAGGGATCGTCGCGACCGAACTCGGCCTGTTCCAGCACCCGGTTGCTGCCTTTCTCGAGGTCCAGCAAGGAGAGCCGGCCCTGCTTGTCGTCGTGCGCCAGCCAGCGCCCGTCCGGAGACGGGTACAGGCGCCAGCGATGCACCGACTCGTCCGCCACCAGGCGCTTGCCCGGGCCGCTGCCATCGGCCGGGAAGGACCAGATCTCGCTCTTGCCGTCATGGTCGAGGATCGCGATCACGCGGCTGCCGTCGAAGCCCGGCACCGCCTCGCGGATGCGCGCCTCGCCGGGCACGGCGAGGTCGATCCGCCGCCGCTTGCCGGTGCTCGCGAGCGTGGCGCGGCCGCGCGCCACCACTGCCACGGTATCGCCGGCCGGCGCGATGCGCACGGTTTCGGCGAAGGCCAGCGGCGTCTTGATCCAGCGCGGCAGGCGCTGCTCGAAGTCGGAAACGAGCTGGATCGGGATCGGCGCGTCGCGGCCGCTCGCGATGTCATACAGGCGCAAGTCGGCGGCGAGCTGGTAGACGATCCGCCCGGCGTCCAGGCTGGGCGAGCGCACATCGAAGTCGCTGTGCGCGGTGAGCGCCTTGCGCTCGCTGCCGTCCTCGGACAGCGACCACAAGTTGGGCCGGCCTGAGGCGTCGGCAAGCGCGTAAACGCGGCCCTGCCACCACATCGGGCGCGAGACATTGGCATTCCAGTCGGCCGCCAGCGCGCGTGCCTCGGCCGACTTGCCAGTGTCAAAGGCGTACAGCCGCGCCATCGCGCCGCCGCGGTAATCGAGCGCGTTGTCGGTGCTGATGTGCAGGCCGAAGCGGGTGAACCACAGGCGCTCGCCGCTCGCGTCGAAACTGCCCTGGTTGGCGTCCGCCAGCGGCAGATCGCGGCTGCGTCCGCTGGCCGGATCCACCAGGCGCAGCACGCGGTAGTGGGTGGGGCCGACCGCCGCGTCGCTGGCGTACATCAGCTCGCCCGCGGGCGTATAGCCCTGCAGCGCGATGCGCCCGCCGTCGAAGCTGAGCTGGCGCGGGGTGCCGCCGGCCAACGGCATCACGTAGACCTCCGGTGCGCCGTCGTAACTCGCCACGAAGGCCACCTCGCGGCCGTCCGGCGACAGCGCGGGCTGGCCCTCCTGCGCCGGGTGCGTCGTCAGCCGGCGCGCGCTGCCGCCGCTGACCGGCGCCGTCCACAGATCGCCCTCGGCGACGAATACGACGGTCTCGCCGCGCAGCGCGGGCTCGCGGTACCAGGCATCGCCGGCGCTGGCTGAGCTGCTGGCGGCGAGCAGGCACACGAGTGCGGAACGGATCATCGGCGCGGCTCCGGATCAGGGCGAGTCGCGGAGTCTCGCCGGTCGCGCGGCAAAGGCAAGTGCCGGAGGTCGCGGGTGCGCCCGGGAAGTGAATGAGAAGCAGATTGGTCCGCAAAGGACGCAAAGGACGCAAAGAGAGCAAAAAGAGAGGGGGCAGGGCGACCTGAGCGCAACGGACTTCCGGGTCCCCGGCCAACCGCCTGATCTGTTGGCTTTCCTTTGCGTCCTTCGCGTCCTTTGCGGACAAAAATCTCTTCCCTGCCTCTCCAGCCCGTCCGCCGGATCTGCGCCCGCGAGGCCGCGCACCCGAACGAGCATGTTTTCGATTGGCGCAGGGGTTGAAAGCCCATATCGTCGCCGGATCGGACGCAATCGGGAACCCGGCATGAGCTCGCGCATCGTTGTCATCGTGTCGCTGCTGCTGGCGATCGCGCAGCCCGTCGCGGGTGCGGACCTCGACGAGCTCGACGTTGCCGGGGCGCAGCAGCGGATGGCGGCGGGCGAGCTGAGCAGCCGCGAACTGGTGCGGCATTACCTCGCGCGGATCGAGCGCTACGACGATGCCGGCCCGCGGATCAACGCGCTGATCGCGCTCGATCCCACCGCGCTGGCCCAGGCGCGTGCGCTGGACGCCGAGCGCGCGGCTGGAAAGGTGCGCGGGCCGCTGCACGGCGTGCCGGTGCTGCTCAAGGACAACATCGATACCGCCGACCTGCCGACCACGGCGGGCTCGCTGGCGCTGGCGGGCCACCGGCCGCCGCGCGATGCCACCATCGTCACCCGGCTGCGTGGGGCCGGCGCGGTGATCCTCGGCAAGACCAACCTCAGCGAGTGGGCCAACTTCCGCTCGACCCGGTCCAGCAGCGGCTGGAGCAGCGCCGGCGGACAGACGCGCAATCCGCATGACCCTGCGCGCAATCCCTGCGGTTCCAGTTCCGGCACTGGGGCGGCCATCGCGGCGGATTTCGCGCTGGTGGGCGTGGGCACCGAGACCGACGGCTCGATCGTCTGCCCGTCGGGCGCCAACGGCCTGGTCGGGATCAAACCGACCGTCGGCCTGGTCAGCCGCGCCGGCATCATCCCGATCTCGGCCAGCCAGGACACCGCCGGCCCGATGGCGCGCAGCGTCGCCGACGCCGCGGCCCTGCTGACGGTGCTGGCCGGCTCCGACGCCGCCGATCCCGCCACCGCGCAGGCAGACCGCCACCGCGCCGATTACACCGCCGGGCTGGCAACGGCCAGCCTGCGCGGCGTGCGCATCGGCGTGCTGCGCCAGGAGTTCGGCTTCCACCCGGAGGTCGATGCGCTGATGGAACGCCAGTTGGCGCTGCTGCGCGAGGCCGGCGCCGTGCTGGTCGATCCGGTCGCGATCGACACCCAGGGGATTGGCGCCGCCGAGTTCGAGGTGCTGCTGTACGAGTTCAAGGACGGCCTCAACCGTTACCTCCAGGACAGCCGCGCGCCGGTCGCGTCGCTGGCGGCACTGATCGAGTTCAACACCGCACACGCCGAGACGGTGATGCCGTGGTTCGGCCAGGAACTGCTGCTGCAGTCGCAGGCCAAGGGCCCGCTGGGCGAACGCGCCTACTGCCAGGCGCAGCAGCGCGCCCGCCGACTGGCCGGCCCGCAGGGTATCGACGCCGCACTGAAAAAACACCGGCTGGACGCGCTGCTGGCCCCGACCAACGGCCCGGCCTGGGTCACCGACCATGTCAACGGCGACCATTTCGGCGGCGGCAGCTCCACCCTGGCGGCGGTCGCCGGCTATCCCAACGTGACGGTGCCGGCGGGCCTGGTGCATGGCCTGCCCGTGGGTGTTTCCTTCTTCGGCGCCGCCTGGAGCGAGGCCAGGCTGATCTCCATCGCGCACGCCTTCGAGCAGGCCAGCCGCGCGCGCCGGGCGCCGGTGCTGAGCGACGCGCCATGAGCGCTCTCGCGCCCGACATCCTGGTCATGGGCCTGGGCGCGATGGGCAGCGCCACGCTGATGCACGCTGCAGGGCAGGGTGCGACGGTGCTCGGCATCGACCGCCACGCGCCGCCGCACACCCACGGATCCACCCACGGTGAGAGCCGGATCACCCGGCTGGCAGTGGGCGAGGGTGCCGAATACGTGCCGCTGGTGCGGCGTTCCCACATGCTCTGGCGCGAACTGGAATCGCAAAGCGGCGAATCGTTGTACCGCGCCTGCGGCGGCCTGGTGATGGGCAGCGGCGAGGCCAGCCCGATGCACGGCCAGCGCAATTTCTTCGACAGTACGGTCGCGGTGGCCCGGGCCCACGGCATCGCCCACGAGCTGCTGGATGCGGCCGGCATCGCCGCGCGCTGGCCGCAGTTCGGCCTTTGCGGCAACGAGCGCGGCTATTTCGAGCCCGAAGCCGGCTACCTGCGCCCGGAGGCCTGCGTCGCCGCGCAACTCGCGCAGGCACAGGCCCGCGGGGCACAGATCCACACCGGCGAACGCCTCCTGGGCTGGCGCCAGGAGGCGGGCGGCATGGTGATCGAGACCGACCGTGCGACTTACCACCCCGGCACTGCGGTCTTCTGTCTCGGCGCCTGGCTGCCGGGCATCGTCCCGGCGCCGGCGCTGCGGGTCACGCGCCAGGTGCTGCACTGGTTCGATGCCGACGCGCGCGAGGACTATCGCGAGGATCGCTTCCCGATCTTCATCTGGAACTGGGGGCCGGGCGAGGGCGAGGTCTATTACGGCTTCCCGGATCTGGGCGGCGGGGTCAAGGTGGCGACCGAAGCGCACGCGGACTGCGATCCGGATGCTGTGGACCGTGTGGTCAGCGACGCGCAGACCGATGCGATGTACCAGCGGCATGTGCGGGACCGCCTGCGTGGCGTCCAGCCGCGCAGCCTGCGCGCCGCCACCTGCCTCTACACCGAGGCGCCCGGCGCGCGCTTCTGGATCGATCGCCTGCCGGGCAGCGGTCCGATCGTGGTCTCGGCCTGCTCCGGCCACGGCTTCAAACACTCGGCGGCGGTGGGGGAGGCGGTGGCGGATTGGGCACTGAGGGGCGCCAGGCCCGCTGTGCTGGCGCCATTTTCGGCCTGATGCAGGTCAATCGTTGCCGCTCACGTGATTGCGTCCGGCGCCCTTGGCGGCATACAGCGCGGCGTCGCAGCGGGTGATCAGCGATTGCGCATCCTCGCCCGGGCGCAAGCGCGCGGCGCCGATGCTGATGGTCACGCGGCCCAGCGGTGCGCGGGCATGTGGCAGGGCGCGTGCCTCGATCATCGCGCGTAACTGCTCCGCCCGATCCATCGCCGCGACTGCATCGGCGCCGGTCAGGATCACGGTGAACTCCTCGCCGCCGTAGCGCGCTGCACGCTGCTCACCCACATCGAACAGTCCGGCAGTCAACGCGCCCAACACGCGCAGGCAGGCGTCGCCAGCGGGATGGCCGTAGTGGTCGTTGTAGGCTTTGAAATGATCGACATCGAACAGCAACAGGGCCAGTGGCTGGTCGTCCGTCCGCGTGCGTGCCATGCGTTCGCGCAAGCGCTCGTCGAACCAACGGCGGTTGCCGAGGCCGGTCAGGCTGTCGCGCCGGGCAATGCCGTCGAGGGTGCGATAGGCCGACTGCAGCTGCGCATGCGCGCGCTGCAATTCCGCATGCAGTCGGGCAGCTCGCAACACGCCCGCGATCTGGTCGGCGACCGTTTCCAGCAGCGCGCGCTGGCCGCGAAATGCGCCGACTGCGCGGCTCTCCGCATTCAGCACCGCAAGCACTTCACCACGATGGACCACCGGTACGCACAACTCTGATCCGGTGCCGTTCAGGGTGTCGATGACCTCCGGGTGATTGCGCGCATCCTCGATGTCGAAGGTCTGGCCAGTGGCGGCGCAGCGGCCGACCACCCCGCTGCCGAGCGCACGCCGGTAGCCGACCTTGACCTCGCTCTCCAGTTCACCCGCGACAGCTTCGCAGACAAAACTCCCGTCCGCTTGATCGATGGTGGCGCAGGCAACGAACTCCCAGCCGTACTCCACCTTCAGGGTGTCGACGATCCGCTGCAGCATCGGCCGCAGCTCCAGATCCTCGATGGCAATGCGCGCAATCCGGTTGACCGTGGCAAGTTGCTGGGCGGATCGCTGCTCGACCTGGGGCATGGGGTCTTTGTCCGGAGCCGGATTCCAGCGCTATGCCGGCGAACGGGCGTCTGGATGCGGCAAACCGACGAGCGGTCGTGAGTCCATCGTCGCCCGCATGCTCGTATGATCCGCCGCCTTGTGCAGGAGTATTCCATGAGCGAACTGCTGGCGCCGGTGTCCTACGGCGAACTGATCGACAAGATCAGCATTCTTCAGATCAAGGCCGAGCGCATCGCCGATGCGGCCAAGGTGGCGAACGTGCGTCGGGAGCTGGATGCATTGCTGGCCACCTGGAGCGCGCATCCGGCCAGCCGCCTCCAGCCCATCGACGACCTATGGGAAGGGCTGCGCAAGATCAACGGTGAGCTGTGGGACATCGAAGACCGGATCCGCGACAAGGAGCGCGCGGGCCTGTTCGACGCCGAGTTCATCGAACTGGCGCGCGCGGTCTATTTCACCAACGATGTGCGCGCGAAACTCAAGCGCGATCTCAACACCCGCCTGGGGTCGGCCCTGGTGGAAGAGAAGTCGTACGCAAACTACGAGCGCACCGACGGCGCGGCGCCGCAGGTCTGATCCGGCCCGGGCGATTCAACCGATACGCGCCAGGTCCGCGTCATCCAGTGCGCGCACCGCGCCCTTTGCCAGGTCGCCCAATGCCAGCCCGCCGATGGCCACCCGCACCAGCCGCAGCGTGCGCAGGCCGTGCGCCTCGAGCAGGCGCCGGATCTGGCGGTTGCGGCCCTCGTCCAGGGTGATTGCGAGCCAGGCGTTGCGCTGGCCGTGGCGCAGCAGCTGCACATCGACCGCACCCAGGCGCTCACCGCGGTCAACGGCGCCGGCACGCAAGGCGGCCAGCAGTGCCTCGTCCGGCACGCGGTCGACCTGCACGTGGTAGGTCTTGTGCAGCGCATGCGTCGGATCGGTGATGCGCGCCGCCCATTCGGGATCGTTGGCGAGCAGCAGCAGGCCTTCGCTGGCCTGATCCAGGCGACCCACGGGCGCCACCCACGGCAGGTCGAGTCCTTCGAGGCAGCGGTAGACGGTGTCGCGCCCGCGCTCGTCGGCGGCGGTGGTCACCAGGCCGCGCGGCTTGTTGAGCATCAGGTAGACCCGGCGCGGCGGCGCGAGCGGCTGGCCGTCGATCTCGATCCGGGCACTGGCGGGAAACGAGCGCTCCGGATCGCCGACCACGCGTCCGTCCACCCGTACGCGGCCCTCGCGCACGCGGCGCTCCGCCTCGCTGCGCGAGCAGATGCCGAGTTTTGAAAGCGTACGTGCCAGGCCCGGCATTGCGTCAGAACGGCCAGATGCGCGGGATCAGCGCCACCGAGACGACGAAGAACAGCAGGTTCAGCGGGATGCCCACGCGCAGGAAATCGCGGAAGCGGTAACCGCCGGCGTTGTAAACCATCAAATTGGTCTGGTAGCCGACCGGGGTGGAGAAACTGGTCGATGCGGCGAACATCACGGCCATCAGGAAGGGCATCGGATCCACGTCCAGCGCGCGCGCCAGCGAGATCGCGATCGGCGCCAGCAGCACCGCGGTGCCGTTGTTGCTCATGAACTCGGTCAGCAGTGCGGTAGTCAGGTAAACCATCGCCAGCGCCATCCATGGTGTGTCGGTCGAGGTCAGCGACACCAGTTGCCCGACCAGCAGGCTGGCGAGGCCGCTCTTGTCCATCGCCAGGCCCAGCGGAATCATCGCCGCCAGCACCGCCACCACGCGCCAGTGGATCGCCGCATAGGCCTCCTCCAGCGTCAGCACGCGGGTCATCACCATCAGCAGGATGCCGGCCAGCGAACCGATTGCGATCGGCACCAGGTCGAGCGCTGCGCTACCGATGACAGCAATCGCGATTGCCATCGCTGCGCGCCCCTGGCGGGTGGCGGCAGGACGCGCCGAACGTTCGACCAGGATCAGATCGCCCTCGCGGCGCAGGTCCGGCAACTCGTCCCGCCGCACCAGCAGCAACAGCGCATCGCCCACCGCCACGGTCACGCTGCCGAGCTTCTCGCGGATCGAGGTGCCGCGCCGGTGCAGCGCCAGCACCAGCGCGTTCTGGTGCAGGTGCATGCGCAGCCGCGCGATGGTGTCGCCAGCGAAGCGCGAATCGGGCGGGATCAGCGCTTCGACCACTTCGATGTCGCCGCTCTCCAGCAACTCCAGCTTGGGCTGGTAGTGCGGGGTCATGGTCAGACCGAGCGACTCGCGCAGGGCGAACAGATTCTGCGCCGGGCCCTGCACCAGCAACAGATCATCCGGCTTCAGCTTGAGGTCGGCGGGCGCCAGCACCTTCGCCTCGCCGCGCAGCACTTCGATGATGCGCACGCCGTGGCGCAGTTCCACCTCGCTGGTGCGCAGCGACTGGCCGGCGCATTTGCTGCCGAGGTCTACGCGCAACTCCGCCAGGTAGTCGGTCAGTCCGTATTGCGTCATCACTTCCGCGCTGCGCCGGGACGGCAGCAGAAAGGGTGCGACGACCAGCAGGTAGGCCACGCCGACCACAAACAGGATCACGCCCAGTGGCGTCGGCGTGAACATGCCGAGCGCCGTCATGCCCGAAGATACCGCGAGCGAGGACACCAGCAGGTTGGTCGAGGTGCCGATCAGGGTACACACGCCGCCGAACTGGGTGGCGTAGGACAGCGGGATCAGCAGCTTCGATGGCGAGATCTTGTTGCGCTCGGCCGCCTCCAGGATCAGCGGCAGGAACACCGCCACCGCCGCCGTGTTGTTGATGAAGGCCGACACTGGGCCGGCGGTCATCGTGGTCAGCACCGACAGTCGGAAGCGGGTGGTGCCGAAGCGCAGCAGGAAGCGACCGATGCGCCCCAGCGCGCCGCTGCGCATCAATCCGGCGCTGAGTACGAACATGCAGGCCACCGTGACCGTGGCCTCGTTGGCGAAGCCGCTCAAGGCCTCGCGCACATTGAGAATGCCGCTCAGGGTGAGCGCCAGCAGAGCGGCCAGCGCGATGCCCTCGGTCGGATAGCGGTCCTGGATGAAGCCGACCATCGCGGCCACCAGCACCAGCAACACGATGAAGGCGTCCAGGGTCATTGCATCATCCGCTGCGCAGCGCGCTCTTGAGCGCCTTGCGGATGATCGCCTCGGCGTTGTCGCCGGGCGCCGCGGCCGCGGCCACCAGCTTGCTGACCTCGGCGGGCTTGTAGCCCAGCGCCTGCAGCGCCACGCTGGCCTCGGCCACCGGATCGGCCGGCACCGCGCCGCGCGCACCGGGCAAGGCCGTTGCACCGCCGGCGCCGACCTTGTCCTTCATCTCCACCACCAGGCGTTCGGCGGTCTTCTTGCCGATGCCGGGGATGCGTTGCAGCGCGGCCAGGTCCGCGCGCTGGATCAGCCGTGCGAACTCGTCCGCGCTGGCGCCGGAGAGGATCGACAGCGCGGTCTTGGCGCCGATGCCGGAAACCTTGATCAGGTTGCGGAACAGCCCGCGCTCGGCCTCGGAGGCGAAGCCGTAGAGCGTGTGCGCATCTTCCTTGATCGCCAGGTGGGTGAGCAGGGTCACTTCGCGGCCGAGTTCCGGCAGCTCGTAGAAGGTGCTCATCGGCGCCTCCACCTCGTAGCCGACGCCGGCGACGTCGAGCAGCAGGGCAGGGGGCTGTTTGGCGGCGAGGATGCCGCGCAGGCGTCCGATCATGTTCCGGGCCAGGATTCACGCGATGCGTGGACCCTGCCCGGTGGCGCTGGATCAGTCAAGTTCGCGCCGCGGCCCGCGGGCCGCGCGGGGCAGTCAACCGAGGTCGTACTCGGACTTGACCTGCTCGATATGCGCGCGGGTGGAAGGGTCCAGCGGTGACTTCTCCGCCTGGGCGATGATGTTCTTCAGCACGCGGCGCTCGTCCTCGTTGATCCCGCCATCGCGCAGCGCGATGCCGAGCAGGAAATTCAGCTCCGCGATGTCGAGCTGACCGTCGTTGAGGAACACCTTCATCGACTCGATGGTAATTTCGATGTGGCTCTTGGGCTTGATCGACATGGGGGAATCTCCTTGGGGTTTGTCTGTCTGCATAGAACGACGACCCTGTGATTGAGTACGCAAAGGACGCAAAGAGACGGAAAGGACGCTAACTTGCAACTGCCCTGGATACCAGGCGCTGTTTTGCGTTCGCTCTACTTTGCGTCCTTTGCGTCCAGAAATACAGACTGCGATCTTGCGAGAGGTCCGGTTCGTGCGCACTCCCTCCCCGATGTCGGGGAGGGATGGGGAGGGGTTAGGCAGATACCGTCCTGACGCTCATCTGCACAACCAACTTCAATCCTCTGCGGAACTGGTCAGATGAGCGTTGTGAAAGACCTCCTGCACATCGTCGAGTTCTTCCAGCCAGTCGATCAGATCGAGCAGGGTCTCTTCAACTTCGCCGCTGACGGCCACCCGGTTCTCCGGACGCCAGACGATTTCTGCGCTGGCAGGCGTGGTGCCGGCGTCAATCAGGCCCTTCTTGACCGCCTCGAAGCTGGCTGGGGCGCACAGCACGGTGCTCTGGCCCTCGCCGTTCTGCACATCGTCGGCACCGGCTTCCAGCGCCGCCTCGAGCAGCTTCTCCTCGGCCGCCGCGTCGGGCGTGGGGACCACGAATTCGCCGAGGCGATGGAACTGGAAGGCCACCGAGCCGCTGGTGCCGAGGTTGCCGCCGTGCTTGCTGAGCGCGTGGCGCACATCGGCCACGGTGCGCTGGCTGTTGTCGGTCATGCAGTCGATGATCAGCGCCACACCGCCCGGGCCGTAGCCCTCGTAGCGGATTTCCTGCATGTTGTCGTTGCCGTCGGCACCGGAACCGCGCTTGACCGCGCGCTCTACGGTGTCCTTGGTCATGTTCGCGGTCAGTGCCTTGTCCACCGCGATGCGCAGGCGCGCGTTGGTGGCAGGGTCGGCGCCGCCGCGCGCGGCGACGGTGATCTCGCGGATCAGTTTGGTGAACAGCTTGCCGCGGCGCGCGTCCTCGGCGTTCTTGCGTCCTTCGATACTCGGGCCACGTCCCATGGGCGACTCCTTGTCGATGTCGTTTGCAGTGGAGCGGCGCCGCGCGCTTCCGGCACGCGGCGCCGGTGTTTCAGCCAGCGGCGCGCTGGCGGATCTGTGCCTCGACCACGGCAAGCGCGGTCATGTTGACCACTCGGCGCACAGTCGCCGAGTTGGTCAGGATGTAACAGGGTTTCTTCAGCCCCATGACGATCGGCCCCAGCGACACGCCGCCGGAGAGCACGCGCACCATGTTGAAGCAGATGTTGGCCGCATCCAGGTTGGGGAACACGAACATGTTCGCCTGGCCGGTCAGCCGCGAGTTCGGGAACAGGCGGTCGCGGATCGCGGCGTCGAGCGCCGCGTCGGCGTGCATTTCGCCTTCCACCTCCAGCTCCGGCGCGCGCTCGCGCAACAGCTCCAGCACCTGGCGCATCTTGCGGCTGGTCGCGCTGTCCTCGCTGCCGAAATTGGAGTGCGACAGCAGCGCCACCTTGGCGGTGATGCCGAACAGCTTGAGGCGTTCGACCGCCATGCAGGTGGCCAGCGCGAGCTCGTTGGCGCTCGGGTCCGGGTTGACGTAGGTGTCGAGGAAGAAGAAGGTGCCGCGGTCGCAGGCCACCGCGCTCATCGCCGCCGGGGCTTCGATATCGCCCTCCAGGCCGACGATGTCCTGGCAGTACTGCAGCTTGCGCTGGAAGCGGCCGATGGTGCCGCCGATCATCGCGTCGGCCTCGCCGCGTTCGACCATCAGCGCGCCGATCACGGTGCTGCGCGAGCGCACCACCGCCTTCGCCGTCGCCGGATTGACTCCGCGCCGTTCCATGATCCGGTGGTAGTGCTGCCAGTAGTCGTTGAAGCGCGGATCCGAGTCGATGTTGGTGATCTCGAAGTGCTCGCCGGGCCGGATCCACAGTCCCATGCGCGCGATACGCTGCTCGATCACCGCCGGCCGCCCGATCAGGATCGGCTTGGCGAAGCCCTCGTCGACGATCGCCTGCACCGCGCGCAGCATGGTTTCTTCCTCGCCCTCGGCGAAGACCACCCGCTTGGGCTCGCGCCGCGCCGCGTCGAACACCGGCTTCATCAGGATTCCGGTGCGGAAGATGAACTGGGTCAGCTGCTCGCGATAGGCCTCCATGTCCTTGATCGGCCGCGTCGCCACGCCCGAGTCCATCGCCGCCTGCGCTACCGCCGGCGCCAGGCGCACCAGCAGGCGCGGGTCGAAGGGCTGAGGGATCAGGCAGTCGCGGCCGAAGCTCTTGACCTCGCCACCGTAGGCCGCCGCGCCCACGTCCGACGCGCCCTCGCGCGCCAGCTTGGCGATCGCGTGCACGCAGGCCAGTTTCATCGGCTCGGTGATGGTGGTAGCGCCCACGTCCAGCGCGCCGCGGAAGATGTACGGGAAGCACAGCGCGTTGTTGACCTGGTTCGGGTAGTCCGAACGGCCGGTGCCGATGATCGCGTCCGGGCGCACCGCAAGGGCATGCTCCGGCAGGATCTCCGGGTTGGGATTGGCCAGCGCCATGATGATCGGGTTGGCCGCCATCGTGCGCACCATTTCCGGCTTGAGCACGCCGCCGGCGGACAGCCCGAGGAACACGTCCGCGCCGTCGACCACCTCGGCCAGCGTGCGCTTGGCGGTCTCGCGGGCATAGCGCGCCTTGTCGGCGTCCATTTCTTCGGCGCGGCCGACGTAGACCACGCCCTTGCGGTCGACGACGAGGATGTTCTCCTTGCGCATGCCGAGTTGCACCAGCATGTCGAGGCAGGCGATGCCCGCCGCGCCGGCGCCGGACACCGCCAGTTTGACCTCGCCGATGTCCTTGCCGACCACATGCAGCGCATTGACGATCGCCGCGCCGACGATGATCGCGGTGCCGTGCTGGTCGTCGTGGAACACCGGGATCTTCATCCGCTCGCGCAACTTGCGCTCGACCAGGAAGCACTCCGGTGCCTTGATGTCCTCGAGGTTGATGCCGCCGAAGGTGGGCTCCAGGCTGGCGATGATCTCGACCAGCTTGTCCGGGTCGCGCTCGTCGATCTCGATGTCGAACACGTCGATGCCGGCGAACTTCTGGAACAGCACGCCCTTGCCTTCCATCACCGGCTTGGCCGCCAGCGGCCCAATCGCGCCCAGGCCCAGCACCGCGGTGCCATTGCTGATCACCGCCACCAGGTTGCCGCGCGCAGTCAGCGCCGAGGCTTCATTCGGATCGGCGACGATCGCATCGCAGGCCGCAGCGACGCCCGGCGAGTACGCCAGCGAGAGGTCGCGCTGGGTCGCCAGCGCCTTGGTTGGCGTGACCTTGATCTTGCCCGGTGGATATTGCCGGTGATACTCGAGGGCGCTTTGCTTGAGCTGGTCGGAGATGGACATGGCGCGGGGCGCAGGCCGGAATTCGGGACGCGGAGAATAGCACCGGGGGTGCGGGGGGCCTTTTGTCCGGTTGTCGGTTGTTGGTTGTTGGTTGTTGGCGGCAAGAGCCGGGTAGCCGGGAGCCTGTGGGAGCGGCTTCAGCCGCGAGCTTTCCCTGCGGCCGCCAGGAAAAGGTCGCCGACAGAATCGGTTCCCTCAGGCTCGCGGCATGCCAGCTTCGCTGCCAACAACCAACAACCAACAACCAACAACCGGCCCACAACCCCCCCTCAGGAAGCCCAGCCAGCCAGCACGATCACGCTCAGCATCACCAGCCATGCGACCAACAGGCGCCACAGCAGGCGGCGGGCTTCTTCGACGGCTTCGTCCCTGATCGGCTTGCCGTCGGCGCTGACGAACTCCTCGTCGTCGAGGTCCACGCAGGCGCGCGCAGTGGCGGAGAGGAAGCCCAGATCGAGGTGCAGCAGGCCCTGGCCGTGCGCCTCGTGGTGCTCGCGCCAGGCCTTGCCGACCGCGTCGAAATCCGATGCCAGCGCCAGCGCCAGGGTCATCAGCTGGGCCGGCAGCCAGGCCAGCGCGGCGTGCAGGCGCTCGGCGGCCTCGCCCTGGGCGGACGGGAGCAGGGCGCGCAGTTCCGGCGATTGCGCCAGCAGTTGCGTCAGGCGATAGATCGCCGCACCGGCGGGGCCGAAGGCGACGAACCAGAACATCGGCCCGAACCAGCGCGTCAACCCAGCCGCGAAAACGCCATCGACCAGGTCGCCGCTGCGCACAGGGTTGTCGCCGGGCTTGCCGCCGAGGCTGGCCAGCGCGCCGGCGCGGTCGTCGGCCGTCTCGGCGCGCGCCGCCCGGCGCGCATCCTCGTCGAGGTCGCGCGGCCCCCAGCACAGGTACAGCACGACCAGCGCGAACACGAAGCGCAGCAGTCCGTGCAGCGTGCCGCCGAGGGTCCAGTCGACTAGCGCAACCAGCGCCACCAGCGGCAACAGCACCAGTGCCAGACCGAACTCGCTGGCCCACAGACTGTGGTCGCCCACCCGCTGCGCCAGCCAGCCGAGCCAGCCACGCAGCCACAGGAACTGCCGCAGCCGCGCCAGCTCCGGCGCCAGTGTGCCCAGCACCAGGACGATCAGGATGGCCAGCAGCGCCAGCGCCATGGAGCTTCCTCAGGGTGAGTTTCCGCGGAGTTGACGCGGAATGGGTGCGCGCGTCAATAGTGTGGCGTGGCGTGGCGTGGATTGCTGGCACGGTCCACGGGGCTGGTTGTGGGTTCTGGGTTGTGAGTTGTGGGCAGCAAGTGCCGGTTGTGGGTTCTGGGTTGTAGGTTGTGGGCAAGCCCGGCCACCGAGTGCCTTTCGCTTTGGCTGTTGCCTGGCTTTGGCTTCGGCTTTGGCTTCTGCCTCTTCCGCCCACAACCCACAACCCACAACCCACAACCCACACCCATAGCCTAGAACCCACAACTGGCCAGTGCCGCCCACAACCCGCAACGCCGGCACTAAACGCCCGGCAAGATCTCCCCCGCCGACCTTCCGGTCCTCGCCACGTACCAGTCCTCCAGCAGCCGCGCCGACAGGGACAGCGGCGGAGGCAGGCGGATTTCGCCTGTGGCCACGGCATCGCGCAACTCGTCGGCACTGAACCAGGCGGCGTGCTCGAGTTCGTCGCCGTAGCGCAGATCGGTGTCGTCGGTGCGTGCGGTGAAGCCGAGCATCAGGCTGGCCGGAAAGGGCCAGGGCTGCGAGGAGTGGTATTCGCATTCGACCACGTGCACGCCGGCTTCCTCCTCGACCTCGCGCACCAGTGCGTCTTCCAGGCTCTCGCCGGGCTCGACGAAGCCGGCGAGCACCGAGTAGCGCCTTGGCGGCCAGCTGGACTGCCGCCCGAGCAGCACGCGGCCGGCGTTCTCCACCAGCACGATGATCGCCGGATCGATGCGCGGGAACTGTTCCAGCCCGCAGGCGCCGCAACGACGACGGTGGCCGCCCAGTTCGATCCGGGTGGAAGCGCCGCAGCGGCCGCAGTAGCGGTGCTTCTGGTGCCAATGGACCAGGGCGCGGGCGTAGGCGGCATGGCCGGCGTCGCTGGGCGGCAGCGACAGCGCGGCCGCGCGCAGGTCGTTCCAGCGCTGGTCTTCGACAGCCAGGCGCGACCGCTGTTCATCGTCGACCACCAGCGCCACCACCGGTTGCCCGGCGTCGGCACCCAGCGCGAAGCGGTGTTCCTCATCGACCGCCAGCTCGGCCTGCGTGCGCACGCGCACCAGGGAACCGCTGGCATCGACCAGCACCTCGCCGTGAATGCTGATGTAGAAGGCTCTCGCGTGCTCAGGATCGAGCGGGATCTCGCCACGTGCGGCCCGCTCGCGCCATTCGCCGGAGCGGTCCAGCCGCAGCCCGGAGAACCAGTTACGCGCTGCGCCGCTCCGAACCCATCGATTCCCGCCCCGGGCGCAGGCCCGCCGATTACATCGTGAACGAGGATCCGCAGCCGCAGGTGGTCTTGGCGTTGGGATTGCGGATCACGAACTGCGCGCCCTGCAGGCTCTCGGAGTAGTCCACCTCGGCGCCGCCGAGGTACTGCAGGCTGACCGGATCCACCAGCAGGGTCACCCCGTCGGTCTCGATCGCGAGGTCGTCTTCCTGGGTGTCGGCCTCGAAGCTGAAGCCGTACTGGAAGCCCGAGCAGCCCCCGCCCTGGATGTACACACGCAGCTTGAGGTCCGGATTACCCTCTTCCTGCATCAACTCGCGCACCTTGCGCGCGGCGGCCTGGGTGAACTGAAGGCTTTCGCCGATGGTCGCTGCAGTCATTGTTCTGGTCTCCCGACTCGGTGATGCAGCCGGGCAAGCCCGGCCATGCGCGTGAGCACTAGTTGGCGGCGCCCAGCCGCGCTTTCAAGGCTTGGCGTCGGGCTTGGGCAGCTGCTTGCGCGGCTCGTCCTGGTGCACCAGCTGGCCATTCACCTGCGCGCCCGCAGCCATCTCCAGCACGCGGTAATAGACGTTCCCGCGCACCCTTGCGCTGGCGCCCAGCAGCACCTTCTCCGCGGTCACGTCGCCCAGCATCTCGCCGTGGATCTCGGCGTGCGGCACCTGGACCTGGCCATCGACCTGACCGCGCTCGTGCAGGCGCAGGACCGCATCTGCACCGGATTCGGCCACTACCGTGCCCTTGATCTTGCCTTCGACGATGAAGGTGCCGGAGAACTTGACGTCGCCGACCACGCTCATGCCTTCACCCACCAGTCCGTCGATGGCTCCGCCGCTGGCCGGCGCCGATCGTGCAGCCTTCTTGTCTCCGAACATCACGCGTCCCCTTCGATGACCACATCCTTCCACATGAATTCGCGCTCGACCGTGCCGCCGCCTTCGGGCAGCACGCGCAAGCGCACCGATGCCGGCTTGAAGCCCTCCGGTAGCATGATCAAACCGGAGAGTTGCTGAAAGTACTTGAATGAGAATTCGAGCGACGGACCCGCTCCGAGTTCCGCGAGCCCCAGCCGCGCGCTCTGCTGGCCGTTGGCGCCGCTGACGCTGATCTCGACCTTGCCGCTCGCCTGGCGATTGCGCTTGAGATTCTGGCTCAGGGTCAGCGCGAACTGGAAGGCGCGTGGGTCGTCGGTAGCGCGCAGCGCGAGGCTGTGCACCGAGACCCCGGGCTGCTGCGCGCCGCCTTCCATCAGGCGCTGGTAGAAGCTGAGGTCGTTGCGCAGCGAGGCGATTTCCTCCTGGCGCGCCGCCAGGGCCTGCTGCAGCTCCTGATTGGCGCCGCGGGCCACCTGCTCGCCGCGTTCGTGCTGCGAGACCAGCCTCTGCAACTGGCCTTTCTCCACTTCCGCCGCCGCGAGCGCGCGTCGCGCCTGCGCCAGTTCGCGCGAGACCTCGCTGAACTGCGGCGCGATGGTGGCTCGCAGCCAGAGCCATACCAGCGCCAGGCTGGCCAGCCAGAGCCCGGCCACCAACAGGCGCGAACGCCAGCGCCCGGCCGGGTCTACCTCGACTACCCGGAGACGACGCGAGGGGTTGGCGTTGGCCATTCTTCACATCCCCAAGGAACGGGAGTGCCGCTGCCAGGCGCTGGGTAAAGGCATCAGACGATTCACGCGAATGGACGATGCATGGCGGGAGAGGGCTTATAGACGCCGCCTTTGCCACCAGACAAGCAGCTACGGGGTGTCGTTCATGCAGCCCTCGCAATCGTCGGTCAGGATGCATCCACAGCGGGCGCGAGCCTGCGCGTGGCTTCCACGTTTGGCGGGCTTTCGTGCCCGGAGCCCGCTGGTATAGTCGGTCGATCCCGCGTGTCCAGAGCTTGCCGTGCTGCCCAAGGATGACACCCAGCAAAACGCCGAGCTGCGTCAGGCATTTCTGAAGCATCTGCCGCGACGAATCGAGGCGGTGCGCAAGCGCGGGCACCGTGTTTGCCGGGGCGTCTGGGACGTCAATACGGTCACCTTGCTTTACCAGGATGTCCAAGGCCTGGCGGGCGCCGCCGGACGCTATGGAATGCTCGACGCGAGCGAGCGGCTGTTCCAGGTCGAGCGCCTGCTGGAACCGTTGATCCGCCAGTTGCGCATGCCCACGGCCGAGGACCGCACCGCGATCGAAGGGCACCTCGAAACCCTGATGGCAGTGGCGGAGCCGCCGGCACCGGTGACCCGCAGCGCGCGCGATTTCCTGGTTCCGCAGCCGGAACGGTTTGGGTACCTGCTCGGCGCAGGTTCGCTGCGGCCGCCGGAGGAGTACTGGCGCAGGTTCAGTCACCGTGAGGTTGCGGTGATCACCAGCGAGACGCATGGCCAGGCACCGGCCGCGCATGCGGCAGGCGTCAGCGGCTGGGCGCCCGGCAGCCGCGATGTCGCCAGTTTTGCCAGCGCCGAGTCTGGCGAACCCAGGCTGGTCAATGCCGGCTCGGTCTTCGCCCTCGACGCCGCGCATTCGGCCGAACGTACCCAGGTGCGCCCGGAGCCCATCGCGCCGGCGACTCCCGCACCCGTATCGACGCCTGCCGAGCCGGTCGTCGACAAGCCGGTGGTCAGGCCGCGGACCGGCCGTATCTTCTATCTCTCGGACATTGCGCCTTTCGGTCGCGAGCTGACGCAGGCACTTGGCCAGCTGGGTTATGCCGTCGACCGCCTCGAAAGCTCGGAAGAGATCAAGGAGATGCTCGGGTCCCTCGCGCCCGACCTGATCGTGATCGACGCGGGCTTCTTTGAAGAGATCGAGCACCTGGGCGAGTTCGTGAAGCGGGTTCGCCAGCGCGTCAACGGCAAGCTGCCGCTGCTGGCCTTCTCCGAACATAACGACCTCAACGCGCGGCTGAAGGCGATGCGCGCAGGTGTCGACGCCTTCATTCCGATGCCGATGCCTGCGCACGAGGCCTCGCTGCGCGTCCGCGAAATGGTCGAGACGGACAGCGAGAATCCTTTCCGCGTGATGATCGTTGAGGACGACCGCTCGCAGGCGATGTTCGCCGAATCGGTGTTGCGCAAGGCGGGCATGGATACCCTTGCCGTCACCGAGCCGCTGGAGACCCTCGACCGGTTGGAACGCTTCAAGCCCGATCTGGTGTTGATGGACCTCTACATGCCGAACATCACCGGCATGGAACTCACGGCGATCATTCGCTAGCGCGATCAGTTCATCAACACGCCGATCGTGTTCCTGTCGGGCGAGCAGGATTCGGAAAAGCATTATGAGGCGCTGTCTGCCGGCGGCGACGATTTCCTGGCCAAGCCGATTCGTCCCAAGTACCTGATCTCGGCGGTCACCAATCGCGCGAGGCGGGCGCGGCTGCTGGCGCGCAAGCGAGTGCTCGACCCCAAGGACTCGACCACTGGCCTGTACCATCGGACTTATGTCATCGACCGTCTGAACGAGTTGCTGGCGCACGAGGATCGTGGCCAGCAGTCCGGCGGCGTGCTGTTCGTCGAGGTCGAGGGTGCGCACGCGGTGCGCGAACAGCGCGGGCTGGCGGCCTATGAGCCGGTGATGCGCCAGGTCAGCGCCACCATTGCCAGTTTCGCGCGTCCGGATGAACTGGCTGCCCGCTATGGCGATTCCTCCTTCCTGCTGTTGAGTCCGGTGCGCGACCTTGCCGAACTCGAGACGCTCGCGCGTCAGATGGCCGAGCGCCTGAGTCATGAGCAGATCGAGGTCGAGCGCCTGCGGGTGCCGATTTCGGCGCGCATCGGTGTTGCCGCATTCACGCCGCAGATGGCCGATGCCGCCGACATGCTGAACGCCGCCGAGCGGGCCTGCGCACGCGCCAGTTCACTGCCTGGCGGCAATGTCGCGGTCTATCGCCCCGAGGTGTTGGCCGCGGCGGGCAGCGAACTCGTCGCGGCCATACGCCGCGCGCTCGACGGCGATGGTTTCCAGTTGCTGTTCCAGCCGATCGTCTCCTTGCATTCGACTGGCGAGGAGCAGTACGAAGTGTTGCTGCGCCTGCGTGGCGATTCCGGGGAGATCATCGGCGCGCAAACCATCATCGATGCTGCGCGCGGCGCCGATCTGGTCGCGGCCATTGACCGCTGGTGCCTGGGCAAGTGCCTGCGCGTGATCGAGGAGCGCAAGCGCGCGGGGCGGCCGGTGCGGCTGTTCGTCAACCAGTCGGTGGAGAGCACCCTGGATGGCGAACGCATCGCCTGGCTGCGCCAGTTGCTGGAGACGCGCCGGGTGCCGCCGGATGCATTGGCCATGGAATTGAAGCTGAGCGAGGTGCTCGCCCGGATGCGCGAGTCGATGGCTTATTTCGAGGCCGTGCGCAAGCTCGGCATGCGCGTGGTGATCGACGAGTTCGATGGCGGGCTGACGGCGCTGCAACTCCTGGGCGTGCTTCCGGCCGACTATCTCAAGCTGTCCGACAAGTACACTCGCGACAACGGCATCGTCGTGCACTCTGCGGAGCTGCGCACGGTGGTGCGTGCCGCCCATGATGGCGGACGTGCGGTGATCGCGCCCAAGGTCGAGACCGCGCAAGCTGCGGCCTCGCTGTGGACGATGGGCGTGGACCTGATCCAGGGTAATTTCGTGCAACAGCCGGGTGCCGAACTCGGTTTCGACTTCAGCGCATCGGCATTGTAGACGGCTGATCCGGCGCAACCGCGAGACGAGGGGGCAGCATGCAACAGACAGGGCAGCTCGGGGCACTGGAATGGCGTCGCCAGAAGGGCGTCGATGCCGTCCTTTACTGGTGCAGCGGCAGCCTGGTGTTCGCGCTCCTGACGGTTTTCTCGGTGCGCTCCTGGGCGCCGATGGGGACGCTGGCCGTCTGGCTGGGCGTGCATTTTGCGCTGTGCGTGGTCGCGGCCTGGGCGTGGATCCGTCGCGAGCATGACAGCGAGCGTTCCTTCCAGATCGCCGAGGGTGTGCTGATCACCAGTTCGCTGAGCTGGGGAATCGGCGCGGTGATGCTTGGCATGCTGCCGAGCGGCGCCTACAACATGCCGATGATCCTCACCATCGCCGGGCTGGCGACCGCGAGCGTCTGGCTGTTCGCGACCGAACTGTTGTTGCTCATCGGTGTCCTCGTGGTCCTGCTGGCGCCGATGATCTTCCTGCTGCTGGGTGGGCGCGAGGCCGAGTGGTCCGCCGCATTGCTGGCCGTGCTGCTGGTCATCCTCAATCTGCTTCTCGGGCGGCGCGTGGCGGCGATCGCCGACGCCGAGGCACGTGTGGCGCAACCGCCGTTCCTGGCGGAGTACGCCGCGTCGCGCGCCGAGCGTGAACGCGACCGCGACCGCCAGCCGGGGCTGACCGCCGCCGAGCAGACCGAGATCGTCCAGTTGCGCACCGAACTCGAGCGCCACCGCAACCTCGAGAAGGAAATGGAGGCTGCCAAGCAGGTTGCCGAAGCCGCGAACATGGCCAAGGGCGAGTTCCTCGCGACCATGAGCCATGAGATGCGCACGCCGCTGAACGGCATCATCCCGCTGCTCGAGATCCTGCGGGATACCAAGCTCGGCCCGGATCAGCGCGAATACCTCAACACCGCGTACACCTCGGCCAAGCACCTGCTGCGCATCATTGACGACATCCTCGATTACTCGAAGATCGAGGCCAACAAGCTGGAGCTGGAGAACGTCGGCATCAACCTCAAGGAGGTGGTCGACTCGGTGGTGCGCCTGATGGAGAAGGCCGCCGACGCCAAAGGCCTCAAGTTGGCGGTCGCTTTCGATCCCAATGTGCGGTTGGCCTGCCGTGGTGATTCGGTCCGCCTGCGTCAGGTGTTGTTCAACCTGGTCAGCAACGCAATCAAGTTCACCGACAAGGGCTCGGTGCAGATCCAGGTGAGCAAGCGCGGTGAGACCCGCACCACCAGCGAGATCCTGTTCGCCGTGCGCGACACCGGCGTCGGGATTTCGCCGGAGAAGTCCGAGCGCCTGTTCCAGCCCTTCTCCCAGGCCGACACTTCCACCACTCGCAACTACGGTGGCACGGGCCTCGGCCTGGTGATCTGCAAGCGCATCGTGGAACTGATGGGCGGCAAGATCGGGCTCAAGAGCGAGGTCGGCAAAGGCTCGGTATTCTGGTTCAGCGCGCCGTTCCAGAAGGCCATCGGTGATGTCAGCGCCAATCGCCGCGATCTGTCCGGTTCGCGCGCGCTGATTGTCAGCGCGGATGCCCGGCTGACCCAGCGGCTGACTGGCTACTGCCAGAACTGGAACATCAGCCAGATTGCGACCAACACGGCGGCGGATGCGCTCAGCAAGCTCAAGTCCTCGGCCACACTGGGCGAGAACTGGGCTTTCGACGTGGTCCTGGTGGATGTGGGCAGCATGCGCCCGACCGCTGCCGCCTTGGCCAGGAATGTAAGCCGCGAACCGGCGCTGGAACGCATCCGCATGGTGTTCGTCGAGGGGGACGAGCCCAATCCGGCCGAGTTGCAGGTGGAGCCGCACCGTGGCGCGGTGCTCAAGCGGCAGTTCAGCGAGTCAGAGCTGCAGGCCGTCCTCAACAAGCTGCTGCAAGTCGAGTCGGGCAGCGAACGCCGTTTCAGCTTGCTGGATGAGGCCGCCCGGCTGGGTGTCGATGACTCAGCTGCCGCTGCCACGCGATCGGCCGCGGAAGAAGCTGAACCGGCGGCGCAGGCGAAACTCGCCGGGCATGCGCTGCTGGTCGAGGACAATCCGGTCAACCGCCAGGTGGCGCAGCGGCTGCTCAGCTTGATCGGGATCACCTACGACATCGCCGAGAATGGCAAGGAAGGTTTCGAGATGATGGGGCGCGGCGTCTATGACGTCGTGCTGATGGATTGCCAGATGCCGGTGATGGATGGCTACACCGCCACCCGCTCGCGGCGCACCCTGGAGCAGGAGCGCAGTATGCCGCGCATCCCGATCATCGCGATGACGGCCAATGCGATGGCGGGCGACCGCGAGAAGTGCCTCGCCTCCGGCATGGATGACTACATGTCCAAGCCGCTCAACCGCGGCCTGCTGGAACAAACCATCCGCAAATGGATGCCGAAGCACCGCAAGGTCGAGGCGCCGCCGGCCCAGCCCCGGGCGCCCGAGGCCGAAAAACTGCACTCCGCGGTGCGCCAGACCGAACCGGTCAAATTGTCGCCGTCGACGCCCGCAATCAACGAAGCCATCGTCAACGAATTGATCGATGTCATGGGCAGCGAATTCACCTCGCTGGTCAAGGTCTACCTGGAGGACACGCCAAAGAACCTCGGCATCCTGGTGGCTGCCGCCGAGCGCGGCGACGTGCAGGCGATGATCGCTCCAGCTCATTCGCTGAAGTCGACCAGCGCCAATCTCGGCGCCATGGCTCTGTCGGATCTGGCCAAGTTGATCGAGCACGGCGCCCGCGCGGGCACCCTGCGCGATTCCATCGGAATGGCGCGTCAGGCCGGCACCGAGTTCCGGCGTGCCGCCGAGGAACTGCAGCGGCTGCTGCAGAATGCGGGCGTCTGAGAAGCGGTTGTCGGTTGCTGGTTATCGGTTGTTGGCGACAAGAGTCGGCGGGCCGAGGGCCCGTGGGAGTTCCGGTCGCCCCTGGCGGTGCGCTTGTTCGCGCATCGAACTCGAGGGCACGAGGGCACGCAAGAGCCGGTTCGGTGCGAAAGTGCGCCTTTGCGTGCCCTCGTGTCCTCCGGATTTTTCCCTTGATAAATCAATGTATTACGGATTGTTCGGTGGGAGCGGCTTCAGCCGCGATCTTTTCCGGGCGGCTGGTGGGAAGATCGCCGACAGAGTCGGCTCCCACAGGAGTGCCGGCATGCGAGTTTCGCTGCCAACCAACAACCAACAACCAACAAGGGGGGGGGGGGGGGGGGGGGGGGGGGGGGGGAGGGGCCCAGCGGGCGGGGGGCGGGGCCGGGGGGCCGCCCCAACAACCCCAAACCCACCCCCCCCCGAAACCCCCCCCCCCCCCCCCCCCCCCCCCCCCCCCCCGCCGCCCCCCCCCCCCCCCAACCAAAAAAAGACGCCCGGGGGCCCCCCCCCCCGACGCCCAACCCCCCCCCCCCCCCACCCCCCCCGCCCCCCCCCCCCCCCCCCCCCGCCCCCCAAACCCCAACCCCCCCCCGCCCAACCCACCCGGGAAACCACCCACCGGGGGGCCCCGCGCGCGGAACCCCCCCCCCGGCGGGGCGGCGGCGGGGAAGCCCCAACCCCCCCCCCCCCCACACCGCCCCCCCCAACAACCAACAACCAACAACCAACAACCAACAACCAACAACCAACAACCAACAACCAACAACCGCTCTCAGCCCCTGGGCCCGAATAGCGCCGACCCCACGCGCACCATCGTCGCGCCCTCGGCCAGGGCGAATTCGAAGTCATCGCTCATGCCCATCGACAGGGTGTCGATGCCGGGGTGGCGTTGCTTCAGCGCCTGGAACATGGCGTGCAGTGCCCGGAAGCCGGCGCGACGTTGGTCTGGATCCGGCCAGGGCTTTGGAATCGACATCAGGCCGCGCAGGCGCAGGCGCGGTTGGCGCGCGACCGCGTCGGCCAGGGCGTCGATGTCGGCCGGATGGGCGCCGGACTTGCTGTCTTCATCGTCCAGGTTGACTTGCACCAGTACGTTGAGCGGCGCGCTTCCGTCTGGCCGATGGCGCGCGAGCAGGGGGATCAACTTGGCGCGGTCCAGGGTCTGCATCCAGTCGAAATGTTCGGCCACCTCGCGGCATTTGTTCGATTGCAGCGGGCCGATCAGATGCCACTCGATGGTGCAATCCGCCAGTTCCGTCATCTTGGCGAGTGCCTCCTGCACATAGTTCTCGCCGAACACGGTCTGCCCCGCCGCATGCATCGCGCGCACGCGCGCCGCGGGCTGGGTCTTGCTGACCGCCACCAGTGTCGCCGTTCGCCCCTGCGCGACCGCGGCAATGCGCTGGCGGATCGATGCAAGGCGCTGGGCCGCTGCGTCAGGCATGGTCGGAAACTCTGGCCGAGGAGTCGCTCGATACTGCGGTTCGATTGGCCGAAGTCAACCGCTGATGCAGCCGACGTGGCTATACTCGATCGGCATCCGAGCGTGGCAAGGGGGACTCATGGATATCGCCGAGTTATTGGCCTTCAGCGTCAAGAACAAGGCCTCCGACCTGCACCTGTCGGCCGGCCTGCCGCCGATGATCCGGGTCGACGGCGATGTGCGCCGCATCAACATTCCGGCACTCGACCACAAGTCGGTGCACGGCCTCGTCTACGACATCATGTCGGACAAGCAGCGCCGCGACTACGAGGAATACCTCGAGGTCGACTTCTCCTTCGAAATCCCCGGCCTGGCGCGCTTCCGCGTCAACGCGTTCAACCAGAACCGCGGCGCCGGCGCGGTGTTCCGTACCATTCCCTCGGAAGTCCTGAGCCTCGAAGACCTCGCCGCGCCGAAGGTGTTCAAGGAGCTGATCGACCAGCCGCAGGGCCTGATCCTGGTGACCGGCCCGACCGGCTCGGGCAAGTCGACCACGCTGGCGGCGATGCTCGACCACATCAACAAGAACGAGTACGCGCACATCCTCTCGGTGGAAGACCCGATCGAGTTCGTGCACACCTCGAACAAGTGCCTGATCAACCAGCGCGAGGTCCACCGCGACACGCACGGCTTCAACGAGGCGCTGCGCTCGGCCTTGCGCGAGGACCCGGACTACATTCTGGTCGGCGAGTTGCGCGACCTGGAGACCATCCGCCTGGCGCTGACCGCCGCGGAGACCGGTCACCTGGTGTTCGGTACCCTGCACACCTCGTCGGCGGCCAAGACCATCGACCGCATCATCGACGTGTTCCCCGCCGGCGAAAAGCCGATGGTGCGCTCGATGCTGTCCGAATCGCTGCGCGCGGTTATCGCGCAGTCGCTGTTGAAGAAGGTCGGCGGCGGCCGCATCGCGGCGCACGAGATCATGGTCGGCATCCCGGCCATCCGCAACCTGATCCGCGAGGACAAGGTCGCGCAGATGTATTCGTCGATCCAGACCGGCGCCAACTACGGCATGCAGACCCTCGACCAGTGCCTGCAGGACCTGGTCAAGCGCGGACTGATCACGCGCCAGCAGGCGATGACCTACGCCAAGGACAAGCGGCTGTTCGAGGCGTGAGCAGCGCGCTTTCCCTACTGCGCGCGTGCCTCGTGGGCCTGCTGGCCGTGGCCGCGGGTCCGGTGCTGGCCAATGATCCGGTCGCTGGCAACGCGACGCCGGGCGAGCGCCTGGAAGCCGCGATGGAGGAATACACCGGCCGCGCGGTCGAGCGGTTGGCGGCCAGTCCGTCACCGCGCGAGCGCTGGATCGCCGGACTCCTGCTGCTCGACCAGTCGATGCGCGCCGGAGACCGTTCGGATGCGCTGCGCGAGCGGGCGCAGGGATTGCTGGACGCCGCGCTGAAGGCCGGTCAGGACGATGCGACTTTGCTGTTCTGGGCCCTGCTCGATCCGCCGGTGCGCAAGACCGCCGGCGCGGCGGCGACCGCCCAGGCGCGCCTGGCGATGCTCGCGCGCCTGCGGCAACTGGAGCCCGACAACGCAGTGGTCTGGATCGGCACCCTGCCGGCCCGCGATGCCGCCGGGGCCATCCCGCTGGCGATCGAGGCGCTGCGCCGGGCTGCGGGCGCGAAGCGTTTCGACACCCACTTCTCGACCTCGATGCGCATGCTGGTGAATTCCCTCCAGAAGGTGCCGCTACCGGACGAGTGGCCGGAAACCGATGAGCTTCCGGGCTGGGAAGGTGTGCGTCGGGAAGATCTGCCCGTGATTCTTGCGGTGGGTGTGGGCAATGCGCTTGCGATGCCTTACCTGGTCACGCTGCAGTGGTGGTGTGGGGGAAACAGCTCAGAACACCCGTGGCTCGCGGATTGCCGCACGCTGGCGCGCCGGATGGTCGAGCATAGCGACTCCATCGTCACCCACTCGCTCGGTCTGGCGCTGGAACTGCAATTGTATCCGGCCGACAGCGAGGCCCTGCGCCGCGCGCAGCAGCAGCGTCGGGATCTCGCCTGGCTGGTCGAGTCCGGCATGCAGCGGGTGGGGCCTGGCAAGCCGGTGTCCTTCGGCGAATGGCGCCGCGCCTGGTCTGCCCCGGGTGCAACCGAACTCAGCGTCGCACGGGCGCTGGTCAAGGCGCAGGGTCTGCCGGCCAGCCCGCCGGCGGACTTCGTCCCGGCCTGGGACCGGCCCGAAGCGAACTCGCCCTAGGCAACGCGCCGGGCGGTTGCCTGGAGCGCAGACAGTGAACCCGGGATCAGGCACAATCCGGCGACGCTCCGGTGGGTGGCGGGTGGTACCCGCAGGCCGCACTGGAGAAGGGTGGTTCGATCGCGGCTGAAGCCGCTCCCACAGTGTCGCGAGTTGCGAGTTTCGCTGCCCAGAACCCAGAACCCACAACCCAAATCGCCTCTCGGTGCCGCAAGCTGGAGTGCACCACCGGGCGCCCGGTCGGAGGAAACGCAGATGAGCATCGACTTCAATTCCTTCCTGAAGCTGATGGTGCACAAGAAGGCGTCGGACTTGTTCATCACCGCCGGGGTGCCGCCTTCAATCAAGGTGCACGGGCGCATCGCGCCGATCACCCAGGCCGCACTGACGCCGCAGCAGAGCCGCGACCTGGTGCTCTCGGTGATGACGCCCTCGCAGCGCGAGGAGTTCGAAAAGACCCACGAGTGCCAGTTTGCGATCAGCCTGCAGGGCGTGGGCCGTTTCCGCGTCAGCTGCTTCTACCAGCGCAACCAGGTCGGCATGGTGTTGCGCCGCATCGAGACCAAGATCCCGACCCTCGATGAGCTCAGCCTGCCGCCGATCCTGAAAACGCTGGCGATGACCAAGCGCGGCCTGATCATCTTCGTCGGCGCCACCGGCACCGGCAAGACGACCTCGCTGGCGGCGATGCTCGGCTACCGCAACCAGAACTCGACCGGCCACATCATCACCATCGAGGACCCGATCGAATTCGTGCACAAGCACGAGGGCTGCATCATCACCCAGCGCGAGGTCGGCATCGACACCGATTCCTTCGAGCTGGCGCTGAAGAACACCCTGCGCCAGGCGCCGGACGTGATCCTGATCGGCGAGGTGCGCGCACGCGAGACCATGGAGCACGCGATCACCTTCGCCGAGACCGGTCACTTGTGCCTGTGCACCCTGCATGCGAACAACGCCAACCAGGCGATCGACCGCATCCTGCACTTCTTCCCCGAAGACCGCCGGCCGCAGTTGCTGATGGACCTGTCGCTGAACCTGAAGGGTATCGTCGCGCAGCAGCTGATTCCGACGCCGGACGGCAAGGGCCGCCGGGTGGCGATGGAAGTGCTGCTCGGCACCCCGCTGGTGCAGGACTACATCCGCCAGGGCGAGGTGCACAAGCTCAAGGACGTGATGAAGGAATCCACCAACCTCGGCATGCGCACCTTCGACCAGAGCCTGTTCGAGCTCTACCAGGCCGGCGAGATCAGCTACGAAGACGCGCTGCGCCACGCCGACTCGTCGAACGAGGTGCGCCTGCGCATCAAGCTGGCGCAGGGCGGCGACGCGCATACGCTCAGTGCCGGCATGGAAGGCGTCGAGCTCATCGAGCGCTGATCGGCCCGTCCGGGCCAGTTCAACGCGGAGACGCGGAGGACGCGGAGAGGAGCAGAGCGGCAGCTTTTCTCTGCGCTCTCTGCGTCCTCGCCTCAGGCCCGGGCTGCTTCAACGCCGCGACGCGGAGAAGCAGAGCTGTTGGTTTCTTCGCGTCCATATGTCTCTGCTCGACTGACGCTGAGAAAGGCGGGAACTCCGTCAATTGCAGCTGCTTTTCTCCGCGCCCTCCGCGTCTCCGCGTTCAACCGGTCCGGCCCGCCACATCCCGCACCAGCGGCACGGTGATGCGCCGGCCGCGGGCGAGGGCTTCGCGGTCGAGTTGTTTCAGGCGCGCCAGCAGCGCGCGCAAGTCGCGGCTCTCGTGGCGCAGCAGGTGGTCGGCGGCGGCGGGATCGAGCGGGATGCCGACCTGCTCGGCGCGGTGCAGCAGGATCGACCGGCGCGCGTGGTCATCGTGCGGCGCCAGCGACAGCTTCTCGCAACGCATCAGCCGCGAGAGCAGGTCCGGCAGGACCACCTCGCCGGGCTCGGGCATCCGGCGCAGGGCCAGCAGCAGCGCACGGCCGCGGTCGTGCTGGCGATTGATCTGGGCGAACAGCCATTCGGCGCGCGTGCGGTCGGCAAACGCCGCGTCCACCGCATCCACCGCGACCAGTTCGGCGTCGATCGCCTCGGCCAGGTCGGCGCCGTCCAGTTGATCCAGCGGCAGGCAGGCGGCATCGTAGCCCGCCGCGCGCGCGGCCTCGCAGGTGGCGAGCAGCAGATGCGTCTTGCCGCTGGATTCGCCACCTGTCAGCAGCACCTGCGCGGCGCCCGGCGCCGCCGCCAGCGCGCGCAAACGCGCCAACACCAGCGCATCCGCGCCCGGCCAGAAATGCTCGAAATCGGGGGCGTCCAGACGCCCGAGGGCCAGCGGGAGCTGGCTCATTGGGTGTCCGCGGGAGGCGTTGGGTGGCCGGGAGCTGAGGCGATGTGCTCATCGGGACCCGGGAGATGCATCGGGAGCTCGGATGTCGAGGCCGAAGGGGCGCTCGCGGAAGCGACAGTCGAAGCGAGCTGCGCGGGCTCCCCGCCGTTTCCGGGTCCCGGGTCCCGGGTCCCCGGTCCCGAAGCTTCCGCCGTCCCCGCTCCCTCCCGATACAACCCGCTCTCGACATAGCGCTGGTGCACATGGCGCAGGATCACCAGCAGCACGGCGGCCAGCGGCAGCGCCAGCAGCACGCCGATGAAGCCGAACAGCTGGCCGCCGGCGAGGATCGCGAAGATCACCGCCACCGGATGCAGGCCGATGCGGTCTCCGACCAGCCACGGCGTCAGCACGAAGCCCTCGAGCGTCTGGCCGACCCCGAACACGATCAGCACATAGACCACATGGATCAGGTCGCGGTGTTCAACCAGCGCGGCGATCACCGCGCCGCCGACGCCCAGGATGCCGCCGAGATAGGGCACGAAGCTCAGCAGGCCGGCGCCCATGCCGATCAGGAAGGCGAGCTTGAGGCCGGCCATCCACAGGCCGATCGAATAGATCAGGCCGAGCGCGACCATCACCAGGATCTGCCCGCGCAGGAAGGCGCTGAGCACCTCGTCCGACTGGCGCGCGATTTCCACCACCCGGCTTTCGACCGTGCGCGGCAGCAGTTCGCGCACCCGCAGGATCATCGTGTCCCAGTCGCGCAGGAAGTAGAAGGTCACCACCGGGACCAGCAGCAGGTTCATGATCCAGCCGATGATGGCGAGACCCGACTGGGAAACTTGCGCGATCACCGTCGCCGCCACGCCGCCGGCCTGCTGCCAGTGCGATTTCAGCATGGCCACGATCTGGTCGGTGCTGAACATCGCCGGGTCCACGCCCAGGCGCTCGACCAGGAAGGGCATCACCCGTTCGCGCAGCCAGCCGATGTAGACCGGCAGCTTGTCGACCAGGGTGCTGATCTGCGATTCCAGCACCGGAATCAGGATCAGCGGCGCCAGCACCAGCAGCAAGGTCATCAAGGTGAACACCAGCACCACCGCGATGCTGCGGCTGTAACCGCGCGCCTCCAGGCGGTCGACCAGCGGATCTCCCAGGTAGGCGAGCAGCGCCGCGACCGCGAACGGCGTCAGCACCGGGCCGAGCAGGTACAGCAGCCAGCCGATGGCGACGGTAATAGCCAGCAACTGCCAGCGATGGGTGGTGCTCATGGGCTGCGTGGCTCCCGTGTTTGCGATTGTTCGCTGCGCCGCACCTTGCGTGCCTTGGAGCTCCAGCGCCGCACGTAGTCGATGCCGCTCGCGACCAGCAGGCTGGCGCACAGCCAGACGAGCGCATCGACCAGCGCGGGTGCGATCTGTGCACCCACGTTGCGCGCCAGGAGCGCCACCACCGTCAGCAGCAGGGCGAAGGTCGTCAGCTTGCCGAGTAAAGTCGGCCGCGCGTGCAGCGGCGCGTAGTTGAAGTGGAAGGCGACCGCGCCGCTGACGATCACCAGGTCACGCACCGCGATCAGACCGAGCAACCACCACGGAAGGTCGCCGTGCAGCGCCAGCGCCACGCAGACCGACAGCACCAGCGCCTTGTCCGCCAGCGGGTCCAGCCAGCCACCGAGTTGCGATTGCCAGCGGAAGCGCTTGGCCAGCCAGCCGTCCAGCCCATCGGAGGCGCCGGCGAGGATGAAGCAGACCATGGCCAATTGGCCGTGGTCGTGCACCACGAGCCAGGCGATCGGCAAGGCAGCCGCCAGCCGCGCCAGCGACAAAGCGTTCGGCAAATGGCGCAGCCAGGTGCGGCCCGGTTCGCTCATGCCTTCACTTCAGATCCAGCACCAGCGCGCCGTCGCTGCTGTCGCCGGCCACCGCCAGCACCTGGTTCAGTGCGACGATCTGGCGCAGCCGCTCGGCACCGCCGGAGACACTGAGATCGACATTCATCGTGTCCGCCGCGGCGCCCGACAGGCGCATCTCGCGCACGATCGACAGCGACGACAGATAGGCCTGGGCCCGCGCAAAGTCGCTGGCGGAGCGCAGATTGCGCACCACGGCGGCGACCGCCACCGGCTCGCTGTCGGCAGCGGCGAAGGCATAGCGCGTGGCCATCCGGTTGGCAGTCTCGTCCGCCGCCGCGCGCAGGGTCCCCGCGGGGTCCAGGCCGCGGACCTCGAAACTCTCCTCGCGCTCGCCGTCGGCGAAGGCGAAGCGGCCGACCACGCCCTCGGCAGTGCTGTAAATGCGTCCGGCGAGCACTCCGGGCGCGCCGAAACGGCTGGCCACCGGGCGCAGGCTGGCGACTTGGCCGCGCTCCACGTCGAAAGCACTGACGGCGCCTTCGCCCTCGGTGGTGGTCGGGCCGGCGCTCAGCTGGATGCCGCGCTCGGTGCCGCGGCGCAGCAGCGGGGCCAGTTGCGGCTGGCCCAGGAACTGGGTGCTGCCACCAGTATCGCCGACCACCCAGACCATCAGCGTCGGCCGCTCGCGCGCCCATTGCGACAGCCCGCTGGCAGACAGCAGGCGATTGATCGCGCGCGGTTCGAAATTGGCGGTGTAATACAACTTGAGCGCCGGCACCGGGCCGCTGCGGTCGACATCCTGGCGATAGAAAAAGGCCTGGATCAGCGGCGCCGGATCCGCCAGCGCACCCTGCACCTCCGGGCGCTCGCCGGCGGCCTGGTCGCCGGAAACCTTGACCAGCACTTGTTTGAGTGCCGCGACCATTGCCTCTTTACGCGAGGGCTCGTCTTGCCCCGACACCGGCACCTCCCCGGTGTAGAGATCGTTGGCCAGCAGCGGGGTGGACAGGGCGAGCAGCAGCCAACAAGCACAGAACCAGCGCATGCGATCAACCGGGTGAGTCACGATGCGTGAAGTATGGCAGCGAGTGGCGGGCGGGGCACGGGGCACGAAGGCGTCGGGAAGCCACGAGGGCATGAGGGTGTCGGGAGGGCACGAGGGCATGAGGGTGTCGGGAGGGCACGAGGGCACGAGGGCACGAGGGGCACGCCAAGACCTCATCCAAGATTCAGCCTCGCTTCACTGCGAGAGCGTTTGGAAATGCAATACAATCAGTTACTTGCAATGGGCCCCAAGATCGCGAGCCTTCTCGTGCCCTCGTGCCCTCGTGCCCTCGTGCCCTCGTGCCCTCGTGCCCTCGTGCCCTCGTGCCCTCGTTCCAGCCCGACCCGCTATGCTCCGCGCCATTCTTTTCGCCGGACCCGCGGCCATGACCCAGCACACCCCGATGACCTACCGCGATGCGGGGGTCGATATCGACGCCGGCAACAGCCTGGTCGAGCGCATCAAACCGGCGGTTCGGCGCACCATGCGTCCCGAGGTGCTGGCTGGCGTCGGCGGCTTCGGCGCCTCGGTGCGCGTGCCGCTGGAGCGCTACCGGGAGCCGGTCATGGTCTCCGGCACCGACGGGGTCGGCACCAAGCTCAAGCTCGCGCAGCAGCTCGGGCGCCACGACACGATCGGCATCGACCTGGTCGGCATGTGCGTCAACGACGTGCTGGTGCAGGGCGCCGAGCCGGTGTTCTTCCTAGATTACTTCGCGACCGGCAAGCTGGATGTCGACACCGCGGCGGCCGTCGTGGCCGGCATCGCGAGGGGCTGCGAGGAATCCGGATGCGCGCTGGTCGGCGGCGAAACCGCCGAGATGCCGGACATGTACCCGCCCGGCGAGTACGACCTGGCCGGCTTCTGCGTGGGCCTGGTCGAGCGCTCGAAGATGCTCGATGGCAGCAGCGTGCAGGCCGGCCACCGCTTGGTCGGCATCGCCAGTTCCGGCCCGCATTCGAACGGCTATTCGCTGATCCGCCGCATCCTTGCGCGCGCGCAGGCCGATCTCTCGCAGGACTGCGGCGGTCGGGCCCTGGGCGATGCGCTGATGGCGCCTACGCGGTTGTATGTCAAGCCGGTTCTTGGCCTGCTGGCCGATCTGCCGATTGCTGCGATGGCGCACATCACCGGCGGCGGCATCACCGAGAACATCATCCGCGTGGTGCCCGAGGGCCTGGGGCTGGCGATCGACGGCAGTGCATGGCCGGAACCGGCGGTGTTCCAGTGGCTGATGCAGGCTGGGCAGGTGGCGCGCAGCGAGATGTGGCGCACCTTCAACTGCGGCATCGGCTTCGTGCTGGTGCTGCCGGCCGAGGCGGTCGCCGGCGCAATCGAACGATTGGCCGTCCAGGGCTTGCCCGCCTGGGACATTGGCGAAGTGGTAGCGCACGCCGGCGAGGGCGAGCGTGTCCACATCCGCTGAGCCGCTGCGCGTCGCGGTCCTGCTCTCGGGCCGCGGCAGCAACCTGGGTGCGCTGATCGAGGCGACCCGCGACGGGCTGCCGGTCCGCATCGTCGGCGCGTTTTCCAACAAACCGGATGCGCCGGGCCTGGGCCTGGCGCGTGGCGCCGGCGTCCCGACGGCCGTGTTCGAGCCGCGCGACTACGCCGACAAGCCCGCTTTCGAAGCCGCCCTGTTTGCCGCCGTGGCCGACAGCGGCGCCGAGCTGGTGGTGCTGGCCGGATTCATGCGCGTGCTGACCGCCGCGACCGTGGAGCAATGGCGTGGCCGGCTGATCAACATCCACCCCTCGCTGCTGCCGAAATACCAGGGCCTGCACACCCACGCTCGCGCGATCGATGCTGGCGAAGCCGAGCACGGCGCCAGCGTCCATTTCGTCACCCCCGTGCTTGACGGCGGCCCGGTGCTGATGCAGGTACGCATCCCCGTGCTGCAGGACGACACCGCCGACACTCTCGCCGCGCGCCTGCTGCCGCAGGAACACCGCCTGCTGGTCGCTGCCGTGCGCCTGTTCGCCGAGCGCCGCGTGCGCCTGGACGGGGAGCGGGTCGTGGTGGATGGTGGGGTGCTGGGGGCGCCGCTCGGTCTGGCTTGAGCGATCGGCGTGAGTTGTGGGTTGTGAGTTGTGGGTTGTGGGCGGCAAATGCGGGCAGGCGGCGGCCTTTCGCCTTCGCTTCGCTGCCCAGAACCCACAACCCGGAACCCACAACCGCTCCCCCGTAAGCCCCCATTCATCCGCTGCGCGCTCGAATGGCGACCCAAACCCAGACACGCCGCCAAACCATGAAGCCGCTGTACCTGATTGGCCTTGCCCTGTTCTCCTGCACCGTGCAGGCCGCTGACCTGAAGGCCTTCGAGGCCAGATTTGCGGTCAGCCGCAACGGCAAGGAACTCGGCACGATGGCGATGGCGCTGAGCGCCCCGAAGGAAGGCGAGTGGTTGTTCGTGAGTCGTACGGAGGGCCAGGGCGGTCTTGCCGGTTTCCTCGGGGTGACCATTGAGGAGCGCTCGACGCTGATGCTCGGTGAGTCCGGGTTGGCCAGCACCTCGTATCGCTACAACCAGGACATGGTCGGCCGCCACCGCGCGCGAACACTCGACATCGCGGGCGGCAAAGCCAGCGAGTCAGACGACGACAAGCGCTGGAGCTATGCGGTTGAGGGCAGCGTGCTGGACCGTCATGCGATGGTGCTCGGAATTGCTTCGCACCTGGCGGACGGCGTGCGCGAGGGCTCGGTTTTCAATCTGGCTGTCGCCAGCAAGGGCAAGCTCGAGGAGTGGCGTTTCCTGGTCGCCGGCACCGAGCAGGTCGAGACCGGCGATGGTCGCATCGAGGCAATCCGCGTCGAACGCCTGCGCGACAATCCGGATCGAAAGACCGTCAGCTGGCATGCGCCGAAGTACGGCTACCTGCCGGTCAAGGTCGAACAGATCGAGCCGGATGGCGAGCGGCTGGTGAGCTTGTTGCAGGGCTTCGAGAAGCAGTAAGACGCGGGGCGCTGGGCGCTGTCGCTTTGCTGCATGAGGGGCGGACTCCTCCCGCGACCCTTGGGCTCTTGCCGTCGCTGTCTGTGGGAGCGGGCTCTGCCCGCGACCGTTTCGCTATCGCCTCGGCAAAGTGGGAGCCCCTCCGCCCGTGAACTTTGCGCTTTTACTGCCTCTGGCTTCGGCTTTGCTGCGGGCGGCTGCTTTCAAACGTTCAAGACCCGAAAGCCGGCTGACCCGCACCACCTCAAGAACCAGGCAGGAAGCCGGGTCGAAGAAACCCGGGGCCCCTCGGGAGCGCCGAGGAGCGGAGCGAAGCGCAGGGGAAAGCGAGCATGTCCGAGCACAGGGATGTGCGAGTTGCGCAGCGGCCTGCGCTTCGTGAGCACCGCAGGGGACCTCGTGTGCACGACGCACACGAGGCGCGGACGCGGGGTGCCTTCTTTCTTGGTTACTTCTTTCTGGGCAAGCAGAAAGAAGTGACTCGGCCGTCAGGCCGAAACGCTCTTGCTTCAAACGCTCGCAGCAAAAAAGCCGAGGCCAGAAGCAAAGCCAAAGCCAGAAGCAAAGTCGAGGCCAGAAGCAAAGCCAAAGCCAGAAGCAAAGCCAAAGCCAGAAGCAAAGCTACAAGCAATCACCCCGCAAGGGCTGGATCGAGCCAGCCTTAACTCACCACTCACCACTCACCACTCACTGCTCAATTCGGCAGCCGCCGAATCCTTGCCCCCAGCGCCCCGAGCTTTTCCTCGATGCACTCGTAGCCACGATCGATGTGGTACACGCGGTCGATGACGGTCTCGCCGCCGGCGGCCAGGCCCGCGAGGACCAGGCTGGCGGAGGCGCGCAGATCGGTGGCCATCAGGGGGGCGCCGGTCATGTGCTTGACGCCGGTGATCACTGCGGTGTTGCCGTGCAGGCGGATGTCGGCGCCCAGGCGGCGCAGTTCCTGGACGTGCATGAAGCGGTTCTCGAACACCGTCTCGGTGACCATGCCGACGCCTTCGGCGACGCTGTTCAGCGCGGTGAATTGCGCCTGCATGTCGGTGGGGAAGGCGGGGTAGGGCGCGGTGGTGACCGAAACCGCTTTCGGGCGGTTGCCGCGCATGTCGAGTTCGATCGAATCCTCGCTGACGTTGAGGTGCGCGCCGGTGTCCTCCAGCTTCTGCAGCACCGCGTCCAGGGTCTTCGGGCGCGCGCGCTTGAGCAGCACGCGGCCGCCGCTGATCGCGCCGGCGACGAGGAAAGTGCCGGTCTCGATGCGGTCCGGCAGCACCTCGTAGTGGCAGCCCTTGAGACGCTCCACGCCATGCACGGTGATCGTGTTGGAGCCGGCGCCTTCGATGCGCGCGCCCATGTCGATCAGGAAGTTGGCCAGATCGACGACTTCCGGCTCCTGGGCCGCGTTCTCGATGACCGTGGTGCCTTCGGCCAGGGTGGCCGCCATCATGATGTTCTCGGTGCCGGTAACAGTGACGAGATCCAGCACGATGCGCGTGCCCTTGAGCCGCTTGGCCTTCGCCTTGATGTAGCCGGCTTCGACGGTGATCTGCGCGCCGAGCGCTTCCAGGCCCTTGATGTGCAGGTCCACAGGGCGCGTGCCGATGGCGCAGCCGCCAGGCAACGAGACCTCGGCATGACCGAAACGTGCCACCAGCGGTCCGAGCACCAGGATCGACGCGCGCATGGTCTTGACCAGGTCGTACGGCGCGAAGCAGCTGGTGGCCTTGGTCGGGTCCACATGGATGTGCATGCGCTCGTCGACCACCAGCTCCACGCCCATCTGGCCGAGCAGTTCCATCGTGGTGGTCACATCATGCAGGTGCGGCACATTGCCGATGCTGCACGGGCCGTCCGCCAGCAGGGTGGCGGAGAGGATCGGCAGCACGGCGTTCTTGGCGCCGGAAATCCACACTTCGCCATTCAGCGGCGCGCCGCCCTCGACGATGATCTTGGCCATCGGTGTTCCTTGTGTGCGTTCGCGCCCGGCTTCAGCCGCGCGCTGCCCATTCCTCGGGCGTCAGGGTCTTCAGCGACAGCGCGTGGATCTCGCCGCCGAGCTTGTCGCCAAGCGTTTCATACACCTTCCGGTGGCGCTGCAGAGGGCGCATTCCGGCGAATTCCGGGGCGATCACGAGCGCTTCGAAATGCACGCCATCGGCGCCTTCGACGCTGATCGTTGCATTCGGCATGCCGGCGGCGATCATCGCCTTGATGGTGTCTGCGTTCATGGCGGGTCCGAAGGGCTTGGGTTCAGGTGGCCCGGGTGTAGACTCGGCGCGGTTTTTCGCGGCACGCCCGGATGCCCCAAAAAGGGGCGCTGATGCTATCGGAAGCCGCTGGAATAAAGAATCGACGCCCACCTCGCCGGATACATCCCTGCATGAACGCCTCCGCTCCACGGCCGGCTGTATCGCTGCCGACCGCCGCGCTTGCCGCTTCCGGACGCCGCGTCATCGAGATCGAGACCGCCGCGATCCGCGCACTCGCCGCGCGCATCGACGGTGCCTTCACCCGCGCCTGCGAGCTGATGCTGGCGTGCGAAGGGCGCATCGTGGTCAGTGGCATCGGCAAGAGCGGCCATATCGCGCGCAAGATCGCCGCGACGCTGGCGAGCACCGGCACACCGGCCTTCTTCGTGCATCCGGCCGAAGCCAGTCATGGCGACCTCGGCATGATCACAACGAAGGACGTGGTGCTGGCGCTGTCCAATTCCGGCGAGACGGATGAACTGCTGACGATCCTGCCGGTAGTCAAGCGCAAGAACGTGCCGCTGATCGCGATGACCGGCAACGAGCGATCCAGCCTGGCGCGCCTGGCCGATGTGCACCTCGACGTGGCGGTCAGCGAGGAAGCCTGCCCGCTGGGACTGGCGCCCACTGCCAGCACCACCGCGGCGCTGGTGATGGGCGACGCGCTGGCGATCGCCCTGCTGGAAGCGCGCGGGTTCACCTCCGACGATTTTGCCGCCTCGCATCCGGCCGGCCAGCTCGGCCGGCGCCTGCTGGTGCACATCAGCGACGTGATGCACGTGGGCGATGAGATCCCGCGCGTCGAACCCAGCGCCAGCGTGACCGACGCGCTGATGGAGATGTCGCGCAAGAAGCTCGGCATGACCGCGATCGCGCAGGCTGACGGCAAGCTCTGCGGCGTGTTCACCGACGGCGACCTGCGGCGCACGCTGGACGATGCCAGCGTGGACCTGCGCGCCACCCCGGTGACCGCGCTGATGACCGCGAACCCGCGCACCATCGCGGCGGACAAGCTGGCGATCGAGGCGGCGCAGATGATGGAGGCGCACAAGATCTCGGCGCTGCTGGTGGTCGACGATGCCGGCGCGCTGGTCGGCGCGCTGAACTTCCATGACTTGCTGCGGGCGCGGGTCATCTGATGGCGGCCGTTCCGGCGGACCTGCTCGAAGGCGCGCGTGCGATCCGTGCGATCGGCTTCGACATCGACGGCGTGCTCACCGACGGGCGCCTGTGGTATGGCAACGATGGCGCCGAAGCCAAGGCCTTCCATGTGCACGATGGCCTGGGCCTGAAGCTGCTGCAGCAAGCGGGCATTGCGACCCTGGTGATCAGCGCGCGTGCCAGTGAGGCCGCTGCGCGGCGATTGCGCGAGCTGGGCGTCGCGCATGTGCACCTTGGCGTGCGCGAGAAACTGCCGGTGTTCGATTCGGTGCTGGCCAGCCTCGGCATCGGGCACGACGAGGCCGCCTACATGGGCGACGACCTGCCGGATCTGGCGGTGATTGCGCGCGTGCGCCTGGCGGCGACGGTGGCCGAGGCGGTGCCGGTGGTGCGCCGGCGCTGTCACTGGATCGCCAGCCGTCCGGCAGGCGGCGGCGCGGTGCGCGAGTTCGCCGAGTTCATCCTCGCCGCGCAGGGCAAGCTGGACGCACTGGTGCAGGCACATCTGGCGGGCGCGCCTTGACTCCGGGGCGCACGCGGCTGTGGATGGTTGTGCTCGGCGCGACCACGCTCGCCAGCTACGGGCTGCTGCGCTGGTTCGCGCTGCCGCCGCCGGAGCCGCCACCGGCGCGCCTGGCGAATCAGGACAACGAAATCCTGAATGTCGAGATGCGCGTCTACGACGACGCCGGCAAGCCCAACCTGGTGCTGGTCAGCCCGCGCATCAGCAGTCCGCGGCGCAGCGACGAATACCTGATCCAGACCCCCCTCTTCGACGTCATGAGCGCCGAGGGTTCGCGCTGGAAGGGCGAATCGAAACTCGGGCGGCTGGACGTATCCAAGGACCGGCTGTGGCTGCAGGACGCCGTGGTGCTCGACGGCACGCGGCCGAAGCGCGAGCCGGTGAAAATCCGCTCCGAGCGCATCGAGTTCGCGATCGACGAGAAGCTTGCAAGCAGCGATGAAGCCGTGGAGATTGTCAGCACCGGAAGCGAGATCCGCGGGGTGGGCCTGCGCGCCGACCTCGAGAACGACCGCTTCGTGCTCCTGAAACAGGTGGAAGGTGAATATGTGCCGAAACGCAAGGGTTCCTGATCGCCGCTGGTTGGCCTGGATGTTCGCCGTGCTGGCGACGCCGGCGCTGGCGCTGGAGGCGGACCGCCAGCAGCCGATGCAGATCAATTCCGACCGTTTCGAGTCGGGCATGGACACCAACACCACGGTGCTCACCGGCAATGTGCGCATCACCCAGGGCAGCCTGGTGGTGAACGCCGCGCGTGCCGACGTGACCCAGGAAAAGGGCGAGGTCAAACGCGCGTTGCTGACCGGCAGCCCGGCCACGCTGAAGCAATCGATGGATGGCGGCGGCGAATTGAACGCGCGCGCAGCGACGATCGACTACCTGCTCGCTGAGGAATCGGTGGAGTTGCGCGGCGACGTGGTGCTGGAGCGCCCGCAGGGCACCTTGCGCTCCGAGCGCGTGACCTATTCGGTGAAGACCGGCCGGCTGGCCGCCGGCGAAGGCGTCGGCGGCGGCGTGCAACTGGTGATCCCGCCCAAGCCGCCGAAGCCGGCCGATGCGCCCGCCACCGCGCCGCAGGGCTGATCCGGCCCGATGCTGCTGGTCGAAAGCCTGAGCAAGCGCTACCGCGGCCGCGAGGTCGTGCGCGGTGTGTCCTGCCACCTGAGCGTGGGCGAAGTCGTCGGCCTGCTGGGGCCGAATGGCGCCGGCAAGACCACTTGTTTCTACATGATCGTCGGCATGATCGCCGCCGACCGCGGGCGCATCGAACTCGACGGCCGCGACATCACGCCGCTGTCGATGTCCGATCGTGCGCGTCTCGGCATCGGCTACCTGCCGCAGGAACCCAGCGTGTTCCGCCGGCTCACCGTCGAGGACAACCTGCTCGCGGTGCTGGAGATGCGCAAGGACCTGACCCGGCGCGGGCGCACCGTGGTGCTCGAATCGCTGCTGGAGGAACTGCAGGTCACCCATCTGCGCGGCCAGCTCGGCCAGAGCCTGTCCGGCGGCGAGCGCCGGCGCGTCGAGATCGCCCGCGCGCTGGCCGCCAAGCCGCGCTTCATCATGCTCGACGAGCCCTTTGCCGGCGTCGACCCGATCTCCGTCGGCGAGATCCAGGAAGCCATCGCGCATTTGCGCGAGCGCGGCATTGGCGTGCTGATCACGGACCACAACGTGCGCGAAACCCTCGACATCTGCGACCGCGCCTACGTACTCAACGCCGGCCAGGTCCTCGCCGAAGGCAGCCCGCAGCAGATCCTGGCGCATCCCAAGGTGCGCGAGGTGTATCTGGGCGACAAGTTCCGCTTGTGAGCCCGGTTAAACGCGGAGACGCAGAGGACGCGGAGAAGGGCAAAAGCCCGAGAGCACTCTGCTGAATGCTCTTCTCAGTGTCTTTGCGTCCAAAGCCGAGCTGTTTGACGCAGAGGCGCGGAGAGAGCAAAAGCTACTGAGCTCGTTGATCAGCTTGGCTTTTCTCCGCGTCCTCCGCGTCTCCGCGTTGAATGACCTCCCCGCGTGCGATCGAACGTTGGTTCGGTGCACAATGGCCGCATGAGCAGCGTCCCCAAATTCGCTACCTACGAGGATGTCCTCAGCACGCCGGAGCATCTGGTGGCTGAGATTCTCGATGGCGTGCTGCACACGCATCCGCGGCCGGCGCCGCGGCATGCAAGGTCCGCGGGTCGGCTGCTGGGGCGGATCGACGATCCCTTCGACCGCGGCCACGGCGGCCCGGGTGGCTGGATCATCCTGATCGAGCCGGAACTGCACCTGGGGCGTGATGTGATCGTGCCGGACATCGCCGGTTGGCGGCGCGAGCGGCTGCCGAAGCTGCCCGATGCCGCGTGGTTCGATCTGGTGCCCGACTGGGCCAGCGAGGTGCTGTCGCCCTCGACCGCGCGCATCGATCGCCAGATCAAGATGCGCCTGTATGCGTCGCATGGACTTCCCAACCTCTGGCTCGTGGACCCGATCGCGCAGACGCTGGAATCCTATCGCCTCGAAGGTGCGCGCTGGTTGCTGCTGGCCACCCATGGCGGCGACGAGACTGCCGCCATCGAGCCCTTCGAGGCCGTCCCGCTGGGGCTCGCCGATCTCTGGGCTGACTGATCGCTTCCTGAGCTCTGTTCAACGCGGAGACGCGGAGGACGTGGAGAAGAGCGAAAGCCGGAATGCTTTATCGGCATGCTTTTCTCCGTGTCTCGGCGTCGAAAGCTGGCCTGGATGACGCAGAGACGCAGAGAAAGCAAGAGCCACCGAGCACATTGATTGGCTTGGCTTTTCTCCGTGTCCTCTGCGTCTCCGCGTTGAATAGGCCCACGGGGCGCGCGACGACTACAGCCCGCCGAGGAGAGCGTCGCTGGCGGCGATGACGCCGCCGCCCAGGCACACTTCGCCGCTGTAGAACACGATCGATTGGCCGGGGGTGATCGCGCGCTGGCGCTCGGCGAATTCGACGTCGACGCCGCCATCGCTGCGCAGACGCACGTGGCAGGCCTGGTCCTGCTGGCGGTAGCGGATCTTGGCGGTGCAGTCGAAGGCGGAGGCCGGCGCTGTGCCCGCAATCCAGTTGATCGCTTCGCTGCGCAGGCGCTGGCCAAACAGCGCCGGGTGCTCGCCCTGGACCACGATGAGGGTGTTGTCCGGTACCGATTTCGCCGCGACGAACCAGGGCTCGCCGCTGCCGCCGCGATGCCCCCCGATGTTGAGGCCGCCGCGCTGGCCCAGGGTGTAGAACTGCAGCCCGCGATGCTCGCCCAGGAGTTCGCCCTCCGGCGTGCGCATCGGCCCCGGGTTGGGCGCGATGTAGCGCGCGATGAAGGGGTCGAAATTTCGCTCGCCGATGAAGCAGATGCCGGTCGAGTCGCGCTTGGCGGAGGTCGGCAGGACGGCCTCGGTGGCGATCTCCCGCACCTCCCGTTTCCACAGGTGGCCGACCGGAAAATCGGCGACACTGAGTTGCGCCTGGTCCAGTGCGTGCAGGAAATAGCTCTGGTCCTTGCCGGCGTCGACCCCGCGCAGCAGTTCCATCCGACCGTCCTGGCGCCGCAAGCGCGCGTAGTGGCCGGTGGCGATACGCTCATAGCCCAGGTCCTGGGCGTGCTCGACGAAGGTGCGGAACTTGACCTCGCGGTTGCACAGGATGTCCGGATTCGGCGTGCGCCCGGTCTTCAGTTCGGACAGGAAGTGCTCGAACACCCCGTCCCAGTACTCGGCGGCGAAGTTGCGCCCGTAGAACGGGATCCCGAGCAGGGCCGCGATTGCCCGGGCGTCATTGGCGTCCGACTCCGCCGGGCACACGCCATCAACGTCGTCCTCCTCCCAGTTCTTCATGAACAGCCCGCCGACGGTGTGCCCGGCGCGCTGGAGCAACAAGGCGGTGACCGAGGAGTCGACGCCGCCGCACAAACCGACGAGGACTTTCATGGCTGCGGCGTCTGGGGGTGTTGGCGGGCTTCGCTGAAGCCCGTGCCCGGTTCTTGGTTGTGGGTTGTGGGTTGTGGGCAGCAAAGCCGGCACGCCGTCGCTCTGGTGGGAGCGGGCTTTGCCCGCGATCTTGTTGGCGGCCGCAGGAAAGATCGCGGACGGAGTCCGCTCCCACAGGCCGTCGGCTGACCGGCTGTTGCTGCCAACAAGCCACAACCAACAACCAACAACCGGACTCGAGTCCCCCGGCAACCGACGATCCGAACCCCGCCCACCATGCTCACGGCCGCACCACGTCCGCAATCTGCTCCAGCGGCCACATGCGGCCGGCCCGGTGGTCGTCGATGCAGCGCAGAACCAGCGGGCTGCGCTGGGGGACGGCGTGGGCGGCAATCTCGTCGCGGGTCAGCCAGTGGGTGCGCACGATCTCGGTGTCGAGCGCTTGCGTCGGGTCGTGGCCGAGGGTTTCGCAGAGGAAAGTCATGCGCACGAAGTGCACGTGCGGGAGGACTAATTGGTAGACGCCGACCAGGCCCAAGGGGCGCACCGCCCAGGCGGTTTCCTCGCGAGTTTCGCGAATGACGGCGTCGATCAGGCTCTCGCCCGGATCCAGGTGTCCGGCGGGCTGGTTGAGCACGGCGCGGCCGTCGATGGTCTCCTCGACCAGCAGGTAGCGCGCGCCATCCGGGACGATGGCGGCCACGGTCAATCGCGGCAGGCGGATTTCGGGGGTCATGCAGGCAAGGGTATTCCGATGGTCGGATGCACGGTCCGGCGATGGCGCGGCCCGATATACTTCGCAGCATCGTATGTAGCCGCCGACAGTGCAATCCGGAGCCATGAGCGAGGAGACCCGAAACGACCCGCGTGAAGACCAGGACGTCGTCGTCCAGGAGTCGCGCCCGGAGCTGAAGAAACCGCCGATGTTCAAGGTGGTGCTGCTCAACGACGACTACACGCCGATGGAGTTCGTCGTGATCGTGCTGGAGACCTTCTTCGCGATGTCGCGCGAGAACGCCACCCGCGTGATGTTGCATGTGCATACCCAGGGCAAGGGCATCTGCGGCGTTTTCACGCGCGACGTGGCAGATACCAAGGTGGCCCAGGTCAACGCCTTCTCGCGTGCTCACCAGCATCCGCTGATGTGCGCGATGGAGGAAGCCTGAATGCTGGCGACAGGGACGTGAGTTCCCGCTGACTATCGCCAAATCCGTCACGCTTGATTTCGTCGGTGGGCGGGGCCATGTGGTAGAAACAGTCAGGCGTCATGCCGCAGGAGGAAAGGAAGTCCATGTTCAGCAAGGACCTGGAACTGACCATCAGCCAGAGCTACAAGGAAGCACGCGCGAAACGGCATGAATTCATGACCGTCGAGCACTTGCTGCTGGCGCTGATCGAGAACCCCTCCGCCGCCCAGGTGCTGAAAGCCTGCGGTGCCGATCTCAAGAAGCTGTCGGATGAGACCCGTTCGATCATCGAGGAGACGGTGCCGATGCTGCCCGCTGACGACGAGCGCGACACCCAGCCGACGCTCGGCTTCCAGCGCGTGCTGCAGCGCGCGGTCTACCACGTGCAGTCCTCGGGCAAGAAGGAAGTGACCGGCGCCAACGTGCTGGTGGCGATCTTCGGCGAGAAGGACAGCCACGCCGCCTACCTGCTGCAGAAGCAGGACATCACGCGGCTGGACGTGGTCAACTACATCTCGCACGGCATCGCCAAGATCCCGCAGGATCCGGTGCGCGATGCGAACGCCGAGCGCAGCGAGGGCGAGGGCGGCGCCGATGCGGAGAAGCAGAGTGCGCTGCAGGCCTATGCCAGCAACCTCAACGACCAGGCGCGCGCGGGGCGGATCGACCCGCTGATCGGGCGTGCGGACGAGATCGAGCGCACCATCCAGGTGCTCTGCCGCCGGCGCAAGAACAATCCGCTGTACGTCGGCGAGGCCGGCGTCGGCAAGACCGCGCTGGCCGAGGGACTGGCCAAGCGCATCGTCGACAATGATGTCCCCGAGGTGCTCAAGGACGCGGTGATCTTCGCGCTCGACCTCGGCGCGCTGGTCGCCGGCACCAAATACCGTGGCGACTTCGAGAAGCGCCTGAAGCAGGTCATGGCCGAGCTCAAGCGCATCCCGAAGGCGATCCTGTTCATCGACGAGATCCACACCATCATCGGCGCCGGTTCGGCCTCCGGTGGCGTGATGGATGCGAGCAACCTGATCAAGCCGCTGCTGGGTTCGGGCGAGATGCGTTGCATCGGTTCGACCACTTTCCAGGAATTCCGCGGCATTTTCGAGAAAGACCGCGCGCTGACCCGTCGCTTCCAGAAGATCGATGTGGTCGAGCCGACCATCGCCGACACCATCGAGATCCTGCGCGGGCTGAAGACGCGTTTCGAGGAACATCACAAGGTCGAGTACGCCGCCGAGGCCCTGAAGGCCGCAGTGGACCTGTCGGTCAAGCACATCCACGACCGCTTCCTGCCGGACAAGGCGATCGACGTCATCGACGAGGCTGGCGCGCGCCAACAGTTGCTCGCCGAGGACAAGCGCAAGCGCGTGATCGACACCGAGGAAGTCGAGTACATCGTCGCCAAGATGGCGCGCATCCCGGCCAAGCATGTGTCCGCGTCCGACAAGGACGTGCTGCGCAACCTCGAGCGCAACCTCAAGATGGTCGTGTTCGGCCAGGAAGAGGCGATCGACGTGCTGACCGCGGCGATCAAGATGTCGCGTTCGGGCCTGGGCGATCCGAGCAAGCCGATCGGCTGCTTCCTGTTTGCCGGACCGACCGGTGTCGGCAAGACCGAGGTCACGCGCCAGCTGGCGATGATTCTGGGCATCGAGCTGATCCGCTTCGACATGTCCGAGTACATGGAGGCGCACACCGTGTCGCGCCTGGTCGGCGCGCCTCCGGGCTACGTCGGTTTCGACCAGGGCGGCCTGCTGACCGAGGCGGTGACCAAGCACCCGCACGCAGTGCTGCTGCTGGACGAGATCGAGAAGGCGCACCCGGATGTGTTCAACCTGCTGCTGCAGGTGATGGACCGCGGCGTGCTGACCGACACCAATGGCCGCGAGGCGAACTTCCGCAACGTGGTGATGGTGATGACGACCAATGCCGGCGCCGCTCAGGCTTCGCGTCGCAGCATGGGCTTCGTCGAGCAGGATCACTCCACCGATGCAATGGAAGTGATCCGTCGCGGCTTCAGCCCGGAATTCCGCAACCGCCTGGATGCGATCATCCAGTTCGCCGCGCTCGACCGCGCGACCATCCTGCGGGTGGTCGACAAGTTCGTCATCGAACTGGAATCGCAGCTCGCGGACAAGCACGTCACCCTGCACGTGGACGAAACTGCGCGCGCCTGGCTGGCCGACAAGGGCTTCGATCCGCTGATGGGTGCGCGTCCGATGGCGCGCGTGATCCAGGAGCACATCAAGCGCAAGCTCGCCGATGAGTTGCTGTTCGGCGCGCTGGTCGGCGGCGGCCGGGTCAACGTGGCGGCCGAAGGCGACAGCCTGAGCGTGCGTTCGGAAGCGGCGGCTGCGGAACCGGCGGACGCGGCGACAGCCTGAGGCGATCAGCGGGCGGATACAGGTCGGGCTGCGTGCCCGACCTCCGCACCGCCCAACTGCCCGGGACTTACTTCTGGCGGAAGGTGATGCGACCCTTGCTCAGGTCGTAGGGCGTCATCTCCACCTTGACCTTGTCGCCGGTGAGGATGCGGATGTAGTTCTTGCGCATGCGCCCGGAAATATGGGCGGTGATCACATGCCCGTTCTCGAGCTGCACGCGGAACATGGTGTTGGGCAGGGTCTCCAGGACCGTGCCTTCCATTTCGATATGGTCTTCTTTGGACATTCTTGAGGTCGCAGGGCCATCGGGGCGCAAGGGCGCGCATTCTGCCCGAAGGGCGGGGGCACCGCCAGCAGCGCTGCTCTAATGATCGTCGCGACGGCGATTCAGCCTGGCGAAAGAATGGGGCGCGGAACGCGCCGGATACCCCCAAGGGTTAACCCTGGCTTCACGCGCAATTAGCCCTGCGCTAACGACTGCCTAAGTCAGGCTTAAGCGCGCCTTCCCAGTATCGCTTCCATGCAGTCAGCCGGAGGTGCAGCATGGATGGAGCCGGGTTCGAACTCCCACGGGCGTGCCGGGCGGAGAAGCTGGCCGGGATCGGCATGCCGCAGCTGATGGCGGTGGGCCGCAACCACCCGCGGCGGGCCGAGCTCGAAGCCTTCATCGCCGAGCGTTACCGCACCGCCTACGGCGCGCGCGTGCGCCGCTTCATGCCGCAACTGTTTGCGCTGCTGGGCGCCGACGGTGAACTCGAGGCGGCCGCAGGACTGCGGCGCGGTGACGAACGTCCTTTGTTCGTCGAGCAGTACCTGGACGCGCCGGTGGAATCGCTACTCGCAGCGCGCTTCAACCGCGACGTCGACCGCGAGCGCGTCTGCGAGATCGGTCACCTCTGCGGCACCGGCCACGGTATCGGCCGCCGGCTGTTCCCGCTGCTGGCCTGCTGGATGCACGAACACGCCATCGAATGGGCGGTGTTCGCCGCCACGTCCACCCTGCGCCAGATGTTCGAACGCATGCAGGTGCGCCCCCTGCCGTTGGCGCCCGCCAGCGGCGAGCGCCTGGGCGCCGCCATGGCCGACTGGGGCAGTTACTACGAAACCGATCCCTGGGTGGTCGGCGGCCCGCTGCAACTCGGCCAGCGCCTGATGGAGCCGCGGCGTTGAGCGTGCTCGACCACCTGCGCGCGCGCGCAGCAATCACGCCCGCAGCCACGCTGCTGGTCGATCGTACCGGCGACTGGTCCGCGGCGCGGTTGTGGTCGCGGGTGCAGCAGCTCGCCGACCAACTGGTGGCCGCGGGCGCCCAGCGGGTGTCGAGCACACTCGACAACGGTGGCGAAGCGGTGGCGCTGGACCTGGCACTGCGCCGGATCGGCGCGGTCCATCTGCCGCTGCCCGGATTCTTCACCGCGGCGCAGCTCGCGCATGCCCAGCGCAGCGCAGGCGCGGATACTCACGTGCTGCCGCGCCCGGACGGCGGCCTGGCGCTGAACCCCATCGCGGTCGATACCCGCTCGGCGATGCCGGCGGCCACCACGTTGATCACCTACACCTCCGGCAGCACCGGCGCGCCCAAGGGAGTGTGTCTGTCGGCCGAGCACCTGGACGGCGTATCTGCCGCCATCGTCGATGCGCTGGCGGGCCACACGCCGCGCCGGCACTTGGCCGTGCTGCCGCTGTCGGTGCTGCTGGAGCAAGTCGCCGGGGTGTACGCGGCGCTGCTGGCAGGCGCTGCGGTGCTGCTGCCGCCGCTCGCCGACACCGGGCTGACTGGTGCCGCGCAACTGGACTCGATGCGCCTTGCCGCGTGCATCGACAGCCACCGCCCCGAGAGCCTGATCCTGGTGCCGCAGATGCTGCAGGCCTGGGCCGGCGCGCTGATGGCGGGTGCACGTGCGCCGGACAGCCTGCGCTTCGTTGCGGTCGGCGGTGCGCGGGTTGGCAGCCAGTTGTTGGCCGCCGCGCAGGCACGCGGGCTGCCGGTTTTCGAAGGTTATGGCTTGAGCGAATGCGGCTCGGTGGTCTGCCTCAACCGGCCGGGCGCTTCACGCGCCGGCACGGTCGGCCGCGCCCTCGGGCATGCGCGGGTTTCGGTGGACGCCGATGGCGAGATCCTGGTCGACGGGCCGAGTTTCCTCGGTTACCTCGGAGACGCGCAGCCGCCGGTCGGCAGCTATCGCACCGGCGATCTCGGGGCCATCGATGCGGACGGCCATGTGTCGATCAGCGGGCGCCGGCGCAATGTCTTCATCACCGCCTTCGGCCGCAATGTCTCACCGGAATGGGTCGAGAGCGAGCTTACGCAGCACCCGCTGATCGCCCAGGCGGTGGTCCAGGGCGAGGCGCGCGCGTGGAACTGCGCGGTGGTGGTGCCGCGCCGCGCCGATGCCAGCGCCGACCAGCTGCAGGCGGCCATCGACGAGGTCAACCGCGGCCTGCCGGACTACGCCCGCGTGAGCCGCCACGTGCGCGCGGCCGAGCCGTTCACGCCGGCCAACCAGATGCTCACCAGCAACGGCCGGGTGCGCCGCGACGCGGTCCTCGCGCGCCATGCCGATGCCATCGATTCGCTTTATTCAACCGCGCTATGACGAGACCACCATGGGCTTCTTCAACGAACTGATCGCCGCCACCTCCGCCGAACGGGCGCGCCTGCAGGCGCTGCCGATCATCCGCGACACCCTCGCCGGGCGGGTCACGCTGCCTGAATACCGGCGTTTCCTCGGCGAGGCCTACCACCACGTCAAGCACACCGTGCCGCTGCTGATGGCCTGCGGCGCGCGCCTGCCCGAGCGCCTGGGCTGGCTGCGCGCGGCGGTCGCCGAATACATCGAAGAGGAGATCGGCCACGACGAGTGGATCCTCGACGACATCCGCGCCTGCGGCGGCGATGCCGAGTCGGTGCGCAGCGGCCAGCCGTCGGCGGCCACCGAGCTGATGGTGGCCTACGCCTACGACACCATCGCCCGGGTCCATCCCGCAGGCTTCTTCGGCATGGTGCTGGTGCTCGAAGGCACCAGCACGGCGCTGGCGCTGAACGCTGCTGCGGCGCTCAAGCAGCACCTCGGCCTGGATGCGCGCGCGCTGCGCTACCTGACCAGCCACGGGCAACTCGACCAGCAGCACATCGGCTTCTACGAGGGCTTGATGGACCGCCTGGAAGATCCGGCGGACCGCGCCGCCGTGATCCACGCCGCGCGCATGTTCTATGCGCTTTACGGCCAAGTATTCGAGTGCATCCGGCTGGCGCCGCCAGCGCTTGCGGAGGCCGCATGAACCTCAAGGGACGTACCATGCTGATCACCGGCGCCACCGGAGGCATCGGGGGCGCCTTGGCGCGCCTCGCCGCTGACCGCGGCGCGCGCCTGCGCGTGCATGGCCGCGATCCGCAGCGCATGGAGACGCTGCTCAAGACCTTGCCGTCGGGAACGCACTCCTTGTTGGCGGACCTCTCGACGCCCGCCGGTCGCGCTGCGCTGGTCGAGTTCGCCTGCGAGGGTGGCGGCAGCGACGTCGCCGTGCTGAACGCCGCGGGTGGGCATTTCGGCCTGTTCGAGCAGATGCGCGCCAGCGAAATCGAGAGCCTGATCGCGACCGATCTGGTGGCGCCAATGTTGCTGACCCACGCACTGCTGCCGCGCCTGGCACCGCACGGGCAGGGCGCGCTGGTGCTGATCGGATCCACCCTGGGGCAGATCGGCCACCCGGGCTTCGCCGCATATGGCGCGGCCAAGGGCGGCTTGCGCACCTTCGCCGAGGCGCTCATGCGCGAGATCGGCAGCGAGGGGCCGCGCCTGCTGTGGGTGTCGCCACGCAGCACGCGCACCGGCATGAACAGCGCCGCCGCGCGGGCGATGAACGCCGCGCTGAACGTCGCCGAGGATCCGCCCGAGGCGGTGGCAGCGGCGATCGTCGAGGCGCTCGAGCGCGGCCCGCGGCCGGGTGCAGATGGGACTGGCGGAAAAGGTATTCGTGCGTGTCAACGCGGTGCTGCCGGCACTGGTCGACAAGGCGATGCAGGGCAAGTTGCCGACGATCCGGCTGCACGCCGCGTCGGCCCATGGCAAATCCTGACGGAGATCCAAGATGAAGCGATTGAATGCGGTATTCGTGGCATTGCTGGCTAGCGGCCTGTCGTGGTCTGCGGTCGCGGCGGTGATGGACGACGTGGCGCCGCTGCAGCAACGCTGGGCGGAAGTGAAGTACCAGACCCCGGAAGACAAGCAGGCGGCCGAGTTCGAGCGCCTGGCCCAGGAAGCCGATGCCGTGGTTCAGAAGAACGCCGGCGCCGCCGAGCCGCTGATCTGGAAGGGGATCATCCTGTCGACCTGGGCCGGCGCCAAGGGTGGCCTGGGCGCGCTCTCGCTATGCAAGCAGGCGCGGGCGACCTTCGAGGATGCGCTCAAGATCGATCCGAATGCGCTGCAGGGCTCGGCCTACACCAGCCTGGGCAGCCTGTACTACCAGGTGCCGGGATGGCCGGTTGGCTTCGGCGACGACGACAAGGCCGAGGAACTGCTGAAACAGGCGCTGGCGATCAACCCGGACGGCATCGACAGCAACTACTTCTATGGCGACTACCTGATCGAACAGGACCGCTACGAGGAAGCCGTCAAGGTGCTGGAAAAGGCGGCCGCGGCGCCCCCGCGCCCGGGTCGCGAACTGGCCGACCAGGGGCGGCAGAAGGAAATCGCCGAGAAGCTGGCACTGGCGAAGGCGGAACTCTAGTGTCCCTTGCCATTGATTCGATGAATTGTTTCCGCGCCTCTTGCCTCGAATGCGTCGTTGTTCGTCGTCGCCATAGCCCTGCCATGACCTCCGGTTCCGGCCCGCAACCAGTTGCGGGCGTTCAAGCTCGGCGCGCGGCATGCCGCGCAAGCCGCCGGCTTTCACCCTCCTCTCGCCTTGCCTCGCCGCAAAATTCATCGGAAATTTCTTCAACTTAATTACGGAACACCACACTAGCCAGGCTGCCCGCCTGGGGTCAGGGCGCGTTCTCGCTGTCGTACAGCAATGCGCCGCTGTGGCCGTCGAGCAACCTCAGGCGCAGGTCGCCGGCACCGATCGCGCCGCGAGCGCTGCGCGCGAGGGTGCGCAGATGCACTGCACTGGAGTCGTCCGTGCACACCGCAGCGAAGCCGCTCAGGCCGCCGCTCAGGTAGCCGCCCACCACAGCACCACCGAGGAAGGCCGCCGGTCCGCCGTCGAGCGTCGTCGTGCCCACCTGCGCCAGGAACAGGTGGGTGCCGCCCACCGGGCGCAAGACAACGATGTGAAAGCCGTCCGCGAGGCGCAGGCTGCGCCGGAGCGGACTGTTTCCGAGCTGGACGCGCTCGCGGAGGACCTCGTTGCGGGCCGTCGAAGGCGGCAGTGTGCTTTCCACCGTCAGGTCGAATACGCCGCCATCACCGCGAAGATCCAGCGATACCTGTAGCCGCAAACGATGCACTGGCCGGGTGTGAAGATCATGCCGGCGGCGATTTCGAAGGCGCAGCTCCGGCCCACCAGCGAGGCGCAGCGAACATCCGTTCCTGGCCCTCGTGCGCACGCTTGCCTCGCGTCTCGCTAAAAGACGTCTAGACGTCCAGACATCCAGACGTCTATATTCCGATCACGCCCTCGCCGCCGGAGTCCCGCCATGAGCCACTGCAGCCAGACCACCACCGCCGTCCGCGCCGCCATCGACAGCGACCGCGCCCACGGCGCGATCGTCCCGCCGCTGGTGCTGTCGAGCAATTTCAGCTTCCAGGGCTATGCGCAGCCACGCCAGTACGACTACACCCGTAGCGGCAACCCCACGCGCGATGCCCTCGCTGGCGCGCTGGCGGAACTGGAAGGCGGTGCTGGCGCGGTGGTGACCTGTACCGGGATGGCCGCGGTCACGCTCGCGCTGCAGCTGGTGCCCGAGGGCGGGCTGCTGGTGGCGCCGCACGACTGCTACGGCGGCACCTGGCGTCTGTTCGACACCCTGGCGCAGCGCGGGCGCTTCCGGCTGAAACTGGTGGACCAGGGCGACCTTGGCGCAGTGCAAGCCGCGTTCGCGGAAAAGGTCGACCTGCTGTGGATCGAAACGCCAAGCAACCCGCTGCTGCGGGTGGTCGACATCGCCGCGTTGTCCACGTTGGCGCATCGCCACGGCGCGCGGGTGCTCGCCGACAACACTTTCCTGTCTCCCGTGTGGCAGCGACCGCTCGACCTCGGCGCCGACCTGGTGCTGCATTCGACCACCAAGTACATCAACGGCCACAGCGATGTGGTCGGCGGCGCAATCGTCAGCCGCGACCGCGCAGTGCACGATGAACTGGCGTGGTGGAACAACTGCCTGGGCCTCGGTGGCGCGCCTTTCGATGCATATCTCACGCTGCGCGGCGTGCGCACGCTGTCGGCGCGGCTGCGCGCGCACGGCGAAAACGCCTTCGAACTGGCGCACGCGCTGGCAGCGCACGAGGCGGTCGCACGGGTGCATTTCCCGGGGCTGGCGGGCGATCCCGGCCATGCCCTGGCCGCGCGCCAGCAGCGCGGCTTCGGTGCCATGCTGAGCTTCGAGCTGGCCGGCGGCGAGCTGGCCGTGCGCGCGCTGCTCGACGGGCTGCGCTGTTATTCGCTGGCCGAATCGCTCGGCGGTGTCGAGAGCCTGATCGCGCACCCGGCGACCATGACGCATGCCTCGATGACCCCGGAGGCACGCGCCGTGGCCGGCATCAGCGACCGCCTGTTGCGCCTTTCGGTGGGCATCGAGGACATCGCGGACCTGAAGTCCGATCTCTTGGCCGGCCTCGACCGAGCGGCGCGCGTCGGCACGTTCCTGCGTCGCGCCGCCTGAGCCCCCGGTCGACGAGCCTGCCCGGCTTGCGCACCACCGACTGCCGCGCGCAGATTCACGGCTTCTGAATCCTGCCGGGAACCCTGTGATGCGCATCCTCCTGCTGCTGGCGTCGATGTTGCCCTGTCTGCCGGTGATGGCCGGCGAACCTGCGCCGCGAACCATTGTCGTGGTGCGCCATGGCCACTACCTGCCGGATCCCTCGGCGGACGCGAAACTGGGGCCGGGGCTGAGTGTGCTCGGAACGGCGCAAGCGCGGCTGGCGGGCGCGCGCCTGGCGGGATTGCCGGGTGGATTCGACCGCGTGCTGGTCAGTCCGATGACGCGCGCGCAGCAGACGGCGAAGGTGATCGTCGACGACCTCGAGGGCGCGCCGCTGACCACGGTGGACGACCTGGCCGAATGCACCCCGCCGACGCGGCGCACGGAAATCACTGCCGAGATGAAACCAGAGGACCTGGCGGCCTGCGCCAAGCAGCTCGACCGGCTTTACGCGGCCTATTTCAAGCCGGCCGAGGGCGAGCCGCAGCAGGATCTGATGGTCTGCCACGGCAATGTCACGCGCTACCTGGTCACCCGCGCGCTCGGCGTGGACACCGAGGCCTGGCTGGAGATGTCTTTCGGCCACGTCAGCATGACCACCTTCCGTATCGAAGCCGACGGCAGCATGAAGCTGATTGCCGCTGGCGACGTCGGCCACGTGCCGCCGAACCTGCGCACCGGCGCCACCGGCGATCCGGAGCGCAGCCTCGCAATCCCCTGAGCCGCGCGCGGCTCAGCCGCTGTGCGCCATCGCGGCCGCTGCGACCAGGCAGCCCAGGCCGAAGACCCATAGCAGCAGGTGCACCCAGAGCGGCAGCGGCATGCCCAGGGTCGAGTTGGACGGGTCGGTCGGATCGACGAACACCCAGGCGCGGCCGCCGCGAGGGAATCGATGGACGATGGCTCGTGCCCAGCGGCGCCCGGCACCGACGGTGAACCCATCGGGAAACAGCGCGTCGCCCGCGTGCGTTTGGCCATCGATGGTGTAGCGATAGTGGATCCGCGGTTCCGGGCCGTCGTCGCAGTCCACTACGGCGGAATGCTCGATGACCGCCTCTGCCAAGCGCCAGCCCGGTACCCGCATGCTCAGCGACCACTGGCGAATGGCGATCCAAAGGAACAGCAACCCGCTGAAGCAGAAGACGAAAACCTGCAGCGTCAACATGGCCTGCTCTCCATCCTCGCTGCGGTATCAAACGCGCGACGGCGCCGCTGCGCACATCAGTGCGCGGCGTGATGCCAGGCCGCAGCGAAATTCAAGGAGGCGAGGACAACGGCGGCGGCCCTGGGGATGGCCGCCGCCGTGGTGGTCAGACGACGCGACGCAGCCGCGGTGCTTCGACGCTGGGGAGGTCGTCGAAGGGGTTGGGTGCGTCGCTGCAGACCCGCGCGTGCAGGTCTTCGAGCGAGTTGGCAAAACTCGTGAGGCGCTCGGTCGCCCGCTCGGCGAGGAACTGGGGAATTTCCCCGCCGGCGAGCAATTGACCGAGCAACGCCCGGTGGCCTTCGTTGAAGCTGGGGTCTTCGAACAGATCGGCCAGGGCGCAGATGACGGCTGCCAGCGGACCCGAGTTCGGGGAGCGCAGGGCAAATGCAAGTTCTTGGGGAGTCGAACGCATGGCCGTCGTTGCCTATCCGAGTCCCGTGGGGAGGCGGGACTCGTGATGGGGTATGCATTTTCGGTGCCAACTCCATCACAAAAGCGGGTTGTGGGTTGTGGGTTCTGGGTTGTGGGCGGCACAGCTGGCGTCCCTGCACTCTCGGCGGCTGCTCTTGCCTTTGCTGCCCACAACTCACAACCCACAACCCACAACCCACAACCCTCTTCGCCTAAACTGCCCCCATGACCCAACGTAGCGAAGTCCTGATCCTCGGCGCGGGCGTGATTGGCCTGTCGTGCGCGTACTTTCTGGCCAAGGCGGGTCGGGATGTGACCATCCTGGACCAGTCGTACGTCGGCTCGGGCGCCTCCTGGGGCAACTGCGGCACGATCACCCCCAGCCACGCGCCGCCGCTGGCCAAGCCGGGCATGGTGCGTCAGGCATTGACGTGGATGGTCCAGGGTGACGCGCCTTTCTACATCCGTCCGCGCTTCGACCCGGTGCTCTGGCGCTGGTTGTGGCAGTTTGCGCGGCGTTGCAATTGGGCGGATTTCGAACTGGCGCTGGCCGGAAAGGCGCGCCTGCTGCTGCAGTCGCGACGGCTGCTGGCCGAGTTGATCCGCTCCGAAGGCATCGCATGCGAGTTCCAGGAGCGCGGCCACCTGACCGTGTTCCGCGATCCGGCCGCGCTCGCCGCCTTCGAATGGTGGCCGCGCGCCCTGCGTTCCGTTGGTATGCAGGTGGTCGATCTCGACGGTGCAGCGTTGCGCGCTCGGGAGCCCTGCCTGCGCGCCGAAGTGATCGGCGGCTTCGATACGCCGATGGACGCCGAGTTCAAGCCGGATGCCTATGTGGCCGGGCTGGCGAACCGGGTCGATGAGATGGGCGTGACGATCCGACCGGAATCGGGCGTGCAGGGCATGCGGTGCGAGAACGGACGGATCGTGTCGGTGGCGACCGCGAGCGGCGAGTACGCGGGAGACCAGGTGATCATGGCGCTCGGCGCGTGGAGCCCGCTGGTGGCGCGCCAGCTCGGGCTGAGGCTGCCGGTCCAGCCTGGCAAGGGCTATTCGATCACCGGCCCGCGGCCGCGCAATGCGCCCGGCGTGCCGATTGTCTGCCGCGAGCGCAGCGTGGCGATCACGCCCTGGCAGGCGAGCTATCGGGTCGGCAGCACGATGGAATTCTCGGGCTACGACACGCGGCTCGACCGCACGCGGCTGGATGCGCTGTTGCGCGGCGCGGCCGAGTACGTCGATGTCGAGCCCTTCGGCACGGCGACGGTGGAGGAATGGTGCGGCTGGCGCCCGATGACCTTCGACGACCTGCCGATCATCGGCGCCGCGCCGGGCATCGCGAACCTGATGCTGGCCACCGGCCACGGCATGCTCGGCATGAGCATGTCGGCGGCGACCGGGTTGCTGGTTGCCGATCTGCTCACCGGACGCAAGCCGGAGATCGACCCGGCGCCCTACGCGCCCACCCGATTCCACTGACCGCAGGCCGAATCGATGCAAGACACCTGGTGGTTACCCTGGCAGCCCGGCGAGCACTTCCGCTACTGGCCCGGCCGCATCCCGCTGCTGGTCAGCCTGCCGCACGATGGCAGCGAGATCCCGGACGATCTGTCGCCGCGGATGACGCCCGCCGCGCAACGCTCGCCGGACAGCGACTGGCAGGTTTCGCGCCTTTACGACTTCGCCCGGGAGATGGGCACGCACCTCCTGCGCCCACGCTGGTCGCGCTATGTGGTCGATTTGAACCGACCGCCCGATGGCGCTGCGTTGTATCCAGGCCGGCGCGAGACCGGATTGTGCCCGAGCGTGATGTTCAGCGGCGATCCGGTCTACCTCGAAGGCGAAGAGCCGGATGCCGCCGCCATCGCGGCGCGCGTCGAACGCTACTGGCGGCCCTACCACGGCCGACTCGCCGCGACCCTGGCGCAGCTCCGCGCCGAACATGGCCACGCCCTGCTCTGGGAAGGCCATTCGATCCGCAGCCATTGCCCGATGTTCTTCGATGGCCGCCTCCCGGACTACAACCTCGGCACCGCCGAAGGCGCGAGCTGCACCCCGGCGGTGCGCGCAGTGCTGGCGGACGGCCTGCAGCGTGCCGGCGTGTCGCATATCGTCGACGGCCGCTTCAAGGGCGGCTACATCACCCGCCATTATGGCCAGCCGGGGCAGGGCATCAGCGCCGTGCAGATGGAAATGGCCCAGGCCTGCTACCTCGACGAAACCGATCCCGAGCGCTTCGATCCCACCCTGGCCGCGCCGGCGCAGGCCGTGCTGCGCGGCCTTCTGCAGGCTGCCGTCGCCGCGCTGTAGTTGCGGCGGGTTTGACCCGGACGAGTCACGCGAAGGGCCCAAACTTCAATGCCGCAGAATGTAGCCCGTTGTGGCAAGCGCAGCGCTCTGGGTGTCTGCGGTAGCCACCCGGGGAACGCGCTGGCGCGCGTACCCCGGGCTACGCATGCCTTCACGCCGCCCGAGGCTCCCGCCGCCGCAGCCATGGATGGACGATGACGGCGAGCAGCACGATGGCCACGCCGAGGTAGAACTGCGGCGACAGCTCGCGCTGCTCGCCGAGCAGCGGGATGGCCAGCAGGATGGCGTAGACCGGCTCGAGGTTGATCGCCAGCTGCGCGCTGTAGGCGGAGAGCTGGCGCAGGGCGACCAGCGACAGCGCGAAGGGAAGCAGGGTGCAGGCGAGCGCGAGGAGCAGCAGCAGGCCGGTGTCCTTGGGTGAAGGCAACGGCAGCGGGTCGCCGAGCGCGGGCACGGCCAGGCCCACGGCCAGCAGGAACAGCGCGCCGGCGCCGAGTTCCAGCGCGGTCACCGTCAGCGGATCCGAATGCTCGATGTAGCGCTTGTTGAGCGCACCGAAGATGGCCACCAGGAAGGCCGACAGCGCGCCGACCGCCACACCCAGGCGCATGCCGTCGGGCACGCCGCCGACCACCAGCGCCACGCCAGGCACCACCGCAATGCCGAGCGCGAGTTCGCGCGGCTCGAAGCGCTTGCCGGTCACCAGCGGCTCGACCACCGCGAGGAACACCGGTGCGAGCGCGATGCAGGTCGCCGCCACCGAGGCGTTGGCGAGCTTGATCGAGCCGTAGAAGGTCAGCCAGTGCAGCGCGACGACGACGCCGATGCCGGCGTAGATCGCCAGCGTCCGCCGCGGCAGGCGCGAGAGTCCGCGCCAGACCCGCGGTACCAGCGCCAGCACCGCGGTGACCAGCAACATGCGCCAGACCACCAGCGCCAGCGCCGGCAACGAGATCAGCTTGCCGAGGATCGCGGTGAAGCCCCACAGAAGGACGCAGAAATGGATCTGCAGTTGGGCGCGGGTGGTGTGGCTGGCGCTGGACAAGATCGTGATCGCCGCTTGCGGGCGGCCTGCGGCGAAGGGGCGCAGAGCATATCCCCCGGGCCCTGAATGCGCAGGCGGTTCAGGCGTCGATCTGGAACACCTGGTAGCCGTCGCCGCCCTGGCCCTTGATCTCGTACAGAGCGGAATCTGCGTCCGAATACCAGTGCGCCCACTGGTCGGCGTCGTCGCAATGGGTGGCGCCGACGCTGATCGTGACGGTGAGGCTCGACAGCGGCTCCGCGAAACGCAGCGCGCGCACTGCCATCACCAGCTGACGCGCGCGCGCCACCAGTTCATCCGTCTCACGCACCTGCAGCAGCAGCGCGAACTCGTCGCCGCCCAGGCGGCAGGGCAGGTCGCAGGGCGCAGCTGCATTGACCACTTCGCGCGCGACGGCGCGCAGCACGGTGTCGCCGGCGAGGTGGCCGAAACCGTCGTTGGCCTGCTTGAAGCGGTCGAGGTCGATCACCAGCAGCCCGAGCAGCGTGTCCGGCATGCGCCGGTCGTCGAGCGCATCGAGGAAGGCGTAAAGCCCCCGGCGATTGCAGATGCCGGTCAGCTCGTCGGTCTGGTTCAGGCGCTCGGCGGTGTCCAGTTGGGTCTGGGTCTGGCGCAGCGATTCGAGGGTTACCAGCAGGTCCTCGTTGCGCCGCTTCAGCCCCTGGATCAGTTGCTGCTCGCTGGCCACCAGGTAGGCGAAGGAGCGGCGCATGAACTGCGCGAGCAGGCGAGGCTCACGCTCAAGCACAGTCTCGAACTCGCTGGACTCGATGACATGCAAGGTGGCAGCAGTCAGCGCGGTGGCGCTGGCCACCCGGGCATGGTTGCCGATGAACAGGGCGAGTTCGCCGAAGAACTCGCGCGGGCCGATCAGCTTGTCGGGCATGCTGTCGCCAAACTCGAGCTGGATCTGCCCGGACTCGACGATGAACATGCTGCGGCCCTGTTCGCCGCGGCGAAATATGCGTGTGCCTGCGTCCAGTTCGCGACGGGCGCCGGTGTGCCGGAACAGCTCGAACTCGGCATCCGACAGCTCCCGCGGCAACATCGGCGTTCGCACGCGCTGGCTGCTTCGTTCGGCCAGTTCGGCCGCCGTCAGGGTCGGCGGCCGCGGGCGCATGGGGTCGCGTAGAAGGGCTGACATGCTCTCATCTTGTCGAATCTGGTCGGTGCAGGGGCCTGCGGTGCGCGGAGCAACCGGGCCATAGAATGAGATCCCGACTGAAGGCGCTTTCTCCCATCTCCGCCGCCATGTTCCAGCTTTTCGGTGCAATCCTTCACGATTCTCCTGCGGCCGGGTGGCCCCGGCCAGCCAGCAGCGCGAGCGTGGCCCGCCAGATGGCCCAGAGCAGCAGGGTCGGCACGATCAGGGTCTGCAGCAGGAACACCACGATCAGCTCGACCACATGCTCGGTCACGCGCGTGGCTGCTTCGCGCAGCGCGTCCAGGCGGGCGCTGATGTCTACAGCTTCGCGCGCATCCGCCCACCAGCGCTGCACCCGCTCGGCGACGGTCGCTGGCGGCGGCTGTGGCGGCGCGGCAAGTTCCGCGAGCTCGCTGCTGCCCAGTTCCAGGGCCTGCTGACTCTGCTCGTAACGCTCCGCCAGGAACCAGCGGAAGGCTGCGTCGCTGCCGAGCGCCGCCAGCGGGACCGCGAAGCGCACCAGCAACAGCAGCAGCACGGCACGTCCGACCCACCCGACGGGCTGTCCGGGCAGCCAGGGTCGCCGCGCCAGCCACAGCAGCAGTGCCAGCGTCAGCAGCGCCGACAGGGCCCAGTGTCCGCCGATCGCCAGCAGTGCGCCCTGCACACCGAAGGACACGCTGGCAGTGAGCATCAGGGTGGAGAACTGCTCGATCAGATCGTTCACCGGATCCAGCACCTGGCCCGGGGCGAAGGTGACGCCTACCCCCGCGGGTTCCACCGCCACCTCGGTGCCCTGGGCCACCGAAATCACCCCGTTCAGCGCGCGCGCTGCGGCAAAGGTGGCCAGCGCGCGCTTCAGCCCCGCGGTTGCCTGCTCTCCGGCCAGGCGATCCAGCGGCCCGGCCCAAGCGAGCACCAGTACGGCAACTGCCAACAAGGGATACAACCATGCGCGGGCGGTTCTCATCGGGTCATCATAAGGACGAAACGGACAGGGCGCGCAATGCGGACATCCGGAGCCCTCATCGATGGCGATCATGCGCTGTATCCGGCTACGCGCACGCTGGCCCGCCTGTCGCTGTAGCCGGCCGCCGCCGCCTTGCTGGGGTATGCCGGGGACCATCACTGGCTGCTCGACCTGTGCGCCCATTTCCGCTGGCAATACCTGCTGGCGATGGCCGTGGGGCTGGTCGCGGCGCTGCTGGTGCGCAAGCGCGGCATCGTCCTGCTTCTGGCGATCGTCTCCCTGGCGAACGGCTGGTCTCTGATGGCGGCCACCGGCCCGGCGCCGCGCATCCTGGCTCCGGTCGCGCGGGCTGCGGGCATGGCGCACGGCTGGAAACTGCTGGTGGTGAATGTCCACCTCGATATCCAGGACCTGGGGCCGCTGCTGGACCTGATCGAGCGCGAGTCGCCGGACGCGGTCGGCATCATCGAACTCACGCCGCATGCGGCTGAAAGCCTGGAGGTGCTTGCGCGGCGCTACCCGGTGAGCCGCATCGAGCCGCGAAACGATCCCTTCGGCATCGGCCTGTGGTCCCGCCTGCCGGCCTCGCAGGTGGACCTGGTCGAGATGCCGCCGCTGGGCTTCCCGGCGCTGCAACTGCACTGGGCCACGCCGGAGCCCGGCAGCCTGTGGCTGGTGCACCCGTTCCCGCCGATCAGCGCCGAAGCCACCGCCTGGCGCGATGCGCAACTGCGCTACACGGCGGGTCTGATCCGCGGTGACGAGGATGCGGTGCTGGCCGGCGATCTGAATGCCACGCCCTGGTCGTCCGCCTACCGCCAGTTGCGCCACGAGGCGGCGCTGGCCGACAGCAACGCCGCCGGCTGGCCTTGGCCCACCTGGTTCGGTCCAGGGCTGGTGTCGACGATCCTCGCGGTGCCGATCGACCACGTGCTGCACGGTAGCGCCTGGCGCACGCAGACCCACCGCATCGGGCCCGACATCGGCTCCGACCATCGGCCGCTGATCGTGGAACTGGTGCGAGTGCGCTGATGGCAGACACAAAAACGCCCCGGCTGGCGGGGCGTCTTGTTGCTGCAATTCGGGCTTGCGCCCTGGCTGCTCGAATTGGTCGGGGTGAGAGGATTCGAACCTCCGACTTCTACCTCCCGAAAGTAGCGCTCTACCAGGCTGAGCTACACCCCGATGGGATCCCGCATCAGCGGGAGCCGCGCACTATAGCGAAGTGGCGTTTGGGTTTGCAAGAGAGTGGCGATTGCGCTCGTGCCAGAGATTTTGTCGTGGGTTGTCGGTTGCTGGTTGTCGGTTGTTGGCAGCCAGCGCAGGCGGCCGGGAGACCTGTGGGAGCAGCTTCAGCTGCGATCCTTTCCGGCGGCCGCTGGAAAGATTGCCGACAGAGCCAGTTCCCGCCGGTGTCGCGTTGTGCAAGCTTCGCTGCCGACAACCAACAACCAACAACCCAGCCCCACCTCAGCTGGTCGACTCATCCCGGTAGCGCCGCAGCCAGACCGCGCCAGCGAGGAAGGCCACGCCGATGCCCACCCCGATCCACAAGTCGGCCGTGCCCAGGCGGCCCATCACGTCGCCGAAGTTGGCGGCGAAGCGGGTGCCGGCGTATCCGGACTGCACCGAGCCCTCGCCCAAGTTGGCGCTGAAGGTGATTGGTGCGGTGCCGGCGGCCAGGCGGCGCAGGATGAACTCCCAGATCACTTTGCTGATCGAGAACTTCGTGGTGAAGCCGATGAAGGACTCCATGATCGCGAAGATCACCGGCGGCAGCACCGCCCACAGGAAGGGTTTGCCGCGGGCGAAGCTGCCGGCGAGCATCAGCCAGCCGTAGAGCGGCAGCAGGTACAAGGCTTGCACGCCCTGGATCGCAATCAGCTGGCCCCACACCGGGAAGGGGTTGGTGTGTGCCCAGATCAGCTTCCAGGCGCTCGCGCCCTTGAGCATCACCATCAGGCCGGCAACCAGCAGCAGCACGATCTGCGACAGCGCCATCGCCGCCAGCATGAAGGCCGGCGCCACCGCTACCGCGAAAACCAGCTTCGACAGCACCGTTTCCAGGTCGGACACCGGCATCGACTTCCAGAACAGCACGCTGCGGTCGCGGCGGTCGTCGTACAGGCAGCCGATGCAGAAGAAGAACAGCACGACGAACATCACCGACTGCCACATCAGCGCCGTGCCCCAGAGGAAGGCGTCCACGCCCAGGCGCAGCTTGTCCGGCGGTACTTGTGTTTCGGCCAGGAGCAGCGCGCCCTCGGCCATCGCGTCGGCGCCTTCGATCTTGAGCTGCCAGAAGAAGGCGCTGCCGGCGCCCAGCAGCAGAAACACCAGGAGCACGCCGCCGACGATCAGCGGGGTCCAGACGAAGCCGCCCTTGTGCTCCCAGATTTCGCGCTGGATCAGGGTGGCAAAAGTCCTTGCGACATTGGTCATTGCACACCTCCACCCATCACTGCCACGAACAGATCGGCCACGCCGACCTGATGCACCTCGCCCAGTTCCTGGGCGCGCTCGCGAGGAAGTCCGTCGTACAGGAAGGCGCTCTTGCCGAGCATCTTGCGTTCCGCGATCGGGTTCAGCATGCGCGCGGTCTCGGCCTTGTCGCCGCCGACCAGTACCTGGATATAGCGCTCGGCCACATCGTCCATCGTCGCCGACAGCGCGATGCGGCCGTCCTTGATGAACAAGAGGTCGGTCAGGATGTGCTCGATCTCTTCCACCTGGTGGGTAGTCACCAGGATCGTGCGGGTCTCGTCGAAGTAGTCGTTCAACAGTTGCTCGTAGAAGCGGCGGCGATACAGGATGTCGAGGCCCAGGGTGGGCTCGTCGAGGATCAGCAGGCGTGCGTCGATGGCCATCACCAGCGCCAGGTGCAGCTGCGCGATCATGCCCTTGGACAGCTCGCGCACGCGGCTCTTCGGCTTGATCTGGGTGGCGGACAGGAAGCGCTCGCACTTGGCGCGGTCGAAGCGCGGATGCACGCCTTCGACATAGGTGATCGCATCGCTGACGCGGATCCAGCGCGGCAGGATTGCGACGTCGGCAATGAAGCAGACCTCCTGCATCAGCTGGTGCCGCTGCGAAAAGGGGTCGAGGCCCAGCACGGACAGCCGCCCGTCATAGGACGTCAGGCCGAGGATCGCCTTCAGGGCGGTGGTCTTGCCGGCGCCATTCGGGCCGATCAGGCCGACGATGCGGCCGGTCTCGACGCGGAAGTCGCAGTGGTCCAGCGCCATCTTGTCCTTGTAGCGCTTGGTCAGTCCGGTGGATTCGATCACCGCGTTCATGCATCCCCCATGGTGAGCAGCTTGTTCAGGTCCAGGTTCAGTCGCGCCAGGCGCGCTTTCAGCGGCGGCCATTCCTCGCGCAGGAAACGCTGTCGCTCCAGTTCCAGCAGGCGGTCGCGCGCTTGCTCGCGGACGAACAGGCCAAGGCCCCGGCGTTTCTCCAGCAGATCCTCGTCGACCAGGTCCTGGTAGGCCTTGGACACGGTCAGCGGGTTGATCTGGTAGTCCACCGCGACCTGGCGTACCGACGGCACCGCCTCGCCTTCCTTGAGATCCCCGTCAAGGATCATCGCCACCACGCGGTCGCGCAGCTGGCGATAGATCGGAACCGAGTCGTTCCAGGACTGGACCATGTTCACTGCTCCGCCGCGGCACTGCCGAAGGAGAAGAACGGCATCTCCAGTTCGCTGGCGGCTGCGCCGGCGGCCTTCGCGGCATTGTCCAGGGCGCGCTCGGCGCGCGAGGGCTGGTCGGCTGCGGCCAGCGTGTGCTCGTCGGCGCCAATCGCGAGGTCGCTCCACAGCACCGCTTCGGCGACCGCGCGCGCGCCGTCGGCGACATTGGTGGAGGCGGTTCCGGTTTCGGCGGCGACCGGCGCACGGCGCTCGGCGGCGACCGTGGCCACGCACAGCGCGATCGTCAGCGCCAGAATGACATCGGTCCAGGTACGGCTTCGCATGGCTCTCTCCTGCGTATCCAGCGTGATGCGCTGGTGTTGTAGTCAACTATAACACCACTTGACCAACACGCAAGCAGGACAGAAGTCATGGGGGAGCGGGGAAACGTGAAAGGTGAAACGTCAAGGTGAGCGGGGAACAGCGGCGCAGGGGGCAGGGGGATTGCCTTGGGGCATGCGTCTGGTTCGCGGCGGATCGCGAACTTCACCCCGCTTCGCGCGTTATCGATTCCGCAAGCTGGGCCCCTTGCCCCTTGCCGCTTGCCCCGCCATTTCCGCGGCACGCGTCTGGTTCGCGGCGGATCGCAACCGATACCCCGATTCGCGCGTAATCGATACCGCAAGCTGGATCCCGTGCCCCCTTCCCCTTGCCCCGCCTTTTCTCGGGCCTGGGGGCAGGACGGCTGCCTCGCGGCACGCGTCTGGTTGGCGGCGGATCGCGAACTTCACCCGCTTCGCGCGTTATCGATACCGCAAGCTGGATCCCGTGCCCCCTTCCCCTTGCCCCGCCTTTTCTCGGGCCTGGGGGCAGGACGGCTGCCTTGTGGCACGCGTCTGGTTGGCGGCGGATCGCGAACTTCACCCCGCTTCGCGCGTTATCGATACCGCAAGCTGGGTCCCGTGCCCCCTTCCCCTTGCCCCGCCTTTTCTGACCCGAGGGTCACTCGGCCTTGTAACTGTCGTGGCAGGCTTTGCAGGTGCCGCCGACCTTCGCGAACTGCTCGCGCATCGCGGCTTCGTCGCCGCCCTTGGCGATGCTCGCCAGCGCGGCGGACTCGCGCTCGAAGTCCTTCATCTTTGCGCTGAAATCGGCAAAGTTCTTCCAGATTTCGGGCTTGGCGTCGGTGGGCGCGCCCTCGCCGGAGCCTTCCGCAAAGCCTTCCAGCAACTGCGGGGCGACCGCGGCGACGCGCTCGGCGCGGCGTGCGAACTCTGCGGCATCGAAGGGGATGCGGCCGCGCACCATCGAATTCAGCGGCATCCAGTTCCACAGCAGCACGGTGTACTGCGCCTTGCGGTAGCGGATCACATCCTCCGGCTTGGCCTGCGCTTGGGCGGCGCCGGCAACGGTCAGCAGGGCGAGGGACAAGGACAGGGCGGCAAGGCGCATCGGCGGCTCCGGAGATGAGAACGGATCGCGATTCTAGCCGGTGCGAGCCCGGCTGCAGCACCTCAACTGAGACGCATCACCGCGTAATCGGCCAGGTCGTGCAGCGCATCGCGATGGGTCGATGCCGGCAATGAGGCGAGTTCGCGCTGCGCCTCGCTCACGTATTCGCGCGCGCGCTCGATGCTTTCGTCGAGGGCATCGGTCTCGCGGATCGCCGCGATCACCGTGGGCAGCGCCTCGCGGTCTCCGCCCTGAATCGCTGCGCGGATCACCTCGACCTGCTGCGGGCTGCCGCGGCGTTGGGCCACGATCAGCGGCAGGGTGGGCTTGCCTTCGGCGAGGTCGTCGCCCAGGTGCTTGCCGATACGCGCGGCATCGCCGATGTAGTCGAGCACGTCGTCGGCGATCTGGAAGGCGATGCCGAGCGCCATGCCGTAGCGGTGCAGCGCGTCCTGCTGGGTCTCGTCGAGGCCCGCCGCCAGGCCGCCCAGGCGGCAGGCGGCGGCGAACAGGATCGCCGTCTTGCGCCGGATCACGTCGAAATAGCGCGCTTCGGAAAGGTTCGGGTCGCCCATGTGCAGCAGTTGCAGCACCTCACCTTCGGCAATCGCATTGGTGGTGTCGGCGAGCACCCGCATCACGGTCATGCGGTCCAGGCCGACCATCATCTGGAACGAGCGCGAGTAGAGGAAATCGCCGACCAGCACGCTGGCGGCGTTGCCGAACAGGGCGTTGGCGGTCTTGCGGCCGCGGCGCAGATCGGATTCGTCGACCACATCGTCGTGGAGCAGGGTGGCGGTATGGATGAATTCGACCATCGCAGCCAGCGCGGCGCCGCGATGGTCGTCGCCTGCCGGTCCGGTGCGGGCGCAAAGCACCACCAGCAGCGGCCGCAGGCGCTTGCCGCCGGCACCGATGATGTGTTCGCCGATCTGGTTGATCAGGACCACGTCCGAGCGCAGTTCCGCGCGGATCAGCGCGTCCACCCGCCCCATGTCGGCGGCGGTCAGTTGCTGGATGGCGGCGAAGCGCTGCGCGGCGTCGGCGGCCGGATCGGTTGCCGGGGAAGTGGCCAGAAGGTTCATCTGCGGGAGTATAGCCATCCGCAGATCGGAGTTTTCCTACAACCGGTGGCCCGCTTTCCTGACGCGGCCGCGGCCGGGCGGCTAGTATCGTCACCCTTACCGCAATCAGCAGCACAGGCAGGGAAGCATCATGGCAAGAGGCGTCAACAAGGTCATCCTGGTCGGCAACCTGGGTGCCGATCCCGAAACCCGCTACACCGCCAACGGCGGCGCGATCTGCACCATCAAGGTGGCCACCAGCGAGAGCTGGAAGGACAAGCAGACCGGCGAGATGCAGGAACGCACCGAGTGGCATCGCGTCAAGTTCTTCGGTCGCCTGGCGGAAATCGCCGGCGAGTACCTGAAGAAGGGTCGCCAGGTGTACGTCGAGGGCAGCATCCGCACCGACAAGTACACCGACAAGGAAGGCGTCGAGCGCTACGCCACCGACATCATCGCCAACGAGATGCAACTCCTCGGCAGCGGCGGTCGCGATGGCGAGGGCGGTGGCGGTGGTGGCGGAATGGGCGGTGGCAGCCGCGGCCCGTCCGATCGCCCGCAGCGCAGTGGCCCGCCGTCCGGTGGCGGCAGCCGCCCGGCCCCGGCGCGCAACGAAGCGCCGCCGCCAGACGACTTCGAGGACGACATCCCGTTTTGAGTCGCGGGCACCGGCAGAACTTGGGCAAGCCGCGTTGCCGCGCGGCTTGCGCCGGTCCGACGCACGGCGATTTGGCCAAGGGCCGTCAGCGACGACGCGACCAATAGGCGACCAGCGCCGTCACCACGCGGCGCGGGGTGAACCGCACCGACTGCGCCATGGCCCAGTTCATGACGCCGTGGATCGCCAGGCGGCGGCCGCGGAAGGTCGCCCGGGCGCCGAAGGCCGCGACCGCGGCCGCTGTGGGCAAACGCCTGCCCTTCACCAGGGCCGAATCGCGCATGTCGGCGCGCTCCTGGAAGCCGGACGCCGTCGGTCCGGGGCAGAGCGCCGTTACCGTGATGCCGGAACCCGCGAGTTCCTCGGCGAGGGCTTCGCTCCAGCTGAGCAGGAAGGCCTTGGTGGCGTAGTACACGGCCATGGTTGGCCCGGGCTGGAAGGCCGCGGTCGATGCCACATTGAGCACGTGCCCGCGGGTGGCGCGGAGCCTGGGCAGCAGCCGGCGCGTGAGCACCACCGGTGCCTCCATGTTGAGCCGCATCATGCGCAGGGTGTCGTCGAGGTCGCTCTCGCTGAAGTCGCCGTAGAGGCCGTAACCGGCGTTGTTGACGACCGCCGCCAGTGGCCGATCCTCCGCGAGGACGTGGGCCGCGACGCGCGCCGCCCCCGCCGCATCGGCAAGGTCCTCGGGCAAGACGTCGATACGCACGCCGTAGCTTGCCCGCAGAGTTTCGGCGACCGCGTCGAGCGCACGCCGACTGCGTGCGGTGAGCACCAGGTCATGGCCGCGCCGGGCGTATTCAGCAGCGAGTTCGGCGCCGATGCCGCCGGAGGCACCCGTGACAAGGACCAGGGAAGGAATGGATCGAGCAGGGCTATTCATGGCAATGGTTTAAACGGATCGACCAATGAAGCGGGACCAAGCCCGCGGGTGGGTGGGTCTCAGCCGAGGCAGTCCCGCTCGGCCAGCGCGACCAGGTTGCGGAGTTCGCCGAGGGCGACCTCCAGTTGCAGCGCGTAGAAGTTCTCGCGCGAGACGCGCTCGCGACGGACGATCCCGGTCTGCAGCAGCACCTTGAGGTGGTGCGAAACCGCGGGCCGGGACAGCGGAAGGGCGTCGGTGATGCGCGTGACGTTGAGCGCCCCATGTTCCGCCAGCAGCAGCACGATGGCCTGGCGGTGCGGGTCGCCGAGCGCCGCGAATATCGGCGCGCAGCGGTGGAAAGCGTCGAGGGAAGGCGAATCGCTCATCAATACGTCCAAGCGTTTAGACGCATGATGATCTCGCTTCGAATCCCTGGCAAGCGTGTCGCCAACAACGGTTCAGCTCGCGTCGGGCCGCAACTGCGCCTGCCAGTGCCGCGAAGGGCTACGGACGCCGACCGTGGAAGGAGAAATCTGAAGCCCAGCTGTAGGCGCCACGCGCGGCGCTTGACGCGCGCCGGCATCGGCGTAATTTGGTGTCCACTCGCGGACAGACCGCGAGCCGCCAACTACCGTGAGGGAGCCTCATGGACTTCGATTATCTGGTCTTCATCGGCCGTTTCGAGCCTTTCCACAACGGCCACGCCGCCGTTGCCCGCCTGGCGCTGCAGCGAGCACTCAAGGTCATCGTGCTGGTCGGTTCCGCCGACACGCCACGCACCATCCGCAACCCGTGGACCGTCGCCGAGCGCGCAGTGATGATCCAGTCGGCTTTTCCGGACGACACCCGGCGCCTGCTGATCCGCGGCCTGCGCGATCACCTCTACAACGAGGCGCAGTGGATCGCCAGCGTGCAGCGGCTGGTGGGTGAGGCGATCGAAGCCGATCCCGAGCGCCCGGCGCAACCGCGCATCGGCCTGATCGGCAAGGACAAGGACGCGTCCAGCTACTACCTGCGCGAGTTCCCGCAGTGGCCGCTGGTGGACGTCAAGCACACCGAAACGCTGTCCGCCACCGAGTTGCGGCGCTATCTGTTCGACGCCAACCACGTGAACTCGCACGGCGGGCTGATGCTGATCCGCGCCGCCGTGCCCGGGCCGGTGTACGAGATGCTGGACGCCTTCCGGCGCGCCTCGCCGGCGTTCAACCAGCTGGTAGCCGAGTACCAGTTCATCGAGCAGTACCGTGCCGCGTGGGCACACGCGCCGTACCCGCCGACCTTCGTCACCACCGACGCCGTCGTGGTGCACTCGGGCCATGTGCTGCTGGTGCGCCGGCGCGCCGAGCCGGGCAAGGGGCTGTGGGCATTGCCAGGTGGTTTCGTCGACCAGCAGGAGACCGTGCTCGACTCCTGCCTGCGCGAACTGCGCGAAGAGACCCGCCTGAAGCTGCCGCTGCCGGTGCTCAAGGGTTCGTTGAAGCAGAGCCGGGTGTTCGACCACCCCGAGCGCAGCCTGCGCGGGCGCACCATCACGCACGCCTTCCACTTCGAATTCCCCAGCGGCGAGCTGCCCGCCGTGCGCGGCGGCGACGACGCCGACAAGGCGCGCTGGATCGCGCTGGGCGAGGCCCTGGAGATGGGCCCGCAACTGTTCGAAGACCATTTGTCCATCATCGAATACTTCGTCGGCCGCGGCTGACGAATCCCTCCGGCGGAGAGACCGCCGGACCACCGACGCGAAGGAGCTTCCGTCATGCAATGCCTCAACAACCTGCTGCTGAATACCGACAGCTACAAGGCCAGCCACTGGCTGCAGTACCCGCCGGGCACCGATGCCACGTTTTTCTACGTCGAGTCCCGCGGCGGCGTGTACGACCGCACGCTGTTCTTCGGCCTGCAGGCGATCCTCAAGGAATACCTCGGCAAGCCGGTCAGCCATGCCGACGTCGATGAGGCGCGCGAGTTCTTCGCCGCGCACGGCGAGCCCTTCAACGAGTCCGGTTGGCGCTACGTGGTCGATGCCCACGCCGGCCGCCTGCCGCTGCGCATCCGCGCGGTGCCCGAGGGCAGCGTGGTGCCGACCCACCAGGCGCTGGTGACCATCGAGTCCACCGATCCGGCGGCCTTCTGGGTGCCCTCGTACATCGAGACCCTGCTGCTGCGGCTGTGGTACCCGGTCACGGTGGCCACGATCAGCTGGCACGCGCGGCAGACCATCCGCCAGTTCCTTGAGCGCACCAGCGACGATCCGGAAGGCCAGTTGCCGTTCAAGCTGCACGATTTCGGCGCGCGCGGGGTCTCCAGCGCGGAATCGGCGGCGCTCGGCGGTGCGGCGCACCTGGTCAATTTCATGGGCACCGACACCATCTCCGGGGTACTCGCGGCGCGCGCGCATTACGGCGAGGCCATGGCCGGCTTTTCGATCCCCGCTGCCGAGCACAGCACGATCACTTCCTGGGGCCGCGAGCACGAAGCCGACGCCTACCGCAACATGCTGCGGCAGTTCGCCAAGCCGGGCGCGATCGTCGCGGTGGTCTCCGACAGCTACGACATCTTCCATGCGATCCGCGAGCACTGGGGCCGCACGCTGCGCGAGGAGGTGATCCGCTCCGGCGCGACGGTGGTGATCCGTCCGGACTCGGGCGACCCGGTCGCGGTGGTCCACCAGTGCCTGGAACTGCTCGACGAAGCCTTCGGCCACAGCCTCAACCGCAAGGGCTACCGGGTGCTCAACCACGTGCGCGTGATCCAGGGCGACGGTATCAACCCGACCAGCATCCGCGCGATCCTCGAGCGGGTGACCAGCGCCGGCTACGCCACCGACAACCTGGCCTTCGGCATGGGCGGCGCGCTGCTGCAGCAGCTCAACCGCGACACCCAGAAGTTCGCGCTCAAGTGCTCTGCGGCGCGCATCGACGGGCACTGGATCGACGTCTACAAGGACCCCGTCACCGACAAGGGCAAGCAGAGCAAGCGCGGGCGCATGACCCTGGCCCACCACCCGCAATCCGGCGCCTGGCGCACGCTGACACTCCCGGCTGCTGCCGCTTCGCTGGCGGAAATGCCCTATCCCGAGGGCTATTCGGACGCGCTGCAGACCGTCTGGGAGGACGGACGCCTGGTGGTCGACCAGCGCTTCAGCGAGATCCGCGCGCGAGCGGCTGCGGCGCGGCTGTGAGTGCTGCGAGGTTTTGATGGGAAAAGATCTTGTGTCCGCAAAGGACGCAAAGGACGCAAAGGGAAGCGAGGCAAAGGGAAGCAAAGGGCAAGAGGGAGGTCATCGGCGCCGGAAGGGCCGGTAGGTCAGGGGCGGCAGCTTGCTGGCGATCCGCGCCATGAAGATGCTCTCCAGCTTTTCTTTGCGTCCTTTGCGTCCTTTGCGGACCAATGATCAGCTTCTCTGGATCGAGAGGCCTGCGCGCTCAGCGAGGCCCGCGAGCGGCGCATGTCGGGCCAACCGCGCTATCCTCGCGAACTTTGCGCACGGGCCAGGGTCGGAGCGACCATGGCGCGGGTCTGCGGACCGCTCGCCGTGCCCTTCCCCAAGCGACAGGTCAACCATGCAGAAAACCTGGCTGGTCACCGGCGGTGCCGGTTTCATCGGCGCCAATTTCGTGCTGGCCACGCTTGCGCGCGGCGGCGTGCGCATCGTCAACCTGGATGCGCTGACCTACGCCGGCAACCAGGAATCGCTGGCGGAGGTCGCGGGCAATCCTGACCACGTGTTCGTGCGTGGCGACATCGGCGATCGCGAAGTGGTCGCGCGCCTGCTCGCCGAGCACCAGCCCTGCGCGATCGTCAATTTCGCGGCCGAGAGCCACGTCGACCGCTCGATCGAAGGCCCGGCTGCCTTCGTGCAGACCAATGTGGTCGGCACGCTCGGGCTGCTGCAGAGCGCGTTGGACTACTGGCGCACGCTCGACGCCGCGGCGAAGGCGGATTTCCGCTTCCTGCACGTGTCCACCGACGAGGTCTACGGCTCGCTCGGGCCGGAGGGCAAGTTCAGCGAGACCACCCCGTATGCGCCGAACTCGCCGTACTCGGCGAGCAAGGCGGCTTCGGACCACCTGGTGCGCGCCTGGCATCACACCTACGGCCTGCCGGTGCTGACCACCAACTGCTCGAACAACTACGGGCCGCTGGCAGTTCCCGGAAAAGCTGATCCCGCTGATGATCCAGAAGGCGCTGACCGGGCAGCCTTTGCCGGTCTACGGCGATGGTCGCAATGTGCGCGACTGGCTCTACGTGGGCGACCATTGCGCCGCGATCCGCGCGGTGCTCGAGGGCGGTCGTCCCAGCGAGGTCTACAATGTCGGCGGCGACGCCGAACGCGAGAACATCGAAGTGGTGCACCGGATCTGCGACCTGCTCGACGCGCGCCGGCCGCTGGCCGACGGGCGCAGCCGGCGCGAACTGATCACCTTCGTCGCCGACCGCCCGGGCCATGACCGCCGCTACGCGATCGACGCCAGCAAGCTGCAGCGCGAAACTGGGCTGGAAGCCGGCCGAGAGCTTCGAGAGCGGCATCGCACGCACCATCGACTGGTACCTCGCCAACCAGGACTGGTGCGCCCACATTCGCGACGGCAGCTATCGCGGTGAACGCCTGGGACTGGTGGCCTGAGATGAGCGCAACGACCGAACGCGTCGGCATCATCCTCGCCGGAGGCGCCGGCACCCGGCTGCACCCGCTGACCATCGCGGTCAGCAAGCAGCTGCTGCCGGTGTACGACAAGCCGATGATCTATTACCCACTGTCGGTGCTGATGCTGGCGGGGATTCGCAAGATCCTGGTCATCAACACGCCGCATGAGCAGGCCCTGTTCCAGCGCCTGCTGGGCGACGGCTCGCAGTGGGGCCTGTCCATCGAATACGCAGTGCAGCCGGAGCCGAACGGCCTGGCCGAGGCCTTCCTGATCGGCCGCCAGTTCATCGCCGGCAGGCCGTCCTGCCTGGTCCTGGGCGACAACATCTTCTACGGCCAGGGCCTGTCGCAGATGCTCGCGCGCGCCGACGCCAGGGTGCAGGGCGCCACCGTGTTCGGCTACTGGGTGCGTGATCCGGAGCGCTACGGCGTCGCCGAGTTCGGCGCGGATGGGCGGGTGCTGTCGATCGAGGAAAAACCGGCGCAGCCCAAGTCCAACTACGCAGTCACCGGTCTGTATTTCTACGACAGCCGCGCCTGCGACTACGCCGCCGCGCTCAAGCCCTCGCCGCGCGGCGAACTGGAAATCACCGATCTCAACCGTTGCTACCTGCACGATGGCAGCCTGCAGGTGGAGCGCATGGGCCGCGGTTATGCCTGGCTCGACACCGGTACCCACGATTCGCTGATCCAGGCCGGCAATTTCATCCAGACCATCGAGGAACGCCAGGGGCTGAAGATTGCCTGCCCCGAGGAGATCGCCTTCGAGCAGGGCTGGATCGACGGCGAGAAACTGCTCGCGCTGGCGGCGCCGCTGGCCAAGAGCGGCTACGGCGCGTACTTGCGCGGGCTGGTGAAAGCGTGAAGCTGGTCGAATCCAATCTGTCTGGTGTGGTCGTGATCGAGCCGGCGGTGCACGGCGACAGCCGCGGCTACTTCTTCGAGGCCTACAACCGCGCGCGCTTCGCCGCCGCCGGCCTGCCCACCGATTTTCCGCAGGCAAACACCTCGCGCTCGGCGCGCGGCGTGTTGCGCGGACTGCATCACCAGTGGCCGAAGCCCCAGGGCAAGCTGGTCTGGGTGGTTGAGGGCAGCGTGTATGACGTGGCGGTCGATGTGCGTCGCGGCTCACCCACATTCGGGCAGTGGTTCGGGGTGGAACTCTCCGCCGACAATCACCGCATGATCTACGTCCCGCCTGGTTGCCTGCACGGCTTCCAGGTGACCAGCGAATACGCCACCTTCTCCTATCTGGTCACCGAACTGTACGACCCCAGCTGCGACCGCTCGGTGGCCTGGAACGACCCGGACATTGGCGTGGAATGGCCCATCGCCGAGCCGCAGCTCTCGGCCAAGGACCGCAGTGCGCCGCGTCTGCGTGACGTGCCACCCGATCTCTTGCCGGGGAGCTGAACGATGCGGATCCTGATCCTCGGCGCCGCCGGGCAAGTGGGTTTTGAGCTGACGCGCACGCTTGCCGGCGTCGGCCAGGTGCTTACCGCAGACCGAGTGGCCGATCCAGCGCTGGGAGTCGCGCTGGCGATCGATATCGGCGACCCGCTTGGACTGGCCGAGCGGGTGATCGCGCTGGCGCCCGACGTCATCGTCAACGCGGCCGCCTATACCGCGGTCGACCAGGCAGAGGACGAACCGGAGCTGGCCGACCGCATCAACCACCTGGCGCTGGTCGCCCTGGGTCAGGCCGCCCGTCGCTGCAATGCGCTGGTGCTGCACTACTCCACCGACTATGTGTTCGATGGCCGAGGCACTGCGCCCTACCGCGAAGACCACGCCACCGCGCCGCGCAGCGTATATGGCCGCAGCAAGCTCGCCGGTGAGCAGGCGCTGGCGGCCTCCGGCTGCGCCTTCCTGCTGCTGCGTACCGCCTGGGTATACGCCGCGCGAGGCAAGAACTTCCTGCTGACGATGCTGCGGGTGGCAGCGCAACGCGACGAGCTGACCGTGGTCGACGACCAGGTCGGCTGCCCGACCACCGCGCGTTTCCTCGCCGACACCAGTGCCGTGCTGGTCCGCCGCTGGCTGGCCGCGGACCCGGTGCAGCGCGCGCAGATCGAGGGCATCTGCCACGTCGCGAGCGCCGGGCAGGTCAGCTGGTGCGGTTTCGCCCGCGACATCATCGCGCGTGCCCATGCACTCGGCCTGCTCGCTCGCGCCACGCCGGTGCGTGCGATCACCAGCGGCGAATACGCGGCGAAGGCACCGCGTCCGGCATACTCGGTGCTTGATACCGGGCGTCTGCGCACCCAGTTCCAGATCATCCCGCCCGACTGGACCGTCGGACTGCAGCACACGCTGCTGGAACTCTCCGAGGCGCGCAAATCGCTCGCTGGAGCCGGATTCGAGGTGCGCACATGCTGATTCCCGTGATTCTTTCCGGCGGCGCCGGCACCCGCCTTTGGCCGGTGTCGCGCAAGGCTTACCCCAAGCCCTTCATGCAGATGGGCGACGGCGAGTCGCTGCTGGTGAAGACCCTCAAGCGCGCGCAGGCGGTGGCGGTGGGCGAGGAGGTGATCACGGTCACCGCGCGCGACCATTTCTTCATCACCCGCGACGAGTACCGCGGCCTGCTGGCCGATCCGGACGCGCGCTTCCTGCTCGAACCCGTTGGTCGCAACACCGCGCCGGCGCTGGCGATGGCCGCGCTCGACATCGAGCATCGCCACGGCCCGGACGCGCAGATGCTGGTGCTACCGGCGGATCACCTGATCCGTGACCTCGAAGGCTACGCCCAGGCCGTGCGCCAGGCACGCGAACTGGCGGCGGATGGCTACCTGGTCACCTTCGGCATCGTGCCGAGCCGGCCTGAGACGGGCTTCGGCTACATCCGCGCCGGCGAGGCATTGACGCACGGCCGCAGCATCGAGGCCTTCGTCGAGAAGCCCGACGTCGACACCGCCGCTGCCTATGTGGCCAGCGGCGATTACCTGTGGAACTCCGGCATGTTCTGCTTCGCCGCCGGTGCGCTGCTGGAGAGCATGGCGCAGACCTGTCCGGCGCTGCTGGCCGCCGCGCGCGCGTGCTATGCCAGGGTCGACGCCGACGCGATGCCGATCGAGTTCGATCGCGACAGCTTCGCGGCGCTGCCGGACATCTCGGTGGACTACGCGGTGATGGAGAGAGCCACGCGCCGTGCGGTGGTTCCCGCCAGCTTCGACTGGAACGACATCGGCTCGTGGAAGGCGATCAGCGAACTCGATCCCGGCGACGCGGACGGCAACCGCACGCAGGGTCCGGCGGTGCTGGTCGACAGTCGCAATTGTTATGTGCAATCGAAAGGCCGCCTGGTGGCTGCGGTGGGCGTGGACGACCTGGTCATCGTCGACACCGGCGATGCCGTGCTGGTCAGCACCCGCAACAAGGCGCAGGCGGTCAAGCAGGTGGTCGACGAGTTGCGCTCGCAGCGCAATGAAGTGGCCAATGTGCATTCCACCGTGCACCGGCCCTGGGGCAGTTACTCCGTGATCGAGGATGCGCCCGACTGCAAGGTCAAGCGCCTGACCGTCAAGCCCGGGCAGGTGCTCTCGCTGCAGATGCATTATCGTCGCAGCGAGCACTGGACCGTGGTCTCCGGAACCGCCAAGGTGCGCGTCGGCGAGCGCGAATTCTTGCTCCGGCGCAACGAATCGATCCATATTCCGCTGCAGACCCTGCATCGGTTGGAAAACGACACCGATGAGGACCTGCACTTGATCGAAGTCCAGTGCGGCGACTATTTCGGCGAAGACGACATCGTTCGATACGAGGACCGCTACGGACGCGTGTAATTGTCGATCACAAGGTTTAAACCACCGGCTTTAGCCGGTCAGCTTTAGCTGCGAAGATCGCCGTGTGAGGAGGGCGCTGGATAGGGCCCCGGTGCCAGCCACTTTTGGGTACAAATTATTTGGCAGTTGATTGAGATACGGATAGTGAGGGGTGGTGAGCCAGGATCACGTGCACATTCTGGTGAGCGCGCCGCCGAATGGCGCCGAGCGAGATCAGCGGATCAAAGGAGACGCGAGCCAGTTTGAAGAATTTCCGCACTGAAGAAGCGTACTGGGGTCGGCACTTCTGGGCCGAGGGTTTTTGCGCGACGTGGGCAGATGACGGAAGAGATGATCAAGCAGTCGGAGCATCCTTACCAACCGGTGACTTCAAGATGGAGCCTGAGTAGGACGCGTCGTTCAGGCGACGCGTATCCGGACTTTCAGTCCGCAAGACAAACCCACCAGCTTCAGCTGGTGGTTGTTTAGTCGTTTGAACTAGCTTGGTGCCGTACCTGTTCGGATACAATTGCAACAATCGGCTACAGTCAGAAGCGCGCGAAGCGACGGGAGCTACCAGAATGCGTATCGATCTGCTCGAAGATGATCCGGACCAGGCTGAGATGATCAGCCATTGGCTGACCGAGGAAGGTCATGATGTGCGCTGGTACCGTTCCGGTGGCGACATGACCCGCGCGCTGCACCGGGATGTGCCGGATGTGCTGCTGCTTGACTGGGTGCTGCCCGAGTCCTCCGGCATGGATGTGCTGACCTGGGTGCGCCAGAGTTTCCTTGGACGCATCCCGGTGGTGTTCATCACCGCCCAGGATTCGGAAGAGCATGTGGTGGCCGCGTTGCAGGCCGGCGCCGACGACTACCTGGTCAAGCCGCCGCGCCGTCGCGAATTGCTCGCGCGCGTGCAGGCCGTCGGCCGGCGCGCCGGAGCCATCCAGCCCGCCGAAGTGCTGCAGGGCTGCGATCCTTACACGGTGGATGTTGGCCACCGCATGATCAGCCTGCGTGGCAAGCAGGTCGAGCTGACCAGCAAGGAATTCGACCTGGCGGCGTACATGTTCGCCAACGCCGGCCGCCTGGTGAAGCGTGGCGTGCTGCTCGAGCGCGTCTGGGGTCGCAGCCAGACCATCACCACCCGCACCGTGGACGCGCACATCAGCCGCATCCGCAAGAAGCTGGAGATCGACGACAGCAATGGCTGGCGCCTGATCTCGGTGTACCAGCATGGTTATCGACTCGAGCGCGCGGCCTGAGCAGCGCGGGGCTTCCTACAGTCAGGCCCGGGAGGGCAAGCGATGGCCAATGAAGTGATTCCCGAGGCACTGCGTCGCCGCTACATCGACAGCTTTCCGGCCAAGGCTGCAGCCATCGATGCCGCCTGCGAGGCGCTGGCAAGTGAAGGTGAGCCGCAGTTGCGCACGCTGCGCGACCTCGCGCACAAGCTGGCGGGCTCCGCCGGCATGTACGGATTCGACGATCTCGGGCAGTTGGCGCGCGAGCTGGTGCATGCGATCGATGCCGGCGCCGGCACCAGCGTGCTGGTCGGGTTGTCGCGCGATCTCACCGGCCGACTGGCGGGTGCGCGGGCTGCGCTCGAGATCTGAATGACTGCACCTGCCGGGTTGCGGGCAGGTCAGGCAGAAACGGGATCTGTGGGTGCGTAGGCCGTAGTGCCGCGCAGCACCTCTGCGGCTCTCTGCCGGTGAAGCGCTGCGCGCTACACCGGCCTAACCAGCAACGCCCGGTTTTGCGGGCCGGACCCTGCAGTGAGCAACTCACTCGCAGGGTTGCTGGGTTCCCGGGCCACAGGCGTGTGCGGCAGGCCTGGTGGCGGGTTGGAACACGACCTTCTTGGTTTCGGGTAGGCGCGCGCTCCAGTCGCGCAGTTTCTGCGCCATCAGCGCGCCGAGTGCCATCTGTGGCTCGGAAGGCTCGAAATCCTCTGCCTTTTCCATTTCTCCCACCCGCTCGCGCGCGAGTTCGAAGGCGCCGGTGAGCGAGGTAGTCTGGTTCAGCGCCTCGGTCAGGAATGCATGGCCGAAATAGGTGATGTCCGCTTCGGCGCCGCAGCCAAAGGACGGCCGGTCCGCCCGCGCGGCTGTGATCA